>ONMH01000036.1:0-6831 GCA_900318875.1 uncultured Lachnospiraceae bacterium | reverse complement strand
ATTTTTGGACAGAATGAGAGCAAAAAAAAATTGACAGGAATGCGGGGCAGCCATATAATTGTTCTTGCGTCACGGATATGGTACCACCGGGGTGTGGCTCAGCTTGGCTAGAGCGCCTGGTTTGGGACCAGGAAGTCGCAGGTTCGAATCCTGTCACCCCGACTTCTGAAAATTAAATGTGTTTCGCATTCCATGCGGGTGTAGTTCAGTGGTAGAACACCAGCCTTCCAAGCTGGATATGTGGGTTCGATTCCCATCACCCGCTTTCATGTGTCCGTAGCTCAGCTGGATAGAGCAACGGCCTTCTAAGCCGTGGGTCCGGGGTTCGAATCCCCGCGGGCACATTTGGGAAGGAATCGTAAGATTGCACCCATTATGGTGGGTATGGCGTAGTTGGCTAACGCGCCAGATTGTGGTTCTGGAGACCCAGGGTTCGAGTCCCTGTACCCACCCTCTTTTCGTCAGGCAGCAGCGTGTACCATTGGGCTATCGCCAAGCGGCTAAGGCACAGCACTTTGACTGCTGCATTCGCCAGTTCGAATCTGGCTAGCCCAGTTGACGGGCGATTAGCTCAGGTGGTAGAGCACTTGACTTTTAATCAAGTTGTCGTGGGTTCGAGTCCCATATCGCTCATGAAAGCTGAAACGCCCTGAATCTTGAGGGCGTTTTTTTCGTGCTTCACGCGGATATGGCGGAATTGGCAGACGCGCTGGATTTAGGTTCCAGTGGGCAACCGTAGGGGTTCAAGTCCTCCGCACATCATCACAAGTCCCGCAGGTCAGGGAATTCCTGATCTGCGGGATCTTTGTATTGTTGTCCATGTTCTCTTTGCGTTGTCCGCAGGGATTCCCTTTTTCCGCTCATCTTCGTCCGGCAGGATCTTTTCCGCAATCAGATTCGCAGGATCCTCCGGACATCCCCGTGCTTTCACGGGCTTCTTTGATTGTCATTACTCTTCTCTTTCCACACAAGCATCGACTGCTGCCTCACTGCTCCCATGTCGCTCTTTCATGAGGCCTTCGGGAAACTCCATGGCTGTTTTCCTCATCCTCATTTTCGGGGGATTTCAATCCGCATTCTGATCACCTTATATCAGGAAGCCTGCAGATCATGCATGTCCATGATCCTGCAGGCTTCTTTCCTAACTACTCTTCGGACAGGCAGAATTGCAGAGCGCTGCCTTTTCTCTTCAGTTCAGCCTCTTTACGGTCTCTCCCTTGTAGAGACTTCCCTCCACCATCGCCTGCTGAATCAGGGTCGTCTTCGGGTGCTCGATCAGCGTGATAAGGAGCTCCGCAGCCTTTCTTCCCATCTCCTTCGTGTCCTGACGCAGCGTTGTGATATGCGGTGTGATGTGCCTCGTGATGCGGATGCCATCATAGCCGCAGATGGAGACGCCGTCCGGAATGGAGAGACCCTGGTCGTGAATGGCGTTGATCCCGCCAAAAGCAGCAAAATCGTCAGGATAGAGAATGCAGGTCGGCGGATCCGGGAGATTTAACAGGCGGATGGTCTCCCGGTAGGTCTCGTCTGTGTTGCGATAGGCTGCTTCACAGACATAGGCATCCGGGATCTGAATCCCCCGTTCATAGGTGGTCTTGTAAAAGCTTGAGAGTCTTGCCTGGGTGACGGCAGAGTCCGCACCGTGGATGTATGCGATCTTGCGGTGTCCCATATCCACGCAGTATCCGACCAGGTCTGCCATGCCCTTCACGTTGTCTGAGATCACGACCATGCGGTTGTTGTAGACGTGGTCGATGGTCACAATCGGGATGTCCGAGCGCGCAAGCTCAATCACATCCGGATCATAGAAGTCCACACAGGCGATGCAGACGCCGTCAAAGCCCCGGTACTTGGCATGGTCCAGATAGGACATGCTGTTCTTCTCGCTGCGGTTGCTGTTGATGAAGGTTAGATCATATCCCCGTGCCTCTGCCTCCCGTTTGAAGCTGTCCAGGAGCTCTGCGTAGTAGTCGTGGGTCAGGCCGCTCTGTGCGGCATCCACAAACAGGATCCCGAGGTTGTATGTCCGGTTTGTCTTGAGGGCCTTGGCCGCCGAATTCGGGCGGTATCCAAGTTCCTTTGCCGCCTTCCGGATCCGCCGGATCGTCTCCTCGCTCACATCCTTATGGCC
This sequence comes from uncultured Lachnospiraceae bacterium, assembly GCA_900318875.1. Classification (GTDB taxonomy): domain Bacteria; phylum Bacillota; class Clostridia; order Lachnospirales; family Lachnospiraceae; genus CAG-791. Next base: position 4,697 of record ONMH01000036.1, on the reverse strand, counting down.
GTTCAGGGCCTTGCTGACAGTGGCGATGGATACGCCGCAGTAGACAGAAATATCCTTTAAGGATGTTTCCTTTGCTTTCCCAGCTGCCTTCTCTGCCATTCTGACCGTCCTTCCTTTCTCCAGTTCCTTATGTTTCCCCCAAGATTATATCGGACTTTCTCCGTTCATGGCATTCCGATTTTGTCCTAAATCGTTTACGATATTATCCTAGAATATTTGACGGATTTTCGCAAGTAAATTTCGATATTTATGTCTATTCTGCATGTGTTTTCCAGATTTTTCCGGCATTCCTGTTGCGCAATTCCTTTGTGTGAGGTTATAATGATTCCAGATCAGTCCAAATATTAACTTAAACGTTTACTTTTTCTTAATCGTTATCGTTCCGTGAAAGGGGGAACTCATGAAATTTGGATACTTCGATGACACACACAGGGAGTATGTCATCACGACACCCAGAACGCCGCTTCCCTGGATTAACTACCTTGGGAACCAGGACTTCTTCTCTCTGATCTCCAACACCTGCGGCGGCTATTCCTTCTATAAGGATGCGAAGCTCCTGCGCATCACCCGCTATCGCTACAACAATGTCCCCTATGACAGCAACGGCAAGTACTTCTACATCAAGGACGGCAGCACCATCTGGAATCCGGCCTGGCAGCCGACGAAGACGGAACTCGACTTCTATGAGTGCCGCCATGGGATGGGCTACTCCCGGTTCCTCGCCGAAAAAAGCGGAATTCATTCCGACCTTCTCTGCTTTGTTCCGCTCTCAGACGCCTGTGAGATCCAGCAGCTGAAACTCACCAACAATACGGACACGCCAAAGGACCTGAAGCTCTTCTCCTACGTGGAGTGGTGCCTCTGGAATGCCTCCGATGACTGTGAGAATTTCCAGAGAAATCTCTCCACCGGCGAGGTGGAGGTCGTGGACTCTGCGATCTTCCACAAGACCGAGTATCGGGAGCGCAGAAATCACTATGCGGTCTACTCGGTCAACAGCAAAATTGATGGCTTTGACACGATCCGCTCCGAGTTTATGGGCTTCTACAACGGACCGGACCAGCCCCAGGCTGTACTGGACGGCACCTGCCGCAATTCCATTGCCTCCGGATGGTCACCGATTGCCTCCCAGCAGATCAATCTGACTCTGCAGCCGGGAGAGACCAGATCTTTTGTCTTTGTCCTCGCCTACATCGAGAATCCGGAGGATGAGAAGTGGCAGGAGGGCACGACAGCGCGGGATGGCATCATCAACAAGAAGCGTGCCTGGGCCCTTCTCTCCAAATATAAGACCGATGCCCAGGTGGACATGGCGTTTGCCCTGCTCCATGACTACTGGGACAGGCTCCTCTCCCGCTACACGCTCCACTCCGGGAACGAGAAGGTCAACCGGATGGTCAACATCTGGAACCAATATCAGTGCATGATCACCTTCAACATGTCCCGTTCCGCCTCCTACTACGAGTCCGGCATCGGCAGGGGCATGGGCTTCCGCGATTCCTGTCAGGATCTTTTGGGCTTTGTCCACCTGATCCCCGAGAGGGCAAGACAGCGGATCCTGGACATTGCGGCCACCCAGTTCCAGAATGGCTCGGCCTATCACCAGTATCAGCCGCTGACCAAGAAGGGCAATGCGGGTATCGGTTCCGGTTTCAACGATGATCCGCTCTGGCTGATTGCCGCCGTCTCCGCCTACACGAGGGAAACCGGTGACTACACGATTCTCGACGAGATCGTGCCCTATGACAACGACGAGAGCGTCGCAACAACACTGATGGAGCACTTAAAGCGCTCCCTTGACTTTACGATCACCCACAAGGGTCCCCATGGCCTTCCCCTCATCGGCAGGGCGGACTGGAATGACTGCCTGAACCTCAACTGCTTCTCAAAGCACCCCGGAGAGTCCTTCCAGACCTTCGGTCCGTCGGAAGGGCCTGTCGCAGAATCGGTCTTTATCGGCGGCATGTTCGTGAAATACGGCGAAGAATATGCCGAGCTTGCAGAACTGCGCAAGGATATGGCAGAGGCCGAAAGAGCCCGTGATGAAGTGAAAAAGATGAACGAGGCGGTGTGCACTGCCGGCTGGGATGGCAAGTGGTTTGTGCGTGCCTACGACGCCTATGGACACAAGGTGGGCTCCCATGAGTGCACCGACGGGCAGATCTACATTGAGCCCCAGGGTTTCTGCGTCCTTGCAGGCTGCGGTGTGGAATCCGGGCAGGCCGAAGAAGCGCTGAAGTCGGTGGAGGAGAAGCTCGACACGAAATACGGCATCTGCATTCTCGCTCCCGCCTACAAAGAGTACCATCTGGAGCTGGGAGAGATTTCCTCCTATCCGCCGGGATACAAGGAGAACGGCGGAATCTTCTGTCACAACAACCCCTGGGTCTCCATCGCTGAGACCGTTCTGGGGCACGGAAACCGCGCCTTCGAGGTCTATCGGAAGACCTGCCCGGCCTATACCGAGGAGATCTCTGAGATTCACCGCACGGAGCCCTATGTCTACTGCCAGATGGTCGCAGGGAAGGAGGCAAAATACTTTGGAGAGGGCAAGAACAGCTGGCTCACCGGTACGGCAGCCTGGACCTTTGCAGACATCTCCCAGTACATCCTGGGCATCCAGCCGACGCACCAGGGACTTCGCATCGATCCCTGTGTACCGGCGGATTTTGGGGACTACACGGTCGACAGGCTCTTCCGCGGCACGGCGTACCACATCCATGTCACCAACCCTGACCACGTCGAAAAGGGTCTGAAATCCCTCACTGCAGACGGTGTCCCGGTTGCAGGGAATATTCTCCCTGTCGATGACACTAAGAAGGAAGTTTTTGTCGAGGCGGTCATGGGCTGACTCTCGAGATGTCCTGATCCCTGCAGGGTGCGGCGGCAGCTGCGCCCTGTTTTCTCTGCCCCTCACAATTGGCTGAAACTTTCGCATGATTTCAGACGGGCGATTTCTCTATTTATCCTTGACAATAGTTCCCACCTCCTCTAAAATATCTCTTGTTGCTGGTGAGGCAACAGAGAATGCGTGCGTAGCTCAGCTGGATAGAGCGTCTGGCTACGGACCAGAAGGTCGCGAGTTCGAATCTTGTCGCACGCAGAAGAAAGCACTCAGGAGATTTCTCCTGAGTGCTTTTTTGTTGTCATTTTTCTTTCACCTGATCCGGTGTCCCGTAGTTCCGGCACGCCGCGATGAGGGAGAAAAGCACCTGATCCCAGCAATGTCAGGAGCAGCCCAAAACGCCCAATATTTGCCCACAAAAAGGCAGGCCCGGGGAAACCCAGGTCTGCCTTTTCTACATCATTCTGGCGCCGTTTTCGGCTGTTTTCAGTCTCTCTTGACGATGCAGGCGCAGCCCATGCCGCCGCCGACGCAGAGGGTTGCAAGGCCCTTCTTTGCGTCTCTCTTCTGCATCTCGTACAGGAGGGTGACAAGGATTCTCGTGCCGGAGCATCCGACCGGATGCCCGAGGGCGATGGCGCCGCCGTTGACATTGAGCTTATCGGGATCAAAGCCCAGCTCCTTCTTCACGGCCACAGACTGTGCTGCGAAAGCCTCATTTGCCTCGTACAGATCGAAGTCAGAGACCTTGTATCCGGTCCTTGCGCAGACCTTCTTCGTAGCGGCAACCGGGCCGATGCCCATGATTCTGGGCTCCACGCCTGCCAGCTCACCGCCGACCCACTCTGCCATCGGGGTGACGCCGAGTTCCTTTGCCTTCTCCTCACTCATGACGACGATGGCTGCAGCTGCGTCGTTGATGCCGGAGGAGTTGCCGGCTGTGACAACACCGCCCTCCTTGAAGGCAGGGCGAAGCTTTGCCAGTGCCTCCATGGTGGTTCCGGGTCTCGGGCCCTCATCGGTATCAAACACAATCGTTCCCTTCTTGGTCTTGATCTCCACCGGGACGATCTCATCCTTGAATCTGCCGCTCTCGATGGCCTTTGCAGCCTTCTCCTGAGAATTGACGGAGAACGCATCGAGTTCCTCTCTGGTCAGGTGCCACTGCTCAGCGATGTTCTCAGCGGTGATGCCCATGTGATAGCCGCCGAAGGCATCGGTCAGGGCATCACGGATCATGGCGTCGTCGAGCTTGCCGGCATTCATTCTGTAGCCGAATCTTGCCTTGTAAAGGAGGTAAGGAGCCGCATCCATGTTTTCCATGCCGCCTGCTACGATGATGTCCGCATCACCGTTCTCGATCAGCTTTGCTGCCAGGTTGACGCAGTGCAGACCGGAACCGCAGAGCACGTTGATGGTGATCGCAGGGACCTCTACCGGGATGCCCGCATTGACAGCTGCCTGTCTTGCCGGGTTCTGGCCAAGGCCAGCCTGGATGACATTGCCCATGTACACCTCATCGACCTGCTCTGGCTTTACGCCAGCCCTCTTCAGGGCTTCCTTTATGACGATGGAACCCAGCTCTGTTGCCGGGACATCTTTCAGGGTGCCGTTGAACTTGCCGATTGCCGTTCTGCAGGCGCCTGCGAGAACAACCTTTCTTTTCTCCATTTTTCGTTTCCTCCATGTGATTGTGATAAGAAACCGGACTGTGATAAACCAGGCTGCTAAGTCTGTTAAATTTTTATCACACTGACATTATACACCCTCACCGGAATAGTGCCAGTCCATTTTTGCAGTTTGTACATTTCCTCTCCCGCTGGATCGGCATTTTCTGTCACTCCCACAGCAG
>ONMH01000189.1 GCA_900318875.1 uncultured Lachnospiraceae bacterium | reverse complement strand
TGCACTCCCCCTTCCCGCCACCGGATTCCTCTCGAAGAGCTTTGCCAGAAGACGTATGCTGCTGATCTTAGTCCGCGGAGGTCCTGTTCTCTTCCTCTTTATAGAATCGGGGCACCCACAAGCAGGGGAGGCGTGCCCCTTTCTTGTTTTCCCATACCGTATCGCGTACAACAGCTTTGCATCGAGGACTGCACACGGAATCCAGTGCAGGAGCCAACTGCAGCTGCATGGTACCAGATGACCCGGTACACGATGATTTGGAGCGCATGGCGCCCCCACACAATGACATCCCCGTTCTGCAGGGGAGTGCAATAAAGTTCTGTTATTCCCTGATTATCGCAAGAAACCGCAATTATTTGATCCAAGCGGATGATAGGATGATCCCAGATCAAAACCACCGCAGGAGGGAAACAAATGGGGATTCAAAAAGTCATAGGATTGACCGCAGGCGCAGCGGGCATCGCTGCCGTCTGCTGCGTATTCGCAAGCGTCGCATCCACCAACCACGCCGACGGGCGGCTGATCCGCCTGGCACACAACCAGCAGGACGGCACCGAGATTGCGGATTCCATCGCGGAATTCGAGACCTTCGTGGAGGAGGAAGACCCGTCCGATAATCTCTCGGTCAAGATCTATCCGAGCGGCATCCTCGGCTCAGAGAACGAGGAGATCGAGATGGTAAAGGCCGGAATCCTGGATATGGCAAAGGTCAGCTCCAACACACTGGGGCAGTTTGACGACCGCTACAGCATCTTTGCCATCCCGTATCTGTTCCAGAGTCAGGAGCACTACTACGACGCCATGGAGAACAGCAAGGCGATCCAGGATCTGTTCAACGCCACCGCCGATCAGGGCTTTATCGCCATCGGGTACTACGCAAACGGCGCCCGAAACTTCTACCTCAAGGAGAACATCTGCGTCGATGATCCCTCGGACCTTGCCGGAAAGAAGATCCGCTCCATGCCAAGCTCCACGTCCATGGAGATGATTCGCCTGATGGGAGGGTCCCCTGTCCCCATGTCCTCCAGCGAGACCTATACCGCTCTGCAGCAGGGCGTCGTGGACGGCGCTGAGAACACAGAGCTCGCCCTGACCGTCAACGGGCATGAGGATCTGGTTTCCTCCTACACCTACACCGAACACCAGTACTCCCCGGATATCTACATCATCAGCACCGATACCTGGAACACTCTCACGAAGAAGCAACAGCAATACCTCAAGGACTGCCTCGCCAAGACCAACGACAACTTCAAGGCCATGTACAACGGGATGATGGAGGACGCCATCGAGGAGGCGACAGAGCACGGCGTCACCGTCTACAAGGACATCGACAAGAGTGCCTTCATCGAGGCGGTCCAGCCAATGCATGAGGCATTTGCCGCAAAGGGAGCAGCCTATCAGGCGCTTCTTAGCGACATCGAAAGCTGCGCAAAGTAAAGGGGGACATCATGGAAAAGAAACTGTTTCTGATCCTGAACAGGATCATCGAAGTGCTGATGGCGGCTTTGATCATCACGATGGTCGCAGCCAACTTTTGGCAGATCTTCACAAGATTCGTGTTAAATCACGCAGCGGACTGGACAGAAGAGTACATGCGCTACGCGCTGATCTGGCTCACCATGATCGGCGTGCCCTACGCGTACGGGAAGGACAAGCACATCGCCCTGGAGTTTGTCGCGGACAAATTTTCACCCAGGGGAAAGGTCCTGGACAGCCTCTTTGTGGAGATCGTCGTTCTGTTCCTCTCGGTCTTTGTCATGATTTTAGGCGGCGTCCTCGTCACGAAAAATGCCATCGGACAGGTCTCCCCAGCCCTGAACATCCCGATGCAGTTTTACTACATCGGCGTTCCGATCTGCGGTAGCCTGATGGTGCTGTACAGCATCCCCAAGATTGCGGGAAGCCTCCGCGCCCTGCGCGGGACCAACAAGAAAGAGAGGTAAGATCCCATGGAACTGCAGGCAGGCATTGTCCTTCTCATCGTATTCTTCCTGATGCTGGCGCTGAAGGTCCCGATTTCCTTCGGCATCATCGCCTCCGCGCTGGTCACCATCGTCATGTTCCTGAGCCCGTCCTTCGGCATGTTCATCTCCGCCCAGAAGCTGGTCACAGGAATTGACTCCTTCTCCCTCCTTGCGGTGCCGTTCTTCATCCTGGCAGGCACCCTGATGTCCAACGGCGGCATCGCCAAGCGGATCATCAACCTGGCAATGCTGGTGATGGGAAAGGTCCCCGGATCCCTCGCCCTGACCAACATCGCGGGCAACGCGCTGTTCGGCTCCCTCTCCGGATCCGGCATCGCCGCGGCAACCGCCATCGGCGGCGTGCTCGGACCCCTGGAAGAGGAGAACGGCTATGACAGGAGTTTCTCCGCTGCCACCAACATCGCCACCGCACCGGTTGGCCAGCTCATCCCGCCCACCAATGCCTTCATCATCTACTCGGCAGCCGCCGGCGGCACCAGCGTCGCTGCGCTGCTCATGGCAGGATGGATCCCGGGCCTTCTCTGGGCTGCCTGCTGCATGGTTGTCGCGCTGCTCTATGCAGAAAAGCACGGCTATGTCGTGGAGCGGACTCAGAAGCTGACCGCCAAAGAGGTCCTCCACACGGTGCTCGACTCGATCCCCTCGCTGCTTCTGATTGTCATCATCATCGGCGGCATCCTCTCCGGATACTTCACCCCAACAGAGGCCTCCGGTGTCGCCGTGATCTACGCCTTCCTTCTCGCCTTTTTTGTCTACCGCAGCATCTCCCTGAAGGATCTCACCAGAGTTCTTGCGGAGTCCGGGGTCATGACCACCATCGTCATGCTGATCATCGGTGCCTCCTCCGTACTCTCCTTTGTGCTCTCCTTCACCGGGCTTCCGCAGGCCATCAGCTCCCTGATCCTGAACCTTTCCGACAGCCG
>ONMH01000057.1 GCA_900318875.1 uncultured Lachnospiraceae bacterium | reverse complement strand
CTGACCGTCAAACCTGACCGGAGCAACCGCAACAGGAGGGATACCCCTTCCATTGCGATTGCAATGGGAGGGGAGCTTCATTCGCTCTGTTTGTTTTCCCCCGGGTTCTCCCCTTCTTCTTTCCCGGTATCTGCTGCCTTCTCTCCCACCAGCACGCCGCAGGTCACGAAGTTGTCCGTGTGGCCGGTACCGTAGCAGGTGCTCAGGGTGACAAGATCAGGATGTGTGGTAAAGTCCACAGCGCCTTCCTCCGGTGCATAGGAAGAGGCGCTCTGCAGCCGCTGCACGAGGGCGTCGTAATCCTCCTCGGAATCAATGGCACTCGTGTAGATCGGATCATCCACAGGGAGCGTCAGATCGGCAAAGATTCGATAGCAGAGGACATCCTTCTGCGTGTAGAGATAGAAATACGGATTCTCCTTTACAAGATCCGGATCCTGGTAGAACTTCTTCAGGCTTCCGAACATGGTTCCGTTCTTCATGTTGTGGCCAAAGATCAGGGTATGCAGATCTGTGAAATCTCTGGATGCATTGCAGTCCACAAAAATCGATCCGCAGGGATTCTGGGTTCCAGCAAAGGTCCTTGTCAGGTATTCCGTATTGTCGCTGCTGTACGCAGCCGGATAAAGAAGATCCAGGGCGGGAACGTAAAGGACAGCTGCAAAGTCCGGATTGATCTCCTGCAGTGCGTTATAGTCGATCGTGACAGTGGGGAACGTGTCCGTTGTCTTTTCGGATTCTGTCCCGATATCTTCTGCAGAACCGGAATCCTCTGTCCCGGTGCGCGCTTCAGAATTCTGCCCGCCTTCCTCCCCAACGTACAGGTAGGCATCAACGGATGCATAGGCGCTCTTCCCTGCCCGCTCCGTTGCCAGCTGCGCCAGCACCCGATATCCGGAGTACGCAGCAATGACCAGCACGGCTGCAAAGAGCAGAACCAGGACAGGGCGATGCGGTGTCTTATTGTTATTCTGGTTTTCTGTTCTGTCGTTCTGATTTCTCGGATTCTTCTTCATTTCCATTACCGCTTCTTTCTTGATATGTTTTGCCGATATCGCTCCCTATTACCGCACAGATCGCCTCCCGCTGCAACCAGCAAAGCAAAAGGACCCTGTCGGGAACACTGCTGTTTCCCTCAGGGTCCATCCTGCCTTTTGGCTCTGCGCCGCATATCGCTGACTGTTGAAATGCGTCAGATTGTTTTCTTTGAGGTCTTTTCCTCTTCCAGTATTGCGGTGTATTGGGCACGCTTATCTTCCGGAATCTTCAGCACATCCATTGCCCTGTCTGCAGTGAAGTGCATTCCTTCCATCAGATTCCTGATGCATCTCACACTTACCTCTTCTGTTGTTCTTTCTGCTACTCTTTCTGCTGCTCTTTCTGCTGCTCTTTCCGCAATCATCTCGCTGTAGCTTCCCATAGTAGCTTCCTCAGAAATTTCTTCTGTGCGCTTTTTCATCCCTGCCTATTCTGTTATTCTCGGCACAGCACACGGTTGACTGTTGTATTGCGTCAGATTGTTTACTTTGAGGTCTTTTCCTCTTCCAGCATATTGGTGTAGAGAGCACGCTTATCTTCCGGAATCTTCAGCACATCCATTGCCCTGTCTGCAGTGAAGTGCATCCCTTCCATCAGATTCCTGATGAATCTCACACTTACCTCTTCTGCTGTTCTTTCTGCTGATCTTTCCGCAATCATCTCACTGTAATTACACATATCATGAACCTCCTTGACAAATTCCGACGTGCACGCAATTGCAAACTTATTTTCCAACAGCCCGATCTTTTCGTCCGGAGCGATCCGATTCGACAGCAGGGTTGACAGAAGCTCCATGAGCCTTGTCGGCGGATTCTTTGCCTTCTCCCACTCGTCGTCCTTTGGCAGCCGGATCATCGTGGTGCTCATAAGATCCGTTCTCGGGGTATAGGAGCACTCTCCGATATGGTTGACCTCTCTGATAGCATATTCTGAAAGGGTATTGGAATCCTGCTGCGAGCTTTCCATCAGGATCCAGATCGATTTGACCTTATGGATCCTCTCGTAGTGATTTCCTCTGAGGACTTCATGACCGAGCTGTTCTGAGACCATTCTGCAGCAGTAGGCAATTCCTCTCGTCTCAAAATCATAGCTTCTCCGCCTTCCATTATACTGCGGCTCCAGATCGATAAGCCGGTCGAGCGCGCCATCTTCCTCTGCAGATGCCACGTTGAATCGGATATCGTAGCGAATTTCTCCCTCCCCGGGGATTGTGCTCTCCCGGTTCTCTCCTCTGATCGGATCGTTGGTCTGACCGGGGCCTACGGGAATGCTCTCCATGTGGATTCTGTCGATCATCGAAATGATTTCGTCCACGTTGTACTTCGAGAAGTCGGTACACGAATCCTTCAGGATATTGGCCAGTATCGGCCTGTAGGAAAGGATCTTTTTCACCGAGCTATCCAGCTTAATACTGCCGCTCAAACCATAAATATCTTCCCCAAAAGAATTCAGTTCCCTGGCCATATTTTCCTCCTTGTATTGTACTGTGTGCTATCCGGGTACGTCAAATTTGCTATACACTTTTGGTGCGTGTATTTTTCACAATGATATTTTCCTTACCAGCGTACCAGGATATCCGACAGGGGATGCTGGCGATTCTTCTCTGCAGCGAAGAACGCGTCTGCACAGTAGCGTTCTAATGATTGGCAGCCAGTCGAACAATAAGTTCCTTGAAATTTTCAGGAACTTCTTGTTTCTTAACAATAGTATAGCATGTTCCCTAATGTATTGCAAATATTTGTTTGCTTTTATTTCGGATTGCTTTTCTATTATTAGTCACTTGTTCGATTTATTGTGTTTGCTATTCCGCCCATCCGAATACTGTTTCCCGCGGATGCCGGATTCTTCCATTGTCAGAAAGACCTTACAGTCTCCTGAAGAAGGGTCTGATCAGAAAAGTTCCCCTCCCGGCAGTCTGCCGGAAGGGGAACCTGGTTCACTGTATTCTTTTGCTTTCTGTCCTCGATGCAAGGGCCAAATTGGTCTTGCCTTTTGGCCTTTGCTTTTTGATCCCTGGCCTTTGCGCTTTGGCTCAGCAGTTGACCTTCAGGAGCTCTGCCTGACCATGGATCAACACCTCTCTCCCGCCTGCAGGGAGGAACATCGAATCCCCGCGGAAGAAGCGAAGGGATTCCTCATGGCCCGCTTCATTCTCATAGAACAGGACGCCGCACCCCCTGGTGCAGAGGAGTACCACGAAGGAGGTGCTGGGTGCCTTCAGCCTTGCCAGGTCGCGGACCCGCTCCGTGTTTAACAGGAGCCGCTCCACCTCAAAGTAACGGCAGCGGCAGAGAAACTCCGTTGCAAACCCCGGATGGTAGTGGAGGACCCGGAGGGGCTGGCGCGGTGCGGATGCGTGGACAAGGCTTGCGACCTCCAGCGCCTTGTCGATCTGGAGCGGGCGCTTCTTTCCGTTCTTATCCACGCGGTCGTAGTCGTAGAGCCGATAGGTCAGGTTGGAGCTCTCCTGTACCTCGCAGATCAGAGCGCCCGCCCCGATCGCGTGGACCGTGCCCGCCTTTATGTAGAACACATCTCCCCGATGCACCGGTACCCGCTGCAGATAGCGCCCGATGGTGCCATCTGTGAGGGCCTTCCGGACAAGGGGCTCTGTCATGTCCCTCGTAAAGCCGTAGACGAGCTCCGCCCCCTCCTTTGCATCGACGACATACCACATCTCGTCCTTGCCGAGGGACCCGTTCTCATGCTCTCTTGCATAGGCATCGTCCGGATGAACCTGAACCGAGAGATCCCGGTTGGCGTCGATCAGCTTGATGAGGATCGGGATCTGGCCCTCTGCCGTCTGATTTTCCCTTGCATGGGTGCCAAGGATCTCCGGATGGGCTGTGACAAGTTCCGGGAGCGTCTCTCCCGCAAGGGGGCCGGAGGCAACTCGGCTCTCTCCGTCCGGATGCGTGGAGCACTCCCAGGTCTCTGCCAGGGGGGTCAGGTCCAGGTCCTTTGAGAAGTCATCCCGGAGCCTTCTTCCGCCCCAGAGGTAGTCCTTTCCCGCAGGGGCAAGGAGGAAGGGCTCCCGCCCGACCGCCTGTCGGCTCTCTCCTTTCCCATCCCTGCACGGTGTGGTATCTCTCATCGGCTCCCTCTGCTCAGATCCCTGCAGGGAGCGCATACTTCTTCTTGTCATGGACCGAAATGTCCCTGCCGAGCTGGACCTCGATCACGCGAAGCTCTGTATCCGCGAGGATCATGTGCCGGCAGCCCGCCTGCATCGTGATCACATCCCCCGCGTGGACCTTCTGCTCCATGCCGTCCACGATCGTCCTGCCGCTCCCGGAGATGATGTTCCAGACCTCATCCCGGTGCTCATGGCTGTGGTAGTTCATGTGGTGGCCGGGCTTTAAGGTCACAAGGATCGTCAGGGACTCGTTCTCCACATCCAGCACTGTGAAGCTCCCCCAGGACTTCTCCGCAAACATGACCTGCTGGTCCATCTGCTCCACATAGGGCTTGATGTAGCTGGACTGGTTCTTGTCTGAGACCAGGATCCCCTCCGGTGAGGCTGCGATGACCATGTCCCTGCAGCCCATGCAAAGGATCGGGAGGTTCAGCTCGTTGACGACATTTGTGTTGCTGCAGGTGTCATTCAGGACAGCGTTTCCGATCGCCGGCTCCTCCATCGCCTCGGTCAGGGTGTTCCAGGTGCCCATATCCTTCCACTGGCCGGCAAAGCGCATGACCTGGATCTTCGGCTCCTTCTCGCAGACCGCGTAGTCGAAGCTGATCTTCTTCACAGTCTCATACTTTGCCGCAAGGTCGTCATAGTCCGTGAAGTTCATGAGCTCATGGGCCTTGTCGAGAACGTAGGATGCCTTAAAGGCAAACACGCCGGCATTCCAGAGGGCGCCTCTTGCGATATACTCCGCCGCAGTCTTCGCGTCCGGCTTTTCCCTGAAGGTCTCGACCTCTGCCACCTGGTCCTTGGATCTGGGGATGACATAGCCGTACTTCTCAGAGGGGTACGTGGGCTCGATGCCCATGACAGAGAGGTTTGCAGCCCCTGCTGCCGCAAGGTCGGAGAGGTTCCTGAGTGCCTCGAAGTAGTCCTCGTTGACATAGGGGTCCACCGGGCAGACAACAACCGGCTCATTCCTGTCAACGCCCTGGACATCCACCAGGTAGCTGACGGCCAGGCTGATTGCCGGGAAGGTGTCCCTTCTTGCAGGCTCCGGGGAGATGGCGACATCGCTCCCCAACTGGTTGCAGAGGGCGGAGATCTGGCTCTTTGAGGTGGCAATCGTCACTGTCGCATCCGCATCCACTGCGCGAATCTGGCGGTAGACCCGCTGCACCATGGACTCGTAGGTGCCGTCCTCCTTTTTGAAGATCTTGATGAACTGCTTGGAGCGGACGTTGTTGGACAGGGGCCAGAGCCGCTGCCCGGATCCGCCGGATAACAGAATGATGTGCATATCTTCTCCTTACCGCTCTGCGCGCATCGGATTGTGCAGGAAGTCCTCATAGGTCAGGCGGATGCCCTCCTCCAGGCTCGTCTTTGCCTCCCAGCCCATGGCCTTTGTCTTGGAGATGTCGAGGAGTTTTCTGGGCGTTCCGTTGGGCTTTGAGGGATCCCAGCGGATCTCTCCCTGATAGCCGATGATCTTTGCAACCTTCTCGGTGAGCTCCTTAATCGTGAGCTCCTTTCCGGTGCCGGCGTTCACGGTCTCGTTTCCGCTGTAGTGATTCATCAGGAACACGCACAGGTTTGCGAGGTCATCCACGTACAGGAACTCGCGAAGCGGCGATCCGTCGCCCCAGCAGGTCACATACGGGAGATTCTGCTCCTTCGCCTCGTGGAATCTGCGGATCAGAGCGGGCAGCACATGGCTGTGTGTCGGGTGATAATTGTCGTTCGGCCCGTACAGATTTGTCGGCATCACGGAGATGTAGTCCGTTCCGTACTGACGGTTTAAGAACTCGCAGTACTTCAGGCCCGAGATCTTGGCGAGCGCATAGGCCTCGTTCGTCTTCTCAAGGGGTCCTGTCAGAAGGCAGGACTCCTTCATGGGCTGGGGCGCCATCCGGGGATAGATGCAGGAGCTTCCGAGGAACTCGAGCTTTTTGCATCCGTTCTGCCAGGCGCTGTGCACCACGTTCATCTCGAGGATCATGTTTTCGTACATGAAGTCTGCAAGGGCCTCCTCGTTGGCGACAATGCCGCCGACCTTGGCTGCTGCGAGAAACACGTACTCGGGCTTCTCCTCTTTGAAGAACTCCTCCACCGCATCCTGCCTTGTCAGGTCCAGCTCCCTGTGAGTCCTCGTGATGATGTTCGTGTAGCCCTGTCTCTCCAGCTCTCTCTTGATCGCAGAGCCCACCATTCCGCGGTGGCCTGCGACATAGATCTTTGCATTCTTCTCCATCATGATATTCTGCCTTCTTTCTTTGTCCTGTCTTCTTCGCATCTTCAGCCCTTTACCGGATGATGCCCTTCTCGAGGTACTCCTCGAGGTTTGTGCCGATGACCTCCTGGGCGCGCTCGACGCGCACCTTCTTCTGGTCGCTCTCCACCATGATCCGGACGAGTTCCTCAAAGCTCGTCTTCTGGGGATTCCAGCCAAGGACGGTCTTTGCCTTGGTGGGATCGCCGAGGAGGTTCACGACGTCTGTCGGACGGTAGAAGTCTGGGGAGACCTCGACGAGAACCTTTCCGGTTGCCTGATCAATGCCCTTCTCGTCAATCCCCTCCCCCTTCCACGTAAGCTCAATGCCCACATCGCGGAAGGCAAGGGTTGCAAACTCCCGCACGGAGTGCTGCACGCCGGTTGCGATGACAAAGTCATCGGGCTTTTCGTTCTGCAGGATCAGCCACATGCACTCGACGTAGTCCTTTGCATAGCCCCAGTCGCGCAGCGAAGAGAGGTTGCCGAGGCAGAGCTTTTCCTGCTTTTTCTGGGCGATTCTCGCTGCTGCCAGGGTGATCTTTCTGGTCACAAAGGTCTCGCCGCGCCGCTCCGACTCATGGTTGAAGAGGATTCCGTTTGCGCAGAACATGCCGTACGCATCCCGGTACTCCTTCATGATCCAGAAGCCGTACTGCTTTGCCACCGCATAGGGGCTGTAGGGATGGAACGGGGTCTTCTCGGACTGAGGGACCTCCTCCACCTTGCCGAAGAGCTCCGAGGTGGATGCCTGATAGATGCGGCAGGTCTTCGCAAGGCCGCACAGGCGCACCGCCTCCAGGATCCGAAGCACGCCCACTGCGTCCACATCCGCCGTGAACTCCGGCACGTCAAACGACACCTGCACGTGGGACTGGGCGGCCAGGTTGTAGATCTCATCCGGGCGCACCTTTGAGACGACGTTCAGGATGCTCATGGAGTCGCTAAGGTCCCCGTAGTGGAGATGGAAGTTCGGCTTTCCCTCAAGGTGTGCAATCCGCTCCCGAAAGTCCACGGAGGATCTGCGGATGATGCCGTGGACATCATACCCCTTCTCCAGCAGAAACTCCGCAAGGTAGGAGCCGTCCTGGCCTGTGATGCCGGTAATCAGTGCTTTCTTTGCCATGTATGCTGTCCTTTCTGATGCTGCCCCGGTCTCTCTGTCCCCCCCGACCGCTTCTGTGGTACGATATGGATGATATTGACACGGAGCCTTCTTTTCAACGGTGCCAGTGTACCGCGATTGGCTGCCAGTGTTTATGCACGATGTTGGCAGAAACAAGCACAATCTTGACCTGCCTGTTTTCCGGCCTGCGAGGTCTGTCATGGAAGAATCCCTGTTTCACGGAAGCCTTGTCTCCTCAAGGCGCATTGTCTATACACCCTCAACCTTTGCCAAGGAGAACCTCCTGCACCTGCAGGAGACGGGGTCGCTCAAGGCGACAAATCCCCACACCTCCGGGCGTGTGGGGCTCTCCTCTTTTCTCTTTTTCATCGTCCGCTCGGGATCGGGATCCCTCTCCTACGAAGGCCGGGAAGTTCCCCTCAGGGCCGGGGACTGCATCTTTTTAAACTGCGAGGAGCGCTACTCCCACACGACAGCAGAAAACCTCTGGGAGCTTCTCTGGGCGCACTTTGACTCTGCCACGATGCCGGGGATCTACAAGAAGTACCGGGAGCGGGGCGGAAGCCCCGTATTTCACCCAAAGGACCTCTCCCCCTTTGTCTCCTGTCTCGAGGCGCTCTATGCCGCAGCGGGCTCCGATGACTACATCCGGGACATGCGCATCAATGAGATCCTGGCAAGGCTTCTCTGCCTTCTCATGGAGGAGAGCTGGCACCCGGAGAACGGAAGCTCCCAGGGCACCAAGACGGAGACTGCCGTCCTTGTGAAGGAATATTTAGACGGGCACTACGCGCAGAAGATCACATTAGACGGCCTTGCCTCCCGGTACTTTGTCAACAAGTACTACCTGACGCGGATCTTTAAGGACCGGTACGGGACGACGATCATGGGGTATCTCTCCTCTCTCCGGATCGGCGAGGCCAAGCGGCTCCTTCGCTTTACGGACCTCACCCTCGAAGCGATAGGGGTAAGGGTCGGGATCCCGGATGCCAACTACCTAAGCCGCCTCTTTGCAAAGGTCGAGGGCGTCTCCCCTTCTGTCTACCGAAGGTCCTGGCAGGGCAAAAAAGCCTGAGTTTCTGCCACTTCTCACAACGGCGGGCGCCGATTTTTGTTGATCTTTGAAGGGCAGATTTTGATGGTATTCGGGACCTCCCTCTGTTATGATATTTGTATAGGTCAGAGTGGCCTGTTTTCGTTTTTCGGCATCAGAAAGGAAGGCAAACCATGCGAACGAAACGACTTCTTGCTCTGACGCTGACCGGATTGCTGTTCTTTGCAACCGGATGTAGTCAGATGCAGTTCATTGCAACAGGAAAGGAATTCAAGTCCATCTGCGAGGACAACGGGCTGACGGTGACAGACATCACCGACGCCCTGAGCACGGGGAAGGGATACACAAGCCTCAACTCCGCCTACACGGCGGTGCCGGATGACGGCGCGTTCACCGTCAACTATGCATCCTTCTCCAGCAGCAAGGAGGCGGAGAGCTACTACAGCTCCATCGCAGACCAGATGGACGGTGCGGAGTACACGGGCACCAACTATAAGGCGGAGGTCGAGACCGTCGGCGACACCGTGCGGGAGATCTACATGGAGTCCGGCAGGATCGTCTATGCGCAGGGTGACCGGAAGGAGGTCAACGAGACCGACACCAAGCTCATGAGCGGCTGGAGCAAGCCCGGCAAGGTGACCGATGCCGCAACGGAGGAGGCAGAGGAAACCAGGGCGGCGCAGAGCGATGCCGCTGCCGCGTCGGATACCAGCAAGGACAAGGCCTTCACGTCCTCAGACACCAGTAAGGACAAGGAAGCCACTTCCGCCACCGGGACAGACACAGGCGTCAGCGAGGACACCACCGTCACGGTTGAGGACCCGGAGTCCTGAGACAGCTTCATAGGAGAAAGAGAGGGCGGATCCCGGCCAGGATCCGCCCTCTCTTTGTCTTATCCGTTTCTGTCTGATCTGATTGTCTTATCGGGTTTCAGTCCCCCTCCTCCGCATCGGGGATCTTTGGTGCCGCCATGATCTCCATGGCGTGAGGGCAGACATCAACGACGGCCTCCTTGTAGGAGCCGCCGTACTCGCCGTCCACGGTCCAGTTCAGGGCCTCCTCGCCGCGGAACACCACGTGCTTTGCGTGGAAGACCTTGACGTAACTGTTTCCGGTATCCCCCTTGGAGAGGCACTGCACAATCTCATGGATGGCAATAAGATCCGATGGTGCCGTGATCAGCACCACCTCAAACAGGCCATCGTCGAGCTCCGCTCCGTCCAGAGCCGGGGACTTGACACCGCCGATGGAGAGGGTGTTTGCCACTCCGCCGAAGACGTAGTCGCCCTCCTCCACCTCGCCGTCGTGCTCCACCACCACGTGCTCCTTGTAGCTCACGTTCTGGGGGAGCTTCGCGATCATGTTCAGGACGTAGGCGCCGTACCCGAAGACGTTCTTCATGTTCTGATTCGTGGAGTAGCTGATCTCCGTGAAGGCGCCAAAGCCCGCGATGTAGTTGAAGTACCGGTCATTCAGCTTTCCGATGTCGTACCTAAAGCTCCGGTTCCCGGCAGCGATGCAGCACAGGGCCTCCCAGTCCAGATCTCCGTTGATGTTTCTCGAGAAGTCGTTTGTCGAGCCGCCCGGGATGTAGCTGATCGGGACATGGAAGTCGTTCTTCATCATCCCGTTGATCACGTGGTTTAAGGTGCCGTCGCCGCCGATGCACATGACAAGGTCAAAACGGCCCTTTGCGTCCCGGAGGATGCTCTCAGAGACAAGGCCCTTCTCCGGCTCAATCGGATAGACGGTCACCTCACACCCCTTCTCCGTGAGGGCGCAGACAATCGGCATCAGTTCCTTCTTCGCTTTTTCCGTTCCCCTGCTGATTTTCCCTTGAGTATAGCACGCTTTGCAGGGGCAATCGCAGGCCGCAGCGAAAAAGATCCGGAACGATTTCTCAATTTTGTCTAAATTATCCCGTCCCTCTGCATGCACAGAAGGTCATTGTCTCTTTTTGTCTCTCAGCTGTCCTTTCGAAAGGCGACGGCAAGGATCCCCTCTTTTCCCGGGAGAAGGACCGGGGTCTGCCCCGCTGCGTCCTTCCGGGCGGTCTGTTCTGTCATCTCCCAGGTGTCGATCACGCGGATCTCGTAGGTGCCTCCCTCCGGGAGGAAGAAGGTCCTGATGCAGGGGCAGTTGTGGGCAAAGTACTGGAGAAAGACCCTGTCCCCCACATGTCCCGCACAGGGGCGGTTCCCGTCGAGGAACCCCGCAAACTGCTCCTTCGGCAACCTGGCGACCTGCCGCATTTCTCTCCAGCGCAGGGTCAAAGGAGGCACCTCTTCCGATGCCCGCCGGGGAGTTGGCGGAGTCCTGGAGGAAGGGACCGCAGCTGCCCTCCATGTGGAAGGCAGCATGCGGTGGGGCTCTTCTCCATGATCTTCTTCTGAAGGTCTCTCTGGAACGCTGCGCATTCCTCGGTCGATGTCATCTCCCGCTCAAGGAGCGTGGAGACCTGGCCGATGCCATACTCATACGCCTTTTCATAGGCGGCCCTTGCCTCAGGGTTCTTGTTTGCCATCTCTTCCGGGAAGTCCCACATGTCCCGGGCCTGGGCGATCTTCTCGTCCAGGGACAGCTCCTGCAAAAGGGCCTTCGCCCTCTCCTTCGGCGTGCACGCTGTGTTTTCGTATGCCTTTC
>ONMH01000010.1 GCA_900318875.1 uncultured Lachnospiraceae bacterium | reverse complement strand
CGCACCATGTACCGCAGAGAGATGTCGGAGGCCACAGAGCAGCAGGTGTTTCAGGCATCCGCCTATGCTCTGAAGGATCAGATCATCGACAACTGGATGAGAACCCAGAAGGCATTTGAGGAGACGAACCCGAAGACCCTGTACTACCTCTCCATGGAGTTCCTGATGGGCCGCGCCTTCGGCAACGACCTGATCAACCTGCAGGCCTTTGCGCCTGTGAAAGAGGCCCTCGCAGAGCTCGGCTTTGACATCAACGAGGTCGAGGACGAGGAGCCGGATCCGGCTCTGGGCAACGGCGGCCTCGGACGCCTTGCGGCATGTTTCCTGGACTCCCTCGCAACCCTGAACTATCCCGCCTACGGCTGCGGCATCCGCTACCGCTACGGGATGTTCAAGCAGGAGATCCGCGACGGCTATCAGGTGGAGGTTCCTGACAACTGGCTCGAGAACGGCAACCCGTTTGAGCTTCGCCGGCCCGAGTACACCCAGGAGGTGCACTTCGGCGGCTACGTGACCTCCTATCAGGCGGCAAACGGAAGGATCATGTTCCGGCAGGAGGGCTACAGCGCCGTCAAGGCCATCCCCTACGACATGCCGGTCGTGGGCTACGGCAACGGCTTTGTGGACACGCTGCGCATCTGGGATGCGGAGCCCGTGGAGAGCTTCCATCTCGATTCCTTTGACAAGGGCGACTACCAGAAGGCCGTGGAGGAGGCAAACCTTGCGCGCACGATCTGCGAGGTCCTGTACCCCTGCGATGACCACATCCAGGGCAAGGAGCTGCGCCTGAAGCAGCAGTACTTCTTCGTCTCCGCCTCTGTCCAGCTGGCCGTGAAGCGCTTCATGTCCCGCAACAAGGACATCCACGACCTGCCGGAGAAGGCTGTGTTCCAGATGAACGATACGCATCCGACGCTGACCGTGCCGGAGCTCATGCGGATTCTGCTGGATGAGTACGGCCTCGAGTGGGACGATGCCTGGAGCATCGTCAACCGGTGCTGCGCCTACACGAACCACACGATCATGGCAGAGGCCCTCGAGAAGTGGCCCATCGACCTGTTTGCAAGACTCCTGCCCCGCATCTACCAGATCGTGGAAGAGATCAACAGAAGATTTGAGATCCAGGTGCACCAGAAGTACGACGGCACCGGAGCGGATGTGAACTACAAGCTCTCGAAGATGGCAATCGTCTATGACGGGCAGATCCGCATGGCAAACATGGCCATCGTGGCGGGCTTCTCCGTCAACGGTGTCGCAGAGCTCCACACGGAAATCCTCAAGAAGGAGTCCCTGCACGAGTTCTACGAGATGTACCCGGAGAAGTTCAACAACAAGACGAACGGCATCACGCAGAGGCGGTTCCTCGCCCATGCGAACCCGCTCCTGTCCCAGTGGATCACGGACAAGATCGGCGACGAGTGGATCACGGATCTGCCGCGCATCGCAGAGCTCAAGACCTACGTGGACGACGAGAAGTATCAGAAGGAGTTCATGAACATCAAGTACCAGAACAAGGTCCGCCTTGCGAAGTACATCCAGGAGCACAACGGCATCACCGTGGATCCCCGCTCCATCTTTGATGTGCAGGTCAAGCGCCTTCACGAGTACAAGAGACAGTTTCTGAACATCCTGCACGTGATGTACGTCTACAACCAGCTGAAGAAGAATCCGAACATGGATTACCCCAAGCACACGTTCATCTTCGGCGCCAAGGCGGCAGCAGGCTATGCAAACGCAAAGCTGACGATCAAGCTGATCAACTCCGTCGCGGATGTGATCAACAACGATCCCACGATCCAGGACAAGATTAAGGTCGTCTTCATCGAGGACTATCGTGTCTCCAACGCGGAGATCATCTTCGCGGCGGCGGACATCTCCGAGCAGATCTCCACGGCATCCAAGGAGGCCTCCGGCACGGGCTGCATGAAGCTCATGCTCAATGGCGCCGTGACGATTGGCACGATGGACGGTGCCAACGTCGAGATCGCCCAGGAAGTCGGCACGGAAAACATGTTCATCTTCGGCCTGTCTTCCCAGGAGGTCATCAACTTCGAGAACCATGGCGGCTACAACTCGATGGAGATCTTCAACAACGACAGCAACGTGCGCGAGGTGCTCGTCCAGCTCGTGGACGGCACGTATGCAAAGGACAACCCGGAGCGCTTCCGCCCGCTGTACAACTCTCTTCTCTACGGTGAGAACGGCTCCCCTGCGGACCGGTACTTCATCCTGAAGGACTTCGAGTCCTATGCGGATGCACAGCGCCGCATCGTCGATGCCTATAAGGATCAAAAGGGCTGGGCGAAGATGGCAATGCTCAACACCGCAAGCGCCGGCAAGTTCTCGAGTGATCGCACCATCGAGGAGTACGTCCGCGACATCTGGAAGCTTGAGAAGGTCTATCCGGTGCAGGAAGAGCCCGCACCCGAGAAGGCGGCACCGGCAAAGAAGCCGGCAGCAAAGACGCCTGCCGCAAAGAAGACCGCTGCGAGAAAGACCGCGGCAAAGAAGGACTGAGCTGGATGGCTTCGGAGGGGGGAGAGATCAGCAAGGGAGGTATTGACCTATGGTAACGGTAAAAGACGGCGGGGCTTACTACCTCGGAGACGGGACGTTTGTACAGGATGACCAGGAGGCGGGGGCAAAGCTTGCCTTACGCGGCATAAAGGTCACCCGGGAAGAGGCGAGAAACCGCACCATGGCGTGGCAGATTCTGTCCGCTCACAACAAGGGAACGGATCCGGAGAACCTGAACATCCGCTTCGATGCCCTGACGAGCCATGACATCACCTATGTCGGCATCATCCAGACCTGCAGGGCCTCCGGCCTTCAGAAGTTCCCGATGCCCTATGTCCTCACGAACTGCCACAACTCGCTGTGCGCGGTGGGCGGCACAATCAACGAGGATGACCACATGTTTGGCCTTACGGCGGCAAAGCGCTACGGCGGGGTCTATGTCCCGCCGCACCTTGCGGTCATCCACCAGTACGCCCGGGAGATGCTGGCCGAGAGCGGAAAGATGATTCTGGGCTCCGACTCCCACACGCGCTACGGTGCCTTGGGCACCATGGCGATGGGCGAGGGCGGCCCGGAGCTCGTCAAGCAGCTCTTAAACCAGACCTACGATATCAAGCGGCCCAAGGTCATTGCGGTCAACCTGACCGGTGCTCCGAAGAGGGGCGTCGGTCCCCACGACGTGAACATCGCGCTCATCGGCGCCGTGTTCGCCTCCGGCTTTGTGAAGAACAAGGTCCTGGAGTTTGTGGGACCCGGCATCAAAAACCTCTCCGAGGACTTCCGCATCGGCATCGATGTCATGACGACGGAGACGACCTGCCTCTCCTCAATCTGGGAGACCGATGAGAAGACAAAGGAGTGGTATGCGATTCACGGGCGGGAGGGCGCCTATAAAGAGCTTCATCCCGGCCAGGCAGCCTACTACGACGGCGTTGTCGACATCGACCTCTCTACGGTGGAGCCGATGATCGCCATGCCGTTCCATCCGTCCATGGCCTATACGATTGACTTTGTGAACCACAACCTGGCCGATGTCCTGCACGGCGTCGAGGAGAGAGCAAAGGTCTCCTTCGGCGATGAGGTGGAGTGCCATCTTCAGGACAAGATCCGGGACGGAAAGTTTTATGTCGACCAGGGCATCATCGCCGGCTGCGCCGGCGGCGGCTTCGAGAATATCTGCGAGGCGGCGGGGATCCTCGACGGGGAGGACTGTGGAAACGGCAGGTTCAGTCTCTCCGTCTATCCGGCATCTCAGCCGATCTACATGGAGCTCTTGAAGAACGGCGTCGCCGAGAAGCTGATGGACGCAGGTGCGATCTTAAAGACCGCCTTCTGCGGGCCCTGCTTCGGCGCAGGCGATACCCCGGCAAACAACGCGTTCAGCATCCGGCACTCGACGAGAAACTTCCCGAATAGGGAGGGCTCCAAGCCCCAGAAGGGCCAGATCAGCTACGTGGCGCTGATGGACGCAAGAAGCATCGCGGCTACGGCGGCAAACCAGGGAATCCTGACTCCGGCAACGGATATCGATAAGGACATCCCGGCGTACCACTATCACTTTGACAGCAGAATCTACGAGAAGAGGGTCTTTGACAGCCACGGCGCGGCAGATCCTGAGGAGCAGGTCCAGTTCGGTCCCAACATCAGGGACTGGCCGGAGATGCAGCCCCTGCCGGAGAACATGATCCTGAAGATCACAGCGGAGATCCATGACCCGGTGACGACGACGGATGAGCTGATTCCCTCCGGGGAGACCAGCTCCTATCGCTCCAATCCGGAAGGTCTCTCGGAGTTTGCGCTCTCGAGAAAGGCGCCGGACTATGTCGGCCTCTCCAAGGAGGTCCGCGAGGGCGAGCGCGCCATCGTCGAGGGCAGATGCGCCGGCGAGGCGGTTCCGGAGCTGAAGGAGGTCATGAAGACCGTTCACACGAAGTTCCCGGAGGTCTCCCATGAGAACCTGGGCGTCGGCTCTGCGATCTTTGCGGTCAAGCCCGGCGACGGCTCCGCGAGAGAGCAGGCGGCTTCCTGCCAGAAGGTGCTCGGCGGCTGGGCAAACTTCGCCAACGAGTACGCAACCAAGCGCTACCGCAGCAACCTGATCAACTGGGGCATGCTGCCGTTTGTGATCCCTGCAGGGGATCTCCCCTTTGCAAAGCTCGACTACGTGTTCTTCCCGGGGATCCGGAAGGCCGTGGAGACAAAGCAGGAGACAATCACCGGCTACACGGTAAAGAATGGCGCGCTCACGCCGTTTACCGTGACGCTGGGCGATCTTACTGACGAGGAGCGCGAGATCATCCTGGACGGGTGCCTCATCAACTACAACAGGAGGTCGCTTGCCGACTGATTCTGCGCGGGGGATGCTGGCATGGAACTGACGGTCCCGGCGCACGCCGTACTCCTTCTGCTCTTTGCAGCAGCGGTCCTTGCTCAGGCAGACTACTTTGCGAAGGTGCGGACTTTCTGCGGGGATACCCGTGCGTACTATAAGCTGCTGACGAGGGAGTCAATTCGATGGCTCCCTCTCATTTTTATCATTGTGCCGGTGGCTGCGGTCCTTCTGGACTACAGCGGCGGCGTGGACTTTGCGATTGCGGCGGTATATTTTCTGGCAATTGCAGCGGACTACGGGCTGATCCGCCCGGGGCTCCCGAAGGAGCGCTCCCGGGAAAAGACAGGGAGGAGCATCCTTCTCCCTCTTGTCCCCTGGATCCCCGTCTGCGCCGCTGCGCTCCTTCTTCCCTGGGAGATGGTGAATGCAAAGTACGTTCTGCTGGCGGCTGCCTTTATCGCACAGCCGTCGTTCACAGCACTGATGCGAAACAAAGAGGATAAAAGCGTATGAAAATCGTGGTATTGGCAGGTGGGCTCAGCACCGAGAGAAACATCTCGTTTCTCTCCGGAACGAAGATCTGCAGGGCACTGCGCGAGAAGGGACACCAGGCGGTCCTGGTGGACCTGTTTCTGGGTCTCGAGGACCTGGACGAGGAGACGATTCAGCACCCCGGCGTCTTATTTGAACACCTCCCGGAGCTGAAGGACATCACCTTTGACGGTAAGGCACCGGATCTGAAGGCCGTGCGGGCGGGCAGAAAGTACAAATCCAAGAGCCTGTTCGGCCGGGGCGTCATCGAAATCTGCTCCGAGGCCGACATCGTCTTCATCGCGCTCCACGGCTTAAACGGCGAGGACGGAAGAGTCCAGGCGGCATTCGACATGATGGGAATCCGCTACACGGGCTCCGGGTATCTCGGCGCCGCGATGGCGATGGACAAGATGGTGACAAAGCAGATGGTGCGCCCGCAGGGCGTCCGCACACCCGACTGGGCGTCCTACCGCGGCGTGAAGGAGGAGGATATCCCCGGGATCGCTGCAAAGACCAAGGCGCCGGTCGTCATCAAGACCCCCACGGGCGGATCGACCCTCGGCGTCTACATCGTGAAGGACCAGAAGGAGGTGGAGCCTGCCCTCCGGGAGGTACTGCAGTACTCGGACGACATCCTGGTCGAGCAGTACATCGAGGGAAAGGAGTTCACCTGCGGCGTGCTCCTTGGCAAGGCCCTTCCGAACGTGGAGATCGCCCCAAAGCAGGGCGGATATGACTACAGCAACAAGTACGTGGCGGGTGCAACAGAGGAGATCTGTCCCGGCAGGTGCTCGGACAAAGTCCGGGCCGAGATCGGCGAGATGGCCGTGAAGGTCCACGAGACGCTTGGCCTTCGCACCTACTCCCGCTCCGACTTCATGGTGACGGAGGACGACATGGTGTACTTCCTGGAGGTCAACACGCTTCCCGGCATGACGCCGACAAGCCTTGTGCCCCAGGAGGCGGAGAAGGTCGGCATCTCCTATGCAGACCTGTGTGAGCTGATTGTGAAGGATGCGATGAAGGACTGAAGTTATGGAAGAGATGACACTGGGAGAACTGCGGAAGGCAGCAGGCGGAATTCTTCTTGGCAACTGTGCGGATCCGGACATCCGGATCACGGACGTCGTGTCCGACAACCGGAAGGCCGGCCCAGGGAGCGTCTTCTTCGCGATTGTGGGGGAGAACACGGACGGGCACCGGTTTGTGGAGGCGGCACTCGAGGCAGGTGCTGTGGGCGCCGTGGTCTCCAGGGCGCCGAAGACGTACCTGCCCGGGAAGTTCTACCTCCTCGTGGAGGATACGCTGCAGGCAGCGGCGGACTTTGCGGCAGCCTACCGCAGGAAGTTTGACATTCCCGTAGTGGCGGTGACGGGGAGCGTTGGCAAGACTACGACAAAGGACATGATCGCCGCTGTCCTGTCCGTAAAGTACCGCTGCGTCAAGACGCAGAAGAACTTCAACAACTACATCGGCGTGCCGCGGACTGTGTTCTCAATCAACCGCAGCACCCAGATCGCGGTGGTCGAGATGGGCATGAACCACCGGGGGGAGATCCACCACCTGGTGCAGATCGCCCAGCCCACGGCTCTGACCATCACCAACGTGGGCGATGCCCACATCGGCTTCCTCGGAAGCCGCGAGAACATCTTCCGGAGCAAGTGTGAGATCTTCGGCGGCCTTGCTGAGGGCGGCTATGCCGTCCTGAACGGGGACAATAGCTATCTTGTGCGCCTCCGGGAGGAGAAGACACAGGAGCTGATCCGCAGCACCACCGGCATGCCGAAGGACTTCTCCATGGACTTTGTGGGAGAGGATCCTGCCTGCAGCTTCCGCGCCGTGGACATCCGGGACGATCTTCCGGACCGGGTGACATTCACCGCGGTGACGCCGGACGGGGAGATTCCCATCACGGTGCCGGCACTTGGAAGGCACATGATCTATCCTGCGCTGACAGCCGCTGCGATCGGCCTGCACTACGGCCTTACGAAAGAGGAGGTGCAGCAGGGCATCGCGGGATATGTGGCAACGGCGATGCGGATGGAGATTCGGGAGCTCCCGGACGGGATCCTCGTCTATGACGACACCTACAATGCCAACCCCCAGTCCATGGAGGCGGGACTTCTCACACTCTCCCGGGTGAAGGGAAAGAAGCGCGTCGCGGTCCTGGGTCTCATGGGAGAGCTGGGAGACCAGGAGGAGGCCCTGCACCGGGAGGTCGGAACATCCGCCGCAGAGGACGGCATCGATGTCCTCGTCACGGTGGGGCCGGTGGCAGCAGCCATCGCCGATGAGGCGGCAAGAAGAGGCCTTCCGAAGGTCTATGCCTGCCGGGACAAGGAGGAGGCAAAGGGAATTCTGGATCAGCTCTATGCACCGGACACCGCCTTCCTCGTCAAGGCGTCCCGGGCAGCGGAGCTGGAGGAACTCAGCAAGTATCTGGAGGATAAGGCAGAAAAATGAACTATACACACAAGAACAATGGGACCTGCTCGTCCCGGGTGGACTTTTCCATTGTGGACGGAAAGCTCCACAACGTGAAGTTTGTCGGCGGATGTGACGGCAACACAAAGGCCGTCGCAAAGCTCCTCGAGGGCATGGATGCCGAGAGGGCCGTGGAGATCCTGAAGGGAAATCAGTGCGGCTTCCGCGGCACCTCCTGTGCCGATCAGCTGGCAATCGGCGTGGAGAATGCGCTGAAAAAGGAAAAGGCAGAGAACCTGCAGAAATGAGAAACAGCTGTGCGGTCCGGAACAATCGGGTCACACAGCTGCTTTTTTATTTCCGATGAGATGCTGCGCCCTGCAGTACTGCCAGATGCCGTCCTCCTCTGCGGAGGGGCAGATGGCATCGGCGCAGTCC
Organism: uncultured Lachnospiraceae bacterium; assembly: GCA_900318875.1. Classification (GTDB taxonomy): domain Bacteria; phylum Bacillota; class Clostridia; order Lachnospirales; family Lachnospiraceae; genus CAG-791. Next base: position 14,582 of record ONMH01000010.1, on the reverse strand, counting down.
TTTACATCCTGCGTTGCCGACGGCCCCAGGCATCGGGATGTCATTTCTGTCCTTCGAGAGGCCAAAGTGCCGAAGGATCGCTGCAGCATGTCGTGGTTTACCTCGACCCAGCGGCCCTTCAGGAACGCGAGACCCTCGGTGCTCTGCAAGAGTTCCCCAATCTCCTCCCCGGAAAGCGGCACACCGTCCACGGAGAGCGAGGGCTGGGAGGAGACAATGCTCTCAAAGCCAAGGAGCGAGGGCTTCTCACCGCCAAGCCGGACGGAGAGGGAGACGGCAGAGGCGCCCCGTTTCCACCAGTTCGGCACGCGGCAGACGATGCCGCACTTTTCGATGTCCTCCACGCTCTTTAAGAACTGCCAGGCCTCATCCGAGGTCAGGCGCAGCGGGTGGAACATCTCCCCGGACTCCGTGAAGGAGGCGATGGAGGGGAGAGACCTCCGATGCCCGGTTCAGGCAGGAGAGGAGGTCGAGGAGCTTCTTCCGGTCCTCCCGGTATTCCGTGAGGGCATAGGAGAGGGGCATGTGCCGCACCTTCCCCCGCGCATCCCTCGTGCTGTAGGTCGCAAGGAAGGCAAACAGGTGATCTGGGTCGTCCTTGTTCTCCACAAGGTGAAAGAAGATCCGCTCCGGGACGCGCAGGTTCTGGCTGTGCTCGGTGAGGAACATTGCGACGGTTCCCTGCCAGGCGCAGAGCTCTCTGGAAAAGGCCTCGTTCAGGCCCTCGAAGACGCCCCGTATCCAGGAGGGCGTGATGTTCTCCGTGCCGATCCCGAAGGGCACGAGGTACAGGATCCGGTCCGCGGTCTCTTCGGAGAGCACAACCTTTGTGTGCTCCCTTGCGACCTCCAGATCCGGGGAACGGGTCAACTCCTCGAGGAAGATCCCGGAGAGCCTGTGCAGGAAGGAGAGCGAGGGGCTCTCCTTTCCGCTCCTTGGGGCAAAGCCGAGGTCGAAGAGGGCCTTATAGCGGTCTGCAAGAAACGCCTCCCGCAGCTTTGTCTCCTCCCCGGAGAGGAGTGCCTTCGGGCGGTCCACCGTAAAGGTCCTTGCAGTGAACACAAAGGAGAGCGGCTCCCGTTTGGTATGGATGGCAGCAGAAACGTCAGCAGCAGACAGGAAATCCCACTCCCTTCAGTTGGTACCCAGCTGGTATGCAATCTCTCCGCGGCAGATGGTGTACAGGACGACGCCGGGGAGGGTCTCGCCGATAAAGGGAGAGTTGGAGGAGCGGGAGGCAAAGGAATCCGTCACGGTCCACTCCTTGTCCGGGTCAAAGAGCAAAAGATCCGCAGGGCCGCCCTCATAGATCTTTCCCGCGGGGAGTTTATAGTACGCCGCGGGATTTACCGTCAGCATCGCAAGGAACTGCTCCAGGGAGACAACGCCCGGGCGCACAAGATTTTTAAGCCCCAGGGACAGCGCGGTCTCAAGGCCGATCATGCCGCTTGGCGCCTTGGGAAAAGTCTGGCTCTTCTCCGCCCTCGTGTGGGGCGCGTGGTCCGTTGCGATGATGCGGATCGTGCCGTCCGCAATGCCCGCAAGGATCGCCTGCCGGTCCTCCTCGAGGCGAAGGGGCGGGTTCACCTTGGCAAGCGTTCCCTTCTGCAGAACGGCATCCTCTGTCAGGGAGAAGTGCTGCGGGGTTGCCTCCGCCTGAATCAGCGGGTTGACTTTCTGCGCCTCCCTTACCAGGGCAACGCCCTCCTTCGAGCTGATGTGCTGGATGAGGAGCTTTCCGCCGACCTCCTCTGCGATCTTCACATCCCGCGCAACGAGCGAGCTCTCTGCCTTTCTGTCTGCCCCGGTCAGGCAAAGGGAGGCTGCAGCCTTTCCGCCCGCGTTGACGCCGGGCTCTTTTACAAAGGCGGGGTCCTCCTCGTGGAGGGAGACGGGCATGTCAAGCTTTCGCGCAAGCTTCAATGCACTCCGGAGAAGAGAGGCGTCGGTTATGGGCCTTCCGTCATCGGTAAAGACGACGGCTCCTGCCTCCTTTAAGGAGACAAAGTCGGTCCGCGCCTCCCCCTGCATGCCGACGGTGACGTTGGCAGCGGAGTAGATGCGGATCTTCTCCTTTTCCCCGCGGGCGAGGACGTCAGAGAGGATGGGGACGGAGTCGATCGGGGGCTTTGTGTTTGCCATCATGATGATGGAGGTGTAGCCGCCTTTTGCGGCGGAGAGGGATCCCGTGTGGATGTCCTCCTTCTTTGGAAAACCCGGATCCCGGAAGTGGGAGTGGGTGTCGACAAGGCCAGGGGCGGCAATGGCGCCGCAGGCTTTAATGACGGTTCCCCCCTCCGGTACGGGGAGCGTGCCCGCAGGGGCGATGGTCTTTACAAGCCCATCGGAAAGCAGGATGTCCCGCATGCCATCGGTGTGGGAGGCGGGGTCGACAAGGCGGCAGTTCTGAATAAGGAGCATGGTGTCCTCCGGAAACATTTCTATCTGTTGTCTGCATATTTGGGTGGATTCGGGATTATTGTAGCGAAGAAGCGGGGGAATGAAAAGGGACAAGCGGCATGGAGAGACGGGAAAACCTGGGAAAAACCGGGGAGAACAGGGATGGAAGGAAGACCGGGAGGAAAGAACCGATTCCTCCCGCAGGATGCGTGGGGAAGGCGGGGGTTCTGTGGTATACTCACTGCGGAGCACAGCTTCGGAACAGGAGGCTGTCTCCGTGGCTGATCACAGGGCCGGGATCCGCGGGTGCGGACCCTGGTGCACAGGGCCGCCAGGCGGCCGGATAGGGAACTATGTCATATCTTCATTCACTCATCACCATCATCTACGTGGTGCTGTATCTGATCCTGGGCATTGTGTGGATGCCTGTCGTTTTGATCGCAGGGCTCTTCTCCAAAGACCAGAAGGAGCGCCTTTCCGCGGGCTACATCTATGTGGGGCTGCGCATCCTGCAGGTCATTGCCGGCTGCCGCGTGAAGGTCGAGGGCCTTGAGAACATCCCGAAGGATACCGCTGTCTTATTTGTCGGCAACCACCGCAGCATTTTTGATATCGTTTGCGCCATGCCGTACATGGGCTGGCGCCTCGGCATCGTGGCAAAGAAGGAGCTGAAGAAGGTCCCGCTCCTCAACTTCTGGATGACCCAGATGTGTACCCTCTTCCTGGATCGGAACGACCTGAAGGCAGGCGTGCAGATGATCACCGATGCCCAGAAGCTGATCCAGTCCGGAAGGAGTGTTCTGATCTATCCGGAGGGGACGAGAAACCACAAGGAGGGGACGCTTCTGCCCTTCCACGGCGGAAGCTTCAAGATCGCGATCCGCACCGGCTGCCCCATTGTCCCCGTGACAACGGTCGGGACCGGAGATGTCTTTGAGGACCACTTCCCGAAGCTTAAGTGCAAAACCGTCCACGTGATCTTCGGCGAGCCCATCCCCACGCAGGGGATGCCGATCCCGGAGCGCAAGGTCCTGCACGAGAAGGTGCGGGATGTCATTGCAGATACCTACTCAAAATATGCACCCATGGATAAGGAGGAGCGGCATGAGCAGTGAGAAGGCAAAGAGGACGCTGACTGTCACCGCATGTGAGGCGCTTGCAGCAGGGGTGTACAGTCTGACGCTGCAGTACCGGGAGGGGGAGGCCCCGAAGGAGGTGCGCCCCGGGCAGTTCGTCGGCGTCTATTCGAAGGACAGTGCAAGAATTCTGCCCCGGCCCATCAGCATCTGCGGCTGGGACCAGAAGAAGCGGGAGCTGCGCCTCGTGTTCCGCGTCGTGGGACAGGGGACGGAGGAGTTCTCGAAGTGTCAGCTGGGGGAGTCGCTGGATGTTCTGGGGATCCTCGGAAACGGGTATGACCTTGCCGCCCTTTCGGGAAGAAAGGTCCTTCTTCTTGGCGGAGGGATCGGCGCGCCGCCCCTTCTGGAGCTGGCGCGCCAGATCCATGCGGAGAATGAGAAGGCAGGCTCTGGCAGCATCACCGCCGTTCTTGGCTACCGGACGGATGACCTGTTCCTGGAGAAGGAGTTTGCCTCCTATGGCGATGTCGTGATCACCACCGACGATGGCACGGCGGGCTTCCATGGCAATGTCGTCGGGGCGGTGCGGGATAAGTCGATTGAGGCCGATGTCATCTGCGCCTGCGGCCCGATGCCGATGCTCCGGGGCGTCAGGGCACTTGCCCTGGAACGGGATATTCCGTGCTACCTCTCCCTGGAGGAGCGGATGGCATGCGGCGTCGGTGCCTGCCTCGGGTGCGTGACAAAGACAGCACAGGTCGACGGGCACTCCCACGTGAAGAACGCGCGGATCTGTACAGAGGGCCCGGTATTTGAGGCGAGGGAGGTTCTGATCTGATGGAGAGTAAAAAGAAAACGGACATGTCGGTTGCCATCGCCGGGGTGACCTTCCGGAACCCCGTCATGACCGCCTCCGGGACCTTTGGCTCCGGGATGGAGTATGCGGACTTTGTGGACCTGAACCGGCTCGGCGCCGTGGTGACAAAGGGCGTCTCAAATGTTCCGTGGGAGGGAAATCCCACCCCCCGGGTGACCGAGGTGCCGGGCGGCATGCTCAATGCCATCGGCCTGCAGAACCCGGGCGTGGATGTCTTCATCGAGCGGGATCTTCGTTTCCTTGAGCAGTTCAGCACGAAGGTCATCGTCAACGTCTGCGGCCACACTGTGGAGGAATACCTGGACGTGGTGGAGCGGCTTGCGGACGAGAAGCGGGTGGACATGCTGGAGATCAACGTCTCCTGCCCGAACGTGAAGCAGGGCGCCATCGCCTTCGGTACCCGGGCGGATGCCCTGTTTGACATCACACAGAAGGTCAAAAAGGCGGCAAGGCAGCCGATCATCATGAAGCTCACCCCGAACGTCACATCCATAGCGGAGATGGCAAAGGCCGCCGAGGCAGGCGGCGCCGATGCGATCTCCCTCATCAACACGATCACCGGCATGAAGATCGACGTGGAGAAACAGAAGTTTGTGCTTGCCAATAAGACGGGCGGCATGTCCGGCCCCGCGATCCACCCGATTGCGGTCCGCATGGTATACGAGGCCTATCACGCGGTGAAGATCCCGATCATCGGCATGGGCGGCATCTCCTCCTGGCAGGATGCGGCAGAGCTTATGCTCGCCGGTGCCACCGCGGTGGCAGTCGGCGCGATGAACTTCCACGATCCGTATCTGACGGAGAAGGTGGCAGACGGCCTGGAGGACTATGCTTCGCGCCACGGCCTGGACAGCATTTCACAGCTCACCGGTGCGGTGCAGTGAGGGGGAGACGATGAAGCGCATAGAGAAGCGGGCATACGGAAAGATCAACCTCTCCCTGGATGTGGTTGGAAAACGGGAGGACGGCTACCACCTGGTCCGCATGGTCATGCAGACCGTGGGGATCTCTGACACCCTGGAGATTGTACAGGCGCAGCACGGGGAGGTGCACCTCAAGGTCCTCGGCTCCGACATCACGGCCGGTCCCGACAACCTGGTCTGCCGCGCGGCACAGGCAATGCGGGAGGCCTTTGATCTCCGGGACGGGTTTGACATCACGCTGGAAAAGCACATCCCTGCGGCAGCAGGCATGGCGGGCGGCTCCGCCGATGCGGCAGCCGTGCTCACCGGCATCCGGGACATGTACAGCCTTTGGGCTGACAATACAAGGCTCCGGGAGATCGCCCTGCCCCTCGGAGCGGACATCCCCTACTGCGTGGAGGGCGGCACGGCGCTGTGCGAGGGCATCGGGGAGGTTCTGACCCCGCTTCCCGACTGGCTGCAGTGCGAGCTCGTCGTCGTAAAGCCGGACATCGATGTCCCCACCCCATGGGTCTACCATGAGTACGATGCCATCCCGGCAGAGGAGATCCGCCATCCGGACGTGGACGGAATGGTGGCAGCCATCCGGCACCGGGATCTTCAGACAACGGCAAAGCTCTGCGGAAATGTCCTGGAGCAGAAGACGGGGAGCGTCTATCCGGTGATCGGGGAGCTGGAGGCGCTTCTGAAGGAAGAGGGCGCCCTGAATGCGGTGATGACGGGGAGCGGTCCCACGGTCTTTGGCATCTATGAGAGACAGGAGGATGCCGGGAAGGCCATGGAGCGGCTGGAAAAGGCGTATCCTGGATTTGCAAAGTTCCGGACGAACTTTGTCAATCCGAAGCGGGAAAAATAGGATATTGAAGAAGAGGCAGGACCAGTTCCGGTCCTGCCTCGTTTCATGTCCAGCCGTTTTTCTCCGACTTCCGGAGTGCCGCATGGGAGATGAGGATGTTGGTGATCCAGCCCGCCGGCACGGCATACCAGACAAAGCCGATGCCAAAGCGCGGGGCGAGGGTCATGGCGGCCGCGACGCGCAGGGTCAGGTTGCAGAGGTTTGCGAGCATGAAGATCCGCATTTTTCCGACGCCCTTGAGCACGCCGTCCGTTGCCATCTTGGCGCCGAGAAAGAAGAAGAACGTGCCGATCCAGCGCATGTACTGCTCGGCGACCGAGTAAGCCCCTGGCGTGCCGTCCTGCCCGAGAAAGAGGCCTGCGATCGCGTGGGAAAAGGGGATCATGACGGCAAAGGCAAGGGCTGCGGTGACAAGGTCCAGAAGGAGTCCCGCATGGTAGCCTTCCCGGATGCGATCCCGCTTTCCGGCACCCAGGTTCTGGGCGGTGAACGGGGAGACCGCATTGCCGATGGAGACGAAGATCACGGAGACCAGGTTTTCCACGCGCGCGGTTGCGGAGAAGCCGGCAAGCGCCTCGGAGCCGAAGCTGTTGACGACGGACTGCACCAGCATCATGCCGATGGACACCGTCGACTGCTGGATGATGGAGGGAATGGCATAGGCGAGGAGGTGCTTCAGATCCGCCAGGGAAAAGAGAGCCCCGTTCCCCGGGAAGGTCCGCATCAGCCTTCGGAAGACGAAAAATGAGAGCGCGGCGGAGATCCCCTGGGCGATCAGGGTCGCCAGGGCGGCACCGAAGACCCCCATGTGCAGACGGATCACCATAAAGAGGTCCATCGCGACATTGAGGCAGGAGGAGAAGATCAGAAAGTAGAGCGGGATCCGGGACTTCCCGATGGCGTTGTACATGCTGGAGAGAACGTTGTAGAGAAAGAGAAAGGGGAAGCCCGCAAAGTAGACCTGAAGGTACAGGACAGAGAGGTCAATGACATCCTCCGGGGTGTGGAGGACCCGCATGATGGGACCGCCGAGGAAAAGGCCTGCTGCGCCGAGTGCGATGGAGAGGACAAGGAAAAAGGAGAGAGAGGTCCAGACGGCCCGTTTCATCCCCTCATAGTCCCGCTCTCCGAGCCGGCGGCTCACGAGGACGGAAGCACCGCTCCCCGCACCGACCGCAATGCAGATGAAGACGTTGGTGAGGGAGGCGGAGGCGCCGACGGCAGCGAGGGCGTTCTGCCCCACAAACCTGCCAAGAATCACCGAGTCCGCGATGTTATAAACCTGCTGAAAGATGCTCCCCAGGATGATCGGAAGCGCAAAGACGGTCAGCGCGCGAAGCGGCGGATCCCAGATCAGATATTCAAGCCTGCGGATGTCTGCCGCGCTCTGTTCCATGGATGCTCTCCCTTCCGAAACAAAAAAGCTCTGCAGCACGGGGCTGCAGAGCGATCTCTTTGCTGGGAACCTGTTTTCAGCCGGCACCGCCTGCCTTGCGGATCTTGTCCATCTGACGGGACAGCCAGTTCTGTTTCTTCGGGTTTTCGGAGACGAGCTTCTGTCCCTTCATCCCGGTGGCACCCACGATGTAGATACCGGAGACCTGTGCCTTGATCTGCTTCTTCACGGGGATCGTGTCGAAGATCCGCTCGTCGCAGACCATGTTTAAGATCTGGGGACCGACCTTTGCCTTGACGATCGGGACCTTGCTCCTGCGCAGCATCTTGGGCGTGGCATCCATGACCTGCTGGGGGAGCCCTGCCTCCTTCATCTTCATCTTCTTCTTGTCGATGACGAGCATGGTCACGGTCTGCTTGGTCTGCTGAACGGCCTCGTCCTGCTGTTCCTGGCGCTTCTGCAGGATCGTGCCGAGAAAATAGAGCACCGCGATGACCGCGGTCACGATTGCGAATACGAGAAACACACCCCTGTGGAAGACGGCAAACAGCACGATGAGCGCTGCCACGACCGCAGCAATGACGCCGATTGCTACCTTATTTCCGGTTGTCAAATCCTTCAAAACGCTTACCTCCGAGAGTACAGATGATCTATTAGATTTTAGCATTCCGGCAGGGGACCTGCAAGAAAAAAGACCTTTTAAGACAAATCGGGCTGTGCTAAACTTATGGTTACTGCGGGCGGACAGGAGAGGAGAGTTCTGCCCAAAGACAGAGAGGATACTATTTATGAAGAAAAGAATCATGGCAGTGGTCCTGGCTGCAGCAATGACCCTGGGGATTGCGGGCTGCGGAAAGAAGGATCCGGCATACCTGTCCGGCATCAAAGCAGAGGACTATGTGGAACTGTGCGACTACAGCTCGATTCCGGTGGAGGAGGCACAGCCCTCTGTATCGGATGACTACGTAAATATGTACATTCAGTACACCTTAAGCTCCAGCGCAGTCACCGAGGAGGTCACAGACCGTGACGACGTGGAGAGCGGGGATATCGTCAACATCGATTACACCGGAAAGATTGACGGCAAGGAGTTCGACGGGGGCAGCGCGAAGGGGTACGATCTGACCATCGGCTCCGGGAGCTTCATCGACGGCTTTGAGGATGGACTGATCGGGAAGAAGGTCGGTGAGACCGTGGACCTGAACCTGAAGTTCCCCGATGACTACGGCAACACCGATGTTGCGGGCAAGGACGTGGTCTTCACCGTCAAGATCAACAAGATCTCCCAGAAGGTCACACCGGAGCTCACCGATGACTGGGTCTCCCAGCAGAACATCACCGGGGTCTCCACCGTGGATGCATACAGGGACTACGTGAAGAAACAGCTGATGACGCAGGCCCAGCAGACCTATGACAGCGACGTGCAGCAGAAGATCGCGCAGTACCTGGTGGACAACAGCACCTTCAAGAAGGATCCGCCCACAGAGATGGTGGACCGCTTTGATGACCAGATCACATCGAACTACGCCCAGCAGTACGGCATGACCGCAGAGAGCTTCCGCAAGGCAGTCACCGGCACCGGATCTACCGAGAGCAGCACTGAGAGCGCGACAGAGTCTGCAACCGAAGCTGTCACGGAAGCGGCAACAGAGGCCGTCACCGAAGCAGCTGCCGAGGCAGCAACGGAGGAGACCACTGAGGCAGCAACGGAGTCTTCCACAGAGAGCGCATCGGAGGACTCCAGCGGGTCCAGCATCCTGGACAGCATCCACGAGGCTGCTGTCAACACCGCAAAGGAATACATCGTGATCCAGGCTGTTGCCGACAAGGAGGGCATGAAGATCACAGGCCGCGAGTACAAGAACCAGGCTGCTGTGGACGCTGCCTCCATGGGCTACTCCTCCATCGATGAGTTCGAGAAGAACGAGGACAAGAAGGCATACAAGGAGTACATGCTGGCACAGAAGGTCCTGGAATTCCTGATGACAAAGGCAAATGTGACGGAGCCATCTGACGAGAGCTCGACAGAGAGCACAACAGAGAGCGCAGAGGAGAGTTCCACCGGGAGCACAGAGGCAGATACCGCTGAGTAATCCATGCCGCCTGCAGCGGTATTGAGGCTTCACAGGCAGGAGAGACGGAAAGAGAGGAACCATGAGAGCACAGTATCAGTTGGTGGATGTTTTGGATATCTTCAACAAGCCGCAGGAGTATTTCGACAGGAAAGTGACTGTCGGCGGCTGGATCAAGAACAACCGGGACTCCAAGAGCATCGGCTTCATCGCCCTGGACGACGGATCCTGCTTCAAGAACCTGCAGCTTGTCTACAGCGATAAGCTCGAGAACTTCGCAAAGGTCGCAAAGCTCAATGTCGGCGCCTCGGTCATCGCGACCGGCACCATTGTCGCCACTCCGGAGGCAAAGCAGCCCCTGGAGATGCAGGTGACAAAGATCGAGGTGGAGGGCGAGTCCTCTGCAGACTATCCGCTCCAGAAGAAGCGCCACAGCTTTGAGTACCTTCGTACCATCCCGCACCTTCGGGTGAGAACCAATACTTTTGAGGCGGTGATGCGGGTCCGTTCTCTTGCTGCCTATGCCATCCACAAGTTTTTCCAGGAGCGCGATTTTGTCTACGTCCATGCTCCGGAGATCACCGGCTCCGACGCAGAGGGCGCCGGGGAGATGTTCCAGGTGACGACGCTGGATCTGGCAAACGTCCCGAAGACCCCGGATGGAAAAGTTGACTATTCCCAGGACTTCTTTGGCAAGCCCACAAATCTGACGGTCTCCGGCCAGCTGGATGTGGAGACCTATGCCTTTGCCTTCCGCAACGTCTACACCTTCGGGCCGACATTCCGCGCAGAGAAGTCCAACACCCAGCGCCATGCGGCGGAGTTCTGGATGATCGAGCCGGAGATCTGCTTTGCAGATCTGGAGGATGACATGGAGCTGGCAGAGGCCATGCTCAAGTATGTCATCAACTACGTCCTGGAGAACGCACCGGATGAGATGGCCTTCTTCAACCAGTTCATCGACAAGGGTCTGATTGAGAGACTCCACCATGTGGCATCGTCCGACTTCGGCCGGATCACCTACACGGATGCGGTCAAGATCCTCGAGCAGCACAACGACGAGTTTGAGAACAAGGTCTACTGGGGCTGCGACCTGCAGACCGAGCACGAGCGGTTCCTGACCGAGAAGGAATTCGGCCGCCCTGTGTTCGTCACGGACTACCCGAAGGAGATCAAGGCCTTCTACATGAAGCTGAATCCGGACGGGAAGACGGTCGCGGCCTGCGACTGCCTGGTGCCCGGCATCGGAGAGATCATCGGCGGCTCCCAGAGAGAGGATGATCTGGACCTTCTGACCAAGCGCATGGAAGAGCTCCACATGGACATGAGCCAGTATCAGTTCTATCTGGATCTGCGCCGCTATGGCTCGGTCCGGCATGCGGGCTTCGGTCTGGGCTTTGAGCGCTGCGTCATGTACCTCACCGGCATGGAGAACATCCGCGATGTCCTGCCGTTCCCGAGAACGGTCGGCAACTGCGAGCTGTGAGAAGGGCACAAATTTAAATTTTTTGTGAACTTTCTTATGACACAGTGAAACGAGGCCGGAGAAAGCGTATAATGCGTCTGTAATAAAGACGTAATAAATTCGAACGGGAAGATCTATGACAGAACACAGTATCAGAAAGACTTTCAGGAGAATCCTGAAGCGTGCGGCAGTACCCATGGCACTGGCAGCGCTGATGGCGATGGCTCCCGCAGCAGAGACCTCAGCAGCGACCATCTCCGAACTGCAGCAGCAGAAGAGCCAGACTGAGAGTGCCCTGAGCGAGGCGCAGAGCAGTGCGAGCGCCCTGGAGAGCAGTCAGGCAGCGGTCAGCTCTTCCATTGATTCCACCAACGACGAGCTCGTCCAGAACATGGCCAGCATCCAGATGCTCGAGAGCGAGATCGCAGATCTGGATACCCAGATCGCAGAGAAGCAGCAGGAGTACGACGATGCGGTTGCCGAGGAGCAGAAGCAGTACGATGCGATGAAGCTCCGCATCAAGTACATGTATGAGAAGGGCGACTCCAGCTACATGGAAGTGCTGGTCTCCGCCACCTCCTTCTCCGATCTTCTGAACAAGGCTCAGTACGTCGACAAGCTCTATGAGTACGATCGGAACATGCTTGATCAGTACGAGCAGATCCAGGCACAGGTCAAACAGGATCAGCAGGATCTGCAGGATGCCAAGGACGAGCAGGAGGAATCCAAGCTCGGACTCGAGTCAGAACAGTCTGCGCTGAACACTCAGCTGGCGCAGCTGCAGGCCCAGTATGATGACTACGAGACCCGGATTGCCAATGCCCAGGCAGAGGCGACCAAGCTGGCGGCCCAGCTGACTGAGCAGACCAATGCCATTGCGGCGGCCGAGGAGGCACAGCGCAAGGCGGAGGCTGAGGCGGCTGCGAAGAAGGCAGCAGAAGAGGCTGCGGCAAAGGAGAAGGCAAGACAGCAGGCAGCAAAGGCTGCGTCCTCCACCTCCAGCAGTTCCAGTACGGCTTCCTCCGGCACCAGCGTGACGGTGACCGATAATACCACCACCACAACGACCACCAGTACCGGAAGCGGATACACGGTGAGCAATTACACCTACACGCCGAGTACGTCCTCTGGTTCCACACCGTCCAATTCCTCCGGCGTGACGGGGCAGGATGTGGTCAACTACGCCGTGCAGTTCGTCGGCAATCCCTATGTCTACGGCGGCACGAGCCTGACGAACGGAACGGACTGCTCCGGATATACGATGAGCGTGTACGCCCACTTCGGCTACAGCCTCGGCAGAACGGATGTGGCCCAGCGCAGCAACGGAATTGCGGTGTCCTCTCTTGCAGATGCCCTGCCGGGTGATCTTATCTGCTATCCTGGGCATGTGGCACTCTACATCGGAAACGGCATGATCGTCCACGCATCCACACCGTCCACCGGCATCAAGTATTCGAGCGCAACCTATCGCTCCTATGTCTGCATCCGACGGATTATCTATTGAGTTATCAGCTGACAGCAAGCAAGCGCCTGTACCGGAAACCGGTCGGGCGCTTTTTTTGGAGGTACCATGATGGACTGGCAGACCCTTCTGTGCCCGGACCGGATCCGGAGCTATCATGCAAAGGGAAGCTCGGACCTTCGCTCCGAGTATGAAAAGGACTATCACCGGATCATCGGGAGCGCGTCCTTTCGAAGGCTTCAGGACAAGACCCAGGTCTTTCCGCTGGACCAGAGTGACTTTGTCCGCACAAGACTTACCCACTCCCTGGAGGTCTCCTCGTTTGCAAAGTCCCTGGGACAGAGCGTGGGCCGGGCGATTCTCCGGGATGGAAGGGATCCGTCCTTTCATCTGGAGAACCAGACGGACATCTGCGACATCCTGAGCTGTGCGGGGCTCCTGCACGACATTGGGAATCCTCCATTTGGTCATTTCGGAGAGACCAGCATCCGGACCTTCTTTCAGGAAGCCCTGCAAAGGATCACTTATGTCCCGGAGTGGACAGAGGACGGGACTCCAGTCCCACTGGAAAGTCTTCTGACGGAAGCGCAGCGGGCGGACTTTCTGCACTTTGAGGGCAATGCACAGGCGCTTCGCGTGGTCACCAAGCTCCACTACCTGGTGGACGAGCACGGGATGAACCTGACCAAGGCGCTTCTTGCCTCGATCATCAAGTACCCAGTGAGTTCTCTCGAGATCGATCCGGTGGGACCGATCCGCGCCCACAAGATGGGGTACTTTCAGGCCGACAGGGAGATTTTCCAGGACGTGGAATCATCCTGCGGCCTCTTTGGAAACCGGCACCCTCTGACCTACCTTCTCGAGGCGGCAGATGATATCGCCTACCACACAGCGGACATCGAGGACGCCTACCGGAAGGGGTTTCTCACCTACCACCAGCTTCGGGATGAGCTCGAGGCGCGGTGCGGCGAGGGAGACGAGAAAAAAGAAGACTCCGAAAGCCAGAGCGTATACCGGCAGGCCCTCGAGGATCTGAAGCACCGGTATGAGAAGGCGGTGGGGAAGAAAATCACGCGCCCCGACAACTATGCGATTCAGAACTGGCTCATCAAAGTGCAGACCGTGCTCCTTGGCGCGGCGCAGCAGAGCTTTATGGATCACTACGATGCGATCATGGACGGGAGCTTTGAGACGGAACTCCTGGATGCAACGGGTGCGGGAAAGCTCAACAGCGTCCTGGGGGAGTTGGCAAATGACTACGTGTTTCAGTCCTCTACGATCATTCACATCGAGGTCGCCGCGGACAGCATCCTGAAGGGACTTCTGGAAAAGTTCACCGCTGCGGTTCTTGACTACGACACGGACAGGGAGCTGACTCCCTACAACCAAAGACTGATGACACTCGTCTCGGAGAACTACCGGGAGATCTATCAGATCTACGGCAGAGACAAGTCTCCGCAGGAGAAGCTCTATCTCCGGCTTCTCCTTGTCACGGATTACGTCTGCGGAATGACGGACTCCTATGCCCAGAGCCTTTACTGGAAACTGAACGGGCGCATCTGAGGCCGGCAAAAAGGGGTTTTCGAACCGGAGAGAAACAGGTACAATGTTCAGCAGACAGAAAAACACTACTTGAAGTACAGAGAGGAGGAACCTCACTAACCCCACGGCAAGCCGTGGGGGTTGTGTGGCAACACACAATCCCATCGGTTCAACATGAGGGCTGCAGCACCATCACAGCCCTGAGTGAGTAGCCTAAGCCTGTCCAATAGCCTTCGGATTGCGGATGGGCTACGTTATCAGCAAATTCGGCAGATCAGTTTCGGCTTGTCTGCTCGTGAACACAGGCACCAGTGGATGCTCCACAAGTCCACTGCTCTGCGATGTGCCATTAAACATCTCTGAGGGGAGGAGAAGTGTGGTACACAACAAACTGCTGACAACATTGGCGAAGTGGACCCACCGAACGGGGCTTCTTCCTCCGGGGAGGAGCTTCCTGTAGGTAGGACCCCATGTATGCCTTCCCTGAGAAGACACAGCATGAGAAGCCGT
>ONMH01000144.1 GCA_900318875.1 uncultured Lachnospiraceae bacterium | reverse complement strand
GGAGCTGTGGCAGGATCCTGGCCTTCCTGCGGTCCGTCTGTCAGGGCAAAGAGGAGCTCTGCCCGGCAGGCAAGGGCCCCGTCAACCCTCGCCTCGCAGGTTCCCGTCCCCACAGGACCCTTTCTTGCTTCGATCCTGCAGGTAAGCTCCAAGACGTCCCCGGGGAGCACCTGCTTCTTAAACCTTGCGTTCTTTACACCGCCAAAGAGGGCGATCTTCCCGCGGTTTTGGGGCTCGGACAAAAGCGCCACTGCGCCGGTCTGTGCAAGGGCCTCCAGGATCAGGACCCCAGGCATCACGGGCATTCCCGGGAAGTGCCCCTGAAAGAAGGGCTCGTTGATGGAAACGCACTTTTTTGCCCTGGCGGAAACGCCGGGGACGAGCTCCTCCACCCGGTCGACAAGGAGCATCGGGTACCGGTGGGGAAGAATCTTCTGAATCTCTGCTGCAGAAAGGGGTGTCTGCAGTGCATTCTCCTTCTTCTCTTCCATGTCAGTCCTCCGCCTTTTTGAAGATGAGCACCGCATTGTGCCCGCCAAAGCCAAGGTTGTCGGAGAGGACGTAGGTGAGGGGCTTTTCCCGTCCTCCCTCTGTCACGTAGTCGAGGTCGGCCCGCTCCCCAAAGACGGTCTTAATGGCCGCAGTCTCCAGCGCATCGTTCATCTTCGTCGATGTCCCGTGGGCGTTGATGTAGTCGATGTCCGCCGGGGCGATGCCGGCATCAGAGAGGGCAAGCTTCATGCAGGCCGCAGCGCCTCTTCCCTCCGGAGCAGGCGCCGTGATGTGGTAGGCGTCGCAGTTGGCGCCATACCCTGCGATCTCCGCGAGGATCCTTGCGCCCCGCGCTTTTGCGTGCTGGTACTCCTCGAGAACGAGTACGCCGGCCCCCTCTCCCATGACAAAGCCGGAGCGGTTTTTGTCAAAGGGGATCGAGGCGCGCGTGGAGTCCTCCTCCCTGCAGAGCGCCTTCATGACCGCAAAGCCGCCGACGGCAAGGGGGGTGATCGCGGCCTCGGTGCCGCCGCAGATCATGGTCTCCTCATAGCCGTCCCGGATGCGGTGGAAGGCATCGCCGATCGCGTTGCTCCCGCCCGCGCAGGCCGTGACCGTCGAAGAGCACATGCCGCGGCACCCGAACCGGATTGCGATCTGGGCGGCTGCCATGTTGGAGATTGCCATCGGGATGAAAAACGGGCTGACCCTGTCAAAGCCCTTCTCCATGCCCCGGGAGTAGTTCTCCTCGATGACGGACAGGCCCCCGATGCCGGTGGAGAGGAGGACTCCCGTCCTGTCATCCGGGGTCTCCTTGGAGAGGGAGAGCCCTGCCATCTCCACCGCCTCCTCTGCCGCATACAGCGCGTACTGGGAGAAGAGGCCCATGTGCCGGATCTCATGGCGGTCCAGCCGCTTTGCGGGGTCAAAGTCCTTCAGCTCTCCTGCCGTCTTTACCGCCATGTCTGCGGTGTCTCTCTTCGGTGCTGTTGCCCGTGGGATTGACCGTGCCAAGGCCCGTCACCACAACTCTTCTTTTCTCCATGCTGTCTCCCTGGCCCTGTGGCCTCTCACATGCCCATGCCGCCGTCTGCGGCAAGGACCTGACCCGTGATATACGATGCCTCTTCGGAGGCAAAAAAACAGACCGCCTCTGCGACTTCCTCCGGCGCTCCCTCCCGTCCCATCGGGATGGAGGAAAGTGCAGTCTCCCTTGCCCGCTCCGGCATGGCGGCTGTCATGTCCGTTGCAATCATGCCGGGGGCCACCGCATTTGCGGTGATCCCCCGCCCCGCAAGCTCCTTTGCGATGCTCTTTGTAAAGCCGAGGATTCCCGCCTTTGCCGCCGCATAGGCACTCTGCCCGGCGTTCCCGTGAAGGCCCACCACGCTGGAGATGCTGATAATTCTGCCGTAGCGCTGGCGCAGCATCGGCTTTGCCGCAGCCCTCGTGACGAGGAGGACGCTGCGAAGGTCCGTCTGCAGCACGGCATCCAGATCCTCCGTCTTTGCGGCAAGAAGCAGGGAATCCCTTGTGATCCCCGCGCAGTTGACAAGAACCTCCAGGCTCCCGAGGGAGAGGAGCGCCGTCTCCACAAGGTTCTTTGCGCCCTCCTCAGTCCCTGCATCAGCCCGGCAGAGGGAGAAGATCTGGGCAGGGGAGGCTGCATGCTCCTCACAGAGGCTTTTTGTCTCTCCTGCCGCATCCTCTCTGCCCGCATAGCCGATGCAGACGGAGTATCCTCTTTTTGCCAGAAGGATGCAGACCGCGCGACCGATGCCGCGGCTTCCGCCCGTCACCAGGGCGGTGTGGGAAAGTGCCCGTTCTTCCATCTCATGCCTCCCTTCCGATGACGCCCCGGAGGCTGTCGAGATACGCCTCCACGGAAGGCGCGGAGTCCAGGTTCCAGAGGGTGTAGCTCTCTGCCGGGGTTCCGAGCTCCCTTGCGGTCTTCTTCACAAAGCCCGTCAGCGTCTTTCCGGGTCCGATCTCCACAAACTCCGTGACGCCCTCGGCAAAGAGCCTGCGCAGGATCTGCTCCATATAGACGCTGCTCTGCACCTGACGCACCAGAAGATCCGGAATCGGGGTCCCCGCGGTGTTTTCGCCGCCGAGGCAGTTGAAAAGGAGGATGGCCTTTGGCGCGCGAAAGGTGACGTCTGCAAAGTAGCCTTCCAGATCTCTCCCCGCAGGTGCCATCAGCTTTGTGTGGAACGGGCCGCTGACAGAAAGCGGAACGCAGCGCCTTGCCCCCGCCTCCATGGCGTATGCTGCCGCCCGATCCACCGCGCGCTTTTCGCCGCCGATGACAAGCTGGCCCGGGCAATTGTAGTTGCAGATGGAGACGATGCCCTCTCCCTCCGCCTCTCTGCAGCAGTTTTCCAGAGAGGCCTCGGAGAGCCCGAGCACTGCCGTCATGCCGCAGTCGATGCCGGCCGAGGCCCGTGACATCGCCTCTCCGCGAAAAGCGGTCATCCGGATCGTCTCCTCTGCCGTCAGGACCTCTGCGGCCTCCAGGGCGCTGTACTCCCCGAGGGAGAGCCCTGCCGCATAGTCCGGGCGAAGGCCCGCCTCCCGGAGGATCGCTGTGATGCCGGTCTCCACCGCGGCCAGGCAGGGCTGCGTGTACTGGGTCTGTACCAGAATCCCGTCCGGGTCCTCAAAGCAGACTCGGTGGAGATCAAAGGGGAGATCTGCGCTGTCAAAGGCCTTCCGGAAGGCCTCATAGTTCTCATAGAGGTCCTTCCCCATGCCCGCCTTTTGGGCACCCTGTCCTGCATAGAGATATGCTGTCGTCATGCCGTTTCCTCCTTAGAATCCCTCGCAGAGATCCGCAAGGATCTCCGCCACCGGGCGGATTCTGGTCAGCTGCCCGCAGACCTGTCCGCTCATCAGGCTCCCGGTTTTCGTGTCGCCGTCAAAGACGGCCCTTCGCAGGGACCCCAGGGTGTACTGCTCGAGCGCTTCCTTCCCTGCACCCTCGCGCTCTCTTCTTACGTACTCCCGCGCCATCTGGTTTTTCAGCACCCGGACCGGGGTTCCGCCGATCCTGCCCGTCACGATGGTGTCGGAGCCCTTTGCCTTGAGGATCGCGTTCTTGTAGTTCTCGTGGATCGGGCACTCGATGCTGGCAAGAAGGCAGGTGCCGACCTGTACGCCGCAGGCGCCGAGCGCCTTTGCCGCTGCCATCTGCCTTCTGTCCGCGATTCCGCCCGCCGCAATGACCGGGATGCGGACCGCGTCACAGACCTGGGGGACCAGGGTCATCGTCGTCATCTCACCGATGTGGCCGCCGCTCTCACACCCCTCCGCGATGATTGCATCGGCGCCGAGGGCCTCCAGGTGCTGTGCCAGGATCGGTGCTGCGACAACCGGCATCACAAAGACCCCCGCCGCCTTGAGTTTCTCCATGTATGGCCCGGGACTTCCCGCACCGGTTGTCACGAAGGGGATGTGCTCCTGACAGACAATGTCCACCATCTCCTCCGTGTGGGGGCTCATCAGCATGAGGTTTGCGCCGAAGGGCCGGTCTGTCTTTTTCCTTGCTTCTGCAATCTCCTCCTCGAACTTCTCCGGCGCCATGCCGCCCGTTGCGATGATGCCAAGGGCTCCCGCATTGGCACAGGCCGCCGCGAATGCGCCGGTTGCGATGTTTGCCATCGCGCCCTGGATCACGGGGTACTTTGTCCCAAGGATCTCATTCAGCTTTTTCATCTTCCGCTTCCTTTCTTCCATAACCGATGACCATGCCCGCATAGGTGAGGCCGCTCCCAAAGCCCACAAGAAGGAGCAGATCTCCCTCCTTCAAAAGCCCCTCCTCTTCCATCTGTGCCAGGGCAGAGGGAATGGAGGCGGCGCTGGTGTTGCCCGCAGTGGAGATGTTCTGGAAGAACTTCTCCCGAGGGATCGTGCTCTTTCTCATGACGTGCCCAAGGATCCTGGCGTTCGCCTGATGACAGATGACATGGGAGATGGCGTCTGCAGGAACCCCTGCTAAGGAGAGGGCACCCTCTGCCGCCACCGGGATCACCGTGACGGCAAAGCGGAATACCGCCTTTCCGTCCATCCGGATGTGAGGATCCTCTGTATTCACGCCGCCGCAGACGATCTCCGTGCCGCCCCTTGCCGCAAGAAAGCTCCCGTAGGGGACTTCTTTCTCCGGCACCCGTTCAATCAGGGCAGCGCCGGCGCCGTCTGCAAACAGGATGCAGGTCGTGCGGTCCTGCCAGTCAAGGAGCCGGGAGAGCGCTTCTGCGCCAAAGACAAGGCCGTAGCGCTTTCCGTTTGCACAGAGGAGCCCCCTTGCGACCTCCAGGGCATAGACAAAGCCGGAGCAGGCCGCGTTGACGTCGAGGACCGGGATCTGTTCCGGGAGGTGCAGCGCCTGCTGCACCAGGCAGGAAAGGCTCGGGGTTGCCGTGGCGCCCGAGATCGTCGCACCGACCACGCACCCGATGTCCTCCTCCCGGATGCCAAAGCGGGTTTTCCCCTTTTCGAGGGCCTTTCCCACTGCCTCCTCTGCGAGGGTACACACGCTTTCGCCCTCCCCGCAGATCTGCCTCGAATGGATGCCGGTCCTTGGATAGATCCAGTCGTCGCTGGTATCCACCACCTTCGAGAGGTCATCGTTGGTAACGGTCCTGGAGGCAATGCCTCTTCCTGTTGTGAGTATTCTGATGTGGTCCATGGAAACCCTCTGCCCTCTCTTTCCTATGCGCCGGTCCCAAGCTCCCGGAACTTTCTCATCCTGTCCTGCCGCAGTTCCTCCGGGGACAGCGAAGAGAGGACGGAGAGGTTCTTGGAAAGGGCAAGGTCCAGGCTTGCATACAGTCTTCCCGGATCCTCCTGGGCGCCGCCCAGGGGCTCCGGGATGATCTCGTCCACGGTGCCGGACTCGAGAAGGTCCTCCGCCGTGAGCTTCATGAGGCCCGCTGCCTCCCCGGCCCGTTCGCTGTCCTTCCACAGGATGCTTGCAAAGCCCTCCGGGGAGAGGACGGAGTAGACCGCGTACTCGAGCATCAGGATCCGATTTGCAACCGACAGGGCAAGGGCCCCGCCGGAGTTTCCCTCCCCCGTCACGATGCACAGCACCGGCACATGGAACCTGCTCATCGCGGCAAGGCTTCTTGCGATCGCATGCGAAGGGCCTTGCGGTACCCTTCCGGCTTTGGCATGCCGAAGTTGCAGGCGACATTTTCCTTCACCGTGTGGCCTTTCCTGTGGCCCACCACGGTCACGGGGATCCCGTGAAAGCGCGCAATCCCGCCCAGGATCGCCGGATCGTCTCCGTAGAGGTGATCTCCCTTCTGCTCAAAGAAGTCTGTGCACAGCGCCCCGACAAAGTCCTCCATGTGCGGCCGGTCCAGCCTTCTGGCAAGGTACACCCTGTCGTTTGCCGTCGGCCTTGTGCAGGGGCGAAGGGCCCTTGCCTTCTTTATGTAGAGGGCATTGAGTTCCGCCTCTTTGGCGCCGCCTGCCTTCTTTTTCCGGATCTCTTCTTCAATGGCGCTGGCCTGTTCCAGTGCCTCCCGAAATGCATCTGCCATATCTGCTTTCCTGCTTCCTATGCTCCCTGCTCCTGCGCTGCGTGGAGCTGCAGAAGATCCATGATCACGGCCCGCTGGTCTTTCCGCTCCACAATCCGGTCCACAAAGCCGTGGCGGCAGAGGTACTCTGCCCGCTGGAAGCCCTTCGGGAGCTTCTGTCCGATCGTCTGCTCGATGACCCTCGGCCCCGCAAAGCCGATGAGGGCCCCCGGCTCTGCCAGCGTGATGTCCCCGAGGGAGGCAAAACTTGCTGTCACACCGCCCGTCGTGGGGTGGGTGAGGACACTGACGAACAATCCACCGTGCTCTGAGAAGAGCTCCACCGCTGCTGCCGTCTTTGCCATCTGCACGAGGCTGTAGATGCCCTCCTGCATCCTGGCGCCGCCCGAGGCGGCAAAGAGGATGAGAGGGAGGTGCTTTTTGTCCGCGCGCTCCACGGCCCTTGTGACCCGTTCTCCCACAGCGCTGCTCATGCTGCCCATGAAAAACCTGGTGTCCATCACGGCAGCAACGCAGGGAATGCCGCCGATTTCTCCCTCTGCCGTAACGACCGACTCCGTAAGATCCGTCTCCTCCTCGGTCTTTTCCAGCTTCTTTGCATACCCTGGAAAGGAGAGGGGATCTTTCGCCGCAACGTCCTCCCCGAAGACCACTGCCGTCCCCGGGTCCAGGATGAGGGAGAGTCTCTTCCCCGCAGGGAGCGGATAGTACTTTCCGCAGGCGGGGCAGACAAAGAAGTGCTCCTCCCACTGCTCTTCGGAAAAGCGCCGTCCGCAGGCCTTACAGGTACGCATCGCAGGCGGCAGGATCTTTCGGATGGCGCCGCCCAGGACCTCTCCTGCTTTCTTCTCCTGTGCCATCGTTATGCGTCCTGCTTCTCCTCCTGCAGGGACTGCAGGTAGCTGCAGATGTCGCCGATGGTCTGCAGCTTTGCCAGCGTCTCATCGGGGATCTTCTTTCCGGTGGCATCCTCAAAGGCCATGTGCAGCTCCACAAGGTCCAGAGAATCCGCTTCCAGGTCCTCCGTGAGGGAGGCCTCCTTCGTCACCTTCTCCCCGTCGCAGCCAAGGGTGTCCACAACAATGCGCTTTACCTCTTCAAAATCCATTTTGATTTCCTCCTGTGTCCTGTAATTTGATTCATCCATTTTTAATTAAGATTTATTTAATTAAAACAAGGTGAATTATAGTGACTTTCCCTCTGCTGTCAAGAACCTTTTTGAGGAAACTAAGTTTCCATTTCTGGTTTCCCGTCCCGGGGACCGGGAAGGGGACTGCCAAAAAGCGCGGGAGGGCGTATGATGGGACAAAAGGGAGCTTCCTTCCTGCCGCGTTTTTAGCCGGAAGGAGCCTTGGCGGCGATTCTTTGGACCAGCCGATCCTGCCCGTTGGGAAGCTCCCGCGCCCTGCCGGGGATGGACAGTCCCAAACGGAAGTGTTCCGCAAAGTTTCAAAGTTTCCGGTGCGGCGTCTGTCGGGATCTTCTTGTTGGGACTTGGAAAGGTTATCGAGGATACAGGATGCGTGAAGATGTGATTTCCTATCAGACACAGGTTAACGGCTTCCCGGTCACCGCGGTCTACTCCAGGCAGACCGTGGAAGAGGTGCTGGTGCCGCTCCTACAGAAGTTCACCGCACTGTGGGAGGAGAGGGGAAGGCGCATTGTCATCTTTCTTGCGGCGCCGCCCGCCGCGGGAAAGTCGACGCTCGCCCTCTTTCTGCAGCACCTCTCGGAAATGCTTCCGGGCGTCCGCCCCCTGCAGGCGGTCGGCCTGGACGGCTTTCATTACCCGAACCGGTACCTGCAGACGCATACCCTCCTGCGGGATGGCGCGGAAGTTTCCCTTGCAGATGTCAAGGGCTGCGCGGAGACCTTCGATGTCAGGGCGCTTGGCGGGAAGCTCTTTGCGCTTAGCCGCGGGGATGTGCGCTTTCCTTTCTATGACAGGCGCATCCACGACGTGGTGGAGGATGCTGTTTTGGTCTCCAGGGACATCCTTCTCCTCGAGGGAAACTGGCTTCTTCTCGACGAGCCTTGCTGGATCGCCCTCCGGCCGTACGCAGACCTTGCCATCTTCCTCTCCTGCAGGGAGGGACCGCTCCGGGAGCGCCTCATAGAGAGAAAGGTCCGGGGCGGCATGGCCAGGAGAAAGGCCGAGGCATTTTTTGAGAAAAGCGATGCGGCAAACGTGCGCCGGGTGCTCACCTGCCGGCAGCCGGCAGATATCACCCTTTCCCTTGCCGCGGACTTTTCCCTCACCGCAGGCGGGGAGGATGCGCAGACATAGAAGCTGCCGGGACAGCGCTGTTTCTTCAGACCGGTTATGCTTGCAGCTTCTCCGCCGACGGAGTTAGCCCTGCTTGCGTCAATCTTCCGCTTCCTGATACAGGACAGGGTGCTTCCCGATCCGGGAAAAAGAAAAAGGCAGAGACGTTTCTGTCTCTGCCCTATGCCGCTTTGGGGGAAGCCGGACGCACGCATCCTTCTTTCCCTGCCGGCGCCCCCCAGCACAGAAGGCATGCTTTCCCATGGAAGGACTCATTGCTCCGGACCGTTTTGCCTTCTTTGCGCATGGTTTCGAAAGGATCTGCCCGGTGGTTCCTGCCCTCTTACTGCCTACTTCTCATTGACATGCTTTCCCGTCATGTGCTCCGGGACGAGTTCCAGGACGGCAGCCCGGGAGAGGGTATCGGAGAGCACGTTCTCCACCGCTTCCGGATCGGGATAGTACCGCTCCCCGATCTTCCGGAGGATGCGCTCCTTCTTTGCCGGATCCTCCACGGGAAAGATCCGGCCAAAGACCGTGACGCTGTCAAACTGTCTCCACCACACGCCCTCTTCCTGCTTCGGATCCGAGACCACACTGAAGCAGACCCTCGGATCCCGCCGCAGGGCATCCGCCTTCTGTCCCTCTCCGGCGCCGTGAAAGAACAGACTCCCGCTCTCTCTGTCATAGCAGAAGTTCAGCGGAACCGCGTAGGGCATTCCGTCCTCCAGGGTGAGCGCCAGGGTTCCAATCCTTGCCTGTTCCAGCACCCTCCGGCAATCCTCTTCTCCTATCTGCTGCCGGAATCTTCGCATCTGTCTGTACATTGGCAGGCACCTCCTCGTCCTGTTTTCACAATGATACCGCACCTTTTGAGAAAAGCACAGAAAAAGCAGGCAGCAGAGTGTCTTCCGGACAGATGCGTGCGCAGGAGACGGCTGCACCCGCACATGCAGGCAGGATCCCGGGTACCCACATCCTGCCCCTTCCGAGAAAGCGGATCGGCCTGCTTAGCTCCGGATTCTTCTCTCCTCTCGGACCCCCCGTCCTGTCTTTTCTGTTCTTTTGCTTTGTCTATTTCATCACCTCTTCGTTGAAGTGATCACAATTTTGCCGTAAAATAAGTTCATATCCTGAATTTTTGATTGCTTTGCCGGGGGGAGTGCAGACTGCAATGAGCGACAAGTCATCCGGAACCTATGTGATCGACGCGGAATACAACGTCGTGAGCTACAACCAGACCATCCATGAGCTGTATCCTCAGCTTGTGCGCGGGAAAAAGTGCTACAAATGCCTCATGGGCCTGGATGAGCCATGTCCGCCCTGCCCGGTTGCGGGCCACATCCACGGGCCGCAGACCTACCTGGATCCCATCCGGGGCATCTATGAGACCGTGGACGCGGTGGACATCGTGTTCGAGAACGGCAAGGAGGGCCATGCGCTCGTCATGAGCACCGTGGGTGAGAGCGAGACCATTGCGGCAAAGCTCCCAAGATCCCGGGATGAGCTGGAGCGCCTCCTGGAGCAGAAGTACTTCGACAGCCTGACGGGCGGCTACTCCCGGAGCGGCTTCATCCGGCAGGCCAATCTCCTCTTCTCCCGGGTGCCGAAGACGGACTATGCGGTCGTGATGTTCAATATCCAGAACTTTAAGGCCATCAATGACGTCTTCGGGGTCGAGGGCGGGGACCAGGTCCTGAAGACCGTCTTCGAGACGCTTCAGACCAGCTGGCTCTCCCCTGTCATCTCGGCACGGGCGGAGTCGGACTGGTTTCTCTTTCTCGTCAACCGCAGCCGGATCGGGGATCACAGCCTGAACACCCTGTTGAACCTGGAATGGAGCAGCGGCACCCGGATCGTGACCCTCCACCTGCGCTGCGGGGTCTACNNNAACAAGTCCATGCGCCACACCTACATGGAACATGCGGCGATCCTCTCCTCCTTCCGCAGCAGCATGCGAAACGGGGATTTCCAGATCTGGTATCAGCCGATCGTGCGCGCATCGGATGGCAGGCTCTGCTCTGCCGAGGCACTGGTGCGCTGGATCCATCCCAAAGCGGGGATGCTCTCCCCCGGTAACTTTATCCCCGCCCTGGAGAAGGGCGGCATGATCTCCGAGCTCGACCGCTACGTGGTAAAGCACGTCTTCTCGTTCCAGGATGATCTCAAAACGTCCGGTCTTGCCACAGTCCCCATCTCCGTGAATCTCTCCCGCCAGGACTTCTACGACGATCAGCTGATGAGCGATGTCTTCCGCCTTGCGCAGGAGCACAACCTCACCGGCAGGTGCGTCAACTTTGAGGTGACGGAGACCTCCGTCGCCGCGCTCCGGCAGAACTGCTCCTACCTGCTCGGGCAGATCCGGCAGAGCGGTGCCAAGGTCCTGTTGGACGACTTTGGCAGCGGCTACTCCTCTCTCTCCATGATCGGAGACTACTCCTTCGACATCATCAAGATCGACAAGTCCTTCATCGATCAGATCGAGAACAAGTCCACCGTGCGGGCGATCATCTCCTCTGCCATCGACATGTGCCACCGAATCGGTCTGAAGACCGTGGCCGAGGGCGTGGAGAATGCGGCGCAGCTCGAATTCCTCCGGGGGCAGCACTGTGATTACATCCAGGGCTATTACTTCGCAAAGCCCATGAAGGAGGAGGACTTTCTCGCCTGCCTTGCAGGGGAACAGAAGGCCCTTGCGATGGATGCAGGGGACGAAAAGCCTCCCTTCCTCCGCGATTTCGACAGCAGCAACCTCGAAGAGCTCATTGACCACTCCGGCCAGTTCATCCAGGTCTGCCATCCGGAGGACTACACCATGGTCTATGCCAATGCAAAGACCCTTGCGATCTCCGGCCATCCGGAACTTCCCTATGCGGGACAGAAGTGCTATCAGTACATGCTCGGCCTGGACGCGCCCTGCGGGCACTGCCCGATGAAAAAGATGGGGACAGAGGCGGAAAAGGAGATCGAGGTGGACGACGGCGCCCATGTCTTTGCTCTGAAGGCCCGCTACACGATGTGGAACGGGCGGAAGGTCTTTATCGAGTATGGCCGGGATGTGACAGGAACCAAGGTCGCAAAGATCCGCTACCACGAGCAGATCCAGTCGATCCTGGAGAATCTCCCAAAGGGGCAGGGCGTATTCCGCATGGACCTGACGGATGACAGATGGCTCAGCTCCGGCGGAATCGCGCAGAATGCCAGGGACATGCAGAACATCCGGGACGTCGACACCCTGATCCACATGATTGCGGCCTTTGTGCCCGACGAAGCGGGGCAGCAGCAGTTCTTTGCGCTCTTTTGCAGAGAGGCGCAGCTTCGCGCCTACAGGGAGAACCAGCACCAGATCGTGCATGAGACAAAATCCTACTACGATGATCGTTCGATCCGCTGGTCCCGCATCACCGTGCAGATGATCGACAATCCGGAGAACGGGCACATCGACGGGTGGCGGAGCTCGAGAGCGAGCGCCTGCAAAGTCTTCAGGAGAAGGACGCGCTGCAGAAAGATGTCTCCATCGCCTGGGGCATGTCCTCCAAGGCGGAGCAGGACCGACGCATAGACTGTCTGACGGGACTGAACAGCCGGCTCGACCTCGGCGACACGCTCCAGCGGGCGAAGGAGGGGACTGGTGATTTGGTCAGCGCGATCCTCATGCTGGACATCGATGACTTCAAGCTCGTCAACGATACCTACGGGCACACGGCGGGCGATCTGTGCCTGCGGGCCATCGGAAAGGTGCTCCTGGAATTCGGAACGCTCCATGCCATCACCTTCTACCGCTTTGGCGGGGAAAAGATTCTGGGGATTTTCCACCGCAGGGACTGCGGCATGAAGGAGACCGTCGAGGCGCTTCTGGAGACCGTGCGCAGGACCCGGATTCCCTTGAAAGGAGGGCAGAGCATCTCGCTTACCGCCTCCGTCGGCTATACCGAAAAGGGTACCGACTATCAGGAGATGATCCGTATCGCAGACCAGGCGATGGCCGCCGCAAAGCGGCGCGGCAAGAACCAGGCTGCGTGCTTTGACGAGAAAAACGCCCTCAGCTGACACCCAAAACCGCTCCGGCAGCCTGTCCTCTCCGGCGATTGGCCTGCAAAAAAAGCCTGCGCACTTCCCGGTTGGGAAAGGCGCAGGCTTTTGCGTGCCGGAGAGCAGCCCGGTCCGACAGGCAGGTGCGGCCGGGGGAAGGCAGCGTCAGCTTCTCTCCCCGTCCTCCGGTTGGTTTTCTTCCTTCTTAGTTGGGAACAGCTTTGTCAGCAGCATCATGATCAGCATGAGTGCCACAGCGACGGAAAAGATGCCAAGCATGCCTAGTCCCATGACGCGAAGGGATGCAAGAAAGTTCTGTGTCATTGTAATCTCCTCTCTGTTGTTATACCAGTGGCACCAGACTCAGGATGATGCCGCCTGCGATGACGGATGCGACCTGACCGGACACGTTGACGCCGGTTGCCTGCATGATCAGGACGTTGGTGGGATCCTCCTCCAGCGCCATCTTTGTGATGACGCGGGCGGACATCGGAAAGGCAGAGATGCCGCAGGCGCCGATCATCGGGTTGATCTTGTTCTTCCGGAACAGGTTCATGAACTTGGCAAACAGAACACCGCCGATGGTGTCAAAGATGAACGCCACAAGGCCGAGGAGCAGGATGAAGATCGTGCGGATGTTCAGGAAGTCCTCTGCCCGCATCTGGGAGGCAACGGTGATGCCCAGCATCAGGGTGATGAGATTTGCCAGCGTCCCCTGGGCGGTATCAGAGAGGGAGTTTAAGACGCCGCACTCCCGGATCAGGTTTCCAAACATGAGAAAGCCCACCAGGGCGACCGAGCTCGGGGCGATGATGCCGGCGACCACGGTGATGCAGATCGGGAACAGGATCTTAGCAGTCTTGGAGACCGAGCGGGGGTTGTAGTCCATGTGGATCCGCCGCTCTTTCTTTGTGGTCACCAGGCGGATTGCCGGGGGCTGGATGATGGGCACCAGTGCCATGTAGGAGTAGGCTGCCACGATGATGGCGCCGAGGTAGTTGGAGTGGTAATAGTTTGCGACAAAGATGGACGTCGGGCCGTCCGCTGCGCCGATGATGCCGACGGATGCCGCATCCTGAAGGGAAAAGCCAAACAGGGTGGCCAGGCTGATGGTGAAGAAGATGCCAAACTGCGCTGCCGCACCGAACAGCATCATCTGGGGATTGGCAAGGAGCGGTGTAAAGTCGATCATCGCGCCGATGCCGATAAAGAGCAGCAGCAGAAAGATCTCGTTTGCGATACCGGCGTTGAATAGGACGTCCAGCGGGCCCTCGGTCAGGACGCCGTTCAGCGTCTGCGTCACCGCCCCGGAATTTGGCAGGTTGACGAGGATGGCACCAAAGCCCATCGGGACAAGAAGAGAGGGCTCCATCTTTCTGACGATGCCCAGGTAGATGAGAATGCCGCCGATGACCCACATGATGACCATCTGCGGGGTGATCTCGGCGATGTTGCCGTAGAGACTTACAATCTCCGTCATAGCAGTACATACCTCCGTTTCCAAAATGCGCGGCGAAATGGGTACAGAAAAAGACCTTTATCGCCGCATGACTGCGACCATAAAAGTCTTGCTGTCGGTACTGCCTGTTCTACCATAAGACCGCAGCACTGCCGTGCTGCCAGCTACTCCCTTTTACATTCTGACTATACGGGAGTTATTTCGCATTTGCAACTCAAACTTTGGCGTTTTCCCTCTGCGCACTCACCTCTTGGGGAGCTTCCTGCGGATGTTCTGCAGCCGGTCCAAAGCGGCGAGGAGGGTCTCGTCCTTTTTGGCAAAGTGGAACCGGACCAGATGGTTTCCCGGATCATAGAAAAAGCTCCAATGAGGTTTTCCTTTTTTGTCTTTTCAGAATAATTTTAGCAACATATCATCGGTGGCATCCGTGTACTGCCCCTGCTTCATTTGATAATCTTTCAGCATGGATTTGTTTCTTTCTCAATGAAACTTCACAGCGGCCAACGACAGTGTTCCATAGCCCTTCATGCGGAAATAAATATTTTTATACCTCGCTGAAAGTTCCGCATCCGCAGGACTTTCAAACCTGTCCATTCTTTCCCGTCTGCGCGTATCAGCAGACCAGCATACTCCCGAC
>ONMH01000172.1:7203-22015 GCA_900318875.1 uncultured Lachnospiraceae bacterium | reverse complement strand
TTATGGCAGAGAATCCGACCATTGTGGAGATGAAGCACATCACAAAGCGGTTCCCCGGCATTGTCGCGAATGACGATGTCTCCATTCAGGTGAAGAAGGGCGAGATCTACGCCATTCTCGGGGAGAACGGAGCCGGCAAGTCCACGCTGATGAGCATGCTCTTCGGCATGTATGAGCCCGATGAGGGGCAGATCTTCATCCGGGGAAAGGAGGAGAAGATCACATCACCCTCCTATGCAAGCCATCTGAACATCGGCATGGTGCACCAGCACTTCAAGCTGGTCTCCAACTACACGATTGCGGAGAACATCGTCCTCGGCGTGGAGCCGATGAAGAAGGCGCTGGGCCTGTTCCCCTGCGTGGACATGAAGCGGGCAAACGAGGAGATCGCAGCACTCTCAAAGCAGTATGGGCTGGAGGTGAACCCGACGGACGTGATCTCTGAGGTCAACGTCTCCACGAGGCAGCGCGTCGAGATCCTGAAGATGCTCTACCGCAAGGCGGAGATTCTGATCTTCGATGAGCCGACGGCTGTGCTGACGCCCCAGGAGATCGACTCCCTCCTTGGCATCATCCGGAACCTCCGGGACGGCGGCAAGACGATCATCCTCATCACCCACAAGCTCGAGGAGATCAAGCAGGTCGCGGACCGCTGTGCGATCCTCCGCAGGGGAAAGCTTGTCGGTGTCTACGATGTGGCCACGATGGACACAAAAGAGATGGCAAACCTCATGGTCGGAAGAGAGGTGAAAATGACGCTGGAGAAGAAACCGGCGCACTTTGGAAAGACGGTCCTCTCCGTCTCCCACCTCACCGTGAAGAACGACGACGGCTTTCCCGTCGTAAAGGACGTGAGCTTTGAAATCCATGAGGGCGAGATCTTTGCCATTGCCGGCGTCTCCGGAAACGGACAGACCCAGATCGCGGATGCGATCGCAGGGCTCCTGCCTGCGGCGGAAGGGGCCATCCAGATCTGCGGGAGGGACATCTCAGAGCTCGACATCCGGGCGCGCGCGGCAGCAGGCATCTCCTACATCCCGGAGGACCGGCAGATGACAGGCCTCATCCTGGACTTTGTGCTCTCCGATGACCTGGCCCTTCGAAAGTACAATAAGGAGCCCTTTGAGCATAAGGGTGTGCGCGACCAGAAGGTCACGGCGGACTTTGGAGACAAGCTCATCGGCAAGTACGACATCCGCTCTGCAAACGGCGTGAAGACCCTCGTGCGCTCCATGTCCGGCGGAAACCAGCAGAAGGCGATTGTCGCCCGCGAGATCGAGCAGAACGCAAAGCTCACGATCTTCGTGCAGCCCACCCGGGGTCTTGACATCGGCGCCATCGAAAACATCCACCGGCAGATCCTCGGGGAGCGGGACAAGGGAAAGGCCGTGCTTCTGATCTCCCTCGAGCTCGATGAGATCATGCAGCTGGCGGACACGATTGGCGTCATCTTCAGCGGCAGCATCGGCAAGATCGCGCCGGCAGCGGAGTTTACGACGGCAGAGGTCGGAGAATACATGATGGGAGTGAAAAAGGAATGACAGCAGAACGGAAAAAATATCTGAAGGTTGCGGCGCTCTCCGTGCTGGTGAGCCTCCTTGCGGGTGCCGTCGTCATCCTGATCCTGGGGAAGAACCCCCTGAGTGCCTACTATAACCTCCTCCAGGGCGTGGGCCTTGCCCCGAAGGCAAAGTACGGCGGCGGACAGTCCATGCTCACGGACCTCTCGAGCTACATCGACTACTGGACGCCGATGATCTTTGCGGCGCTCTCCTATGCGGTGGCAATGCGCTGCGGTCTGTTCAACATCGGCATCTCAGGACAGATGCTGATCGGCGGCTTCACGGCGACGGTTCTCGTCGGCTACTCAAACCTGCCGTCCGCCGCGGCAAAGCCCCTTGTCATCCTCGTGGGCCTTGTCGCCGGCATGGCGGGCGGTGCCCTGATCGGGTTTCTCAAGTACCGCTTCAACGTGAATGAGGTGGTCTCCTCGATCATGATCAACTACATCGCGGAGTACGTCATCAGCTTTATCATCCAGACGAGCTGCATTGACCCCGTCTCGAGGCAGTCCCGGGCCATCTCGAACAACGCACGGCTCACGTTCCACCAGGTTTTGATCGGCGGCTACAAGTACGATCTGCCCATCGGGTTCCTGCTGGCGATCGCCGTCATGCTCCTCGTGAAGTTCGTCTTCGATCGGAACCGCACGGCCTCCCGCTACATCGGCATTCACGTGGGCTCCCGCATCGTCCTCTCCATGGCGATCTCCGGTGCCCTTGCGGGTCTTGCCGGCGTCACCTACTACCTGGGCTATGTGAACTCCATCCAGCCCAGGGTCCTCCTCTCCACCGGGTACGACGCGATCGCGGTGGGACTTCTCGGAAACAACGATCCCGTCGGCATCTTCTTTGCATCATTTCTGATCGAGATCATCTCGAAGGGCTCCACCTACCTGCAGTCCCAGGCGGGCCTCGAGTCGGAGATCGCGGATGTCATCACGGGTCTCATCCTGCTGACCAGTGCCTGCAACTTCTACTTCATGGCACGGATGGGGAGAAAGGAGAAACAACATGCTGAACGCAATTGATACGATCATCATCGACGGTCTGAGCTTCTCGCTTCCCCTGTTCATCATGGCGATCGGCGGCATCTACTCCGAGCGAAGCGGGGTGACAAACCTCGCCCTGGAGGGCCTGCAGGGCATGGGCGCCTTCATCGGAGGCCTGACGGCCTACGTGATGGCGCAGCACATGAACCCGGACTCCCAGGTGCCCTACTACGTCTCGCTCCTGATGGCGATGCTGGGCGGCTGCGTCTACTCGATGCTGCACGCGCTTCTCTGCATCCGCTTCAAGGCAAACCAGGTCATCAGCGGCGTTGTCATCAACGTCCTCGGCGCAGCGCTCACGGGGTTCCTTACAAAGGCCTTAAACCGCACCGTGTTCGGTGCTGCCTCCGACCGGTTCGTCCTCTCGGTCTCTGCGCGCATCACGGTACCCGGCATCTCGAAGGTCCCGATCCTCGGCGCCTTCTTTACGAAGATCTACCCCTTTGAGCTCATCATCATTGTGATTGCGGTCATCGCCTGGTACTTCCTCTACCGCACGCGCTTCGGACTGCGCCTTCGCGCCTGCGGCGACAACCCGGCTGCCGTCGATGCGGCAGGCGGAGATGTGGCAAAGACCCGCTTCATCGCGGTCATGGTCTCCGGCGCCCTCTCGGGCCTTGCCGGCATGTGCTTTGCCTACTCAATCCTTGCCAACTTCTCGAGCAGCATCTACATGGGCTACGGCTACCTTGCGATTGCGGGCTACATCTTCGGCAACTGGGAGATCCTGCCGTCCCTCGGCGCCTGCCTGATCTTCGGCCTTGCGCGCAGCGCAGGCTCCGAGATCGTGCTCGCCCTGGGCATGCCCGCCGCCTACAGCGATCTCGTGATGACGCTTCCCTATGTCGTCACGCTCCTTCTGCTCGTCTTTCTCTCGAGGCACAACCAGGCACCCAGTGCCCTGGGTCAGGTCTACGACAAGAGCCAGCGCTGAGAAAGGGGGTCTTATCATGAAGGGTATCTATTTTGATGGAGCAAAGGCCAGCTACCGGGAGGACCTTCCGGTCCCTGTCCCGGAGCCGGGACACGTGAGAATCCGGGTCCTTCGGGCGGATGTCTGCAGCACGGACAAGGAGATCCTCAGGGGATACCGTCCGGACTTTCAGGGCATCATGGGCCATGAGTTTGCGGGCGTCATCGATGCGGTCGGGTCGCCGGAGGAGAAGAATCCGGAGTGCCTCGATGCGAACGGGCATGACCTCCGGGAGCTTGTCGGCACCCTTGTTGTCGGAGAGCTCAACGAGGGGTGCGGCCGCTGCCTCTACTGCAGAACGGGGCGGGAAAAGCACTGCCCGGACCGGCGGGTCCTTGGCATCGGTTCGGATGGCTGCTTTGCGGAGTTTATGACCCTCAGGGACGACCTTGTCCATGAGGTTCCGGAGGGCCTCTCCCCGGAGATGGCCGTCTACACAGAGCCCCTTGCCGCAGCTCTTGAGATCCCGAAGCAGGTGCACATCGACCCGGATAAAAATGTCGCGGTGATCGGGGACGGGCGCCTTGCATTCATGATCGCGCAGGTGCTCTCCCTGACAGGAGCAGATCTCACGGTCATCGGAAAGCACGAGGAGAAGCTCGCGGCATTTGCGCCGTTTGCAAAGACGAGAATCATTGACTCGTTTCATCTGAACCTGGACACGGAGCGGTACGCTGAGCCGGAGTCCCACTATGAACCCTCTGTGGACCGCCTTTCGCAGGACACTTATGAGGTTGTGGTGGATGCCTCCGGCAATCCCTCTGGCCTTGACCTTGCGGCGAGGATCGTAAGGAGGATGGGCACCATCGTGTTAAAGAGCACCTATGCGGGTGCCGCCACGGTGGATATGAGCCACCTCGTCGTCAACGAGATCACGATCGTGGGGAGCCGCTGCGGCCCGTTTGCCCCGGCCCTGCAGCTCCTGTCCAAGGGCCTTGTCAGGCTCCCGAAGGTGGAGTGGCACGCCCTCTCCGACTACGAGGCGGCCTTTGCCTCCCGCGCTTTCAAGGCGGGCTTTTTGATTGCAGAAAGATGAAAAGGAGAAGACCATGAAATCGGTTTTGGAACCCTTCTTTGACCAGGTGATCTCCGTGAAGTGTGGACCTGAAAGAGAGTGTGTTGACATCCTGGATGAGACGCTCCTTCCCGGAAAGGCAGAGCGCATACAGATCCGGGACAGGGCAGCGATGGTGGAGGCGATCCAAAAGCTCCGGGTGCGGGGCGCTCCCGCCATCGGCATCTTTGCCGCCTTCGGCCTTGCCGTGCTCTCCAGATCCTATCCGGAGGAAAAGGCAGCATTTTTCCGGCAGCTCGAGGAGGATCAGAAGGTCCTTTCCGCTGCCCGCCCGACGGCAGTCAATCTGTCCTGGGCGCTGGAGCGGATGGTCCGCGCCGCAAGGGCGGTGGAGGAGAAGCCGGCCGCAGCAGTCCGGGAGGCTCTCTTTGCAGAGGCGGAGGCGATCCAGCGGGAGGACGTCTCCATCTGCCGCGGCATCGGGGAGAACGGCTTTGCCATCCTGGAGGAGATCCGCAAAAAGCAGGGGGAGAAGCCCCTTGGGATCCTCACCCACTGCAATGCGGGGACTCTCGCTACCTCGAAGTACGGCACGGCGACCGCACCGATGTACGTTGCGATTGAGAACGGCTGGAAGCCGGATGAGCTCTCCCGGGCGGGAATCCCCACTTCTGTCCAGTGCGACGACATGGCGTCCCTCCTTATGCAGTCCGGCAAAATTCAGGTGATCTTCGTCGGGTGCGACAGAGTGGCAGACAACGGCGATGCGGCGAACAAGATCGGGACATCAGGCCTTGCGATCCTGGCAAAGTACTACGGAATCCCGTTCTACGTCTGCGCGCCGACGCCGACGATCGACAGGAAGACAAAGACCGGTGCGGACATCCCAATTGAGATGCGGAATGCGGAGGAGATAAAGAGCCTCTGGTACCGGGAGCCGATGGTGCCGGAGGGGGTGGACACCTCCTTCAACCCCGCCTTCGATGTCACGGATCACAGCCTGATCACGGGCATCCTCACGGAGCGCGGCATCTGCCAGGCGCCGTATGGCGAGGCGTTCTCGGCACTGGGGATTGACTGACAGGCAGGAAGCAGAGGGCATCGGGGCAGAGACTCCGGTGCCCTCTTTTTCGTCACGATCCCTTCCTGCTTTTCCGCGGTCATTCCTCCTGTCGTTCCCACTTCCACAAACATACGTGCTATAATGACACTGCTTCCTCCCCGGGAAAGCCTTCGGAGGAAAAGGGAATATGAAGGGAACACAAAGGAAGGGACAACACATATGGAAGATCGCTGTACCGCGGTGCTTCTCGCCGCAGGGAAGGGGACCCGCATGGGGGGACCACTCCCCAAGCAGTACCTGCCCCTGGCGGGAAAGCCGCTTCTTGCCTATTCACTGGAAACACTGCTGAAGAGCCCCGTGATCACGGACCTTGTCCTCGTGATCCCGGAGGGAGATGAGACCTATGTCAGGGAGAACGTCCTCTCCCGCATCACCGAGGGAAGGGAGAAATTCCGCTGCTTTGCAAAGGGCGGTGCGGAGCGCTACAACTCCGTCGCCTCCGGCATAGGCGCCATCGCCTGGCCCTGTGACTATGTCTTCATCCACGACGGGGCAAGGCCGTTTCTCGATGAGGCTACGCTGGAGAGACTCCATAAGGCCGTGCGGGAGACCGGCGCCTGCATTGCCGGCATGCCCTCCAAGGACACGGTGAAAATCAGCAGCCGGGACGGCTTTGTGGAGAGGACGCCGGACCGGGCAAAGGTCTGGATCATCCAGACCCCGCAGGTCTTCTCCTGTGAACTCATCCGGGATGCCTACGGAAAGCTCCTGCCCCAGCTCCCGGAGCTTGTGGAGCGCGGCATCCACGTGACGGACGATGCGATGGTGGTGGAGAGCATCACCGGGCACAGGGTCCGGCTGGTGGAGGGCTCCTACCGGAATATCAAGGTCACAACCCCGGAGGACATCCCGCTCTCGGAGGCACTGCTGCAGAACCCTGCTTCGCAGTGACCCGCCTGTCACAGAGAAAGGATTTTCAATGTCATTCTGTCATCTGCACACCCATACGGAGTACTCGCTCCTGGATGGCTCCAACAAGATCACAGCCTACGTAAAGCGTGTCAAAGAGCTTGGCATGAATGCCGCCGCCATCACGGACCACGGCGTCATGTACGGCGTCATCGAGTTCTACAAGGCCGCTCTGGAGGAGGGCATCAAGCCGATCATCGGCTGTGAGGTCTACGTGGCGCCGGGCTCCCGCTTTGACCATGAGATCGGGGACCAGTCCGACCGGTACTACCACCTGATCCTGCTCGCGGAGAACAACGAGGGCTATGCGAACCTCTCGAAGATCGTCTCCCGGTCCTTTACGGAAGGGTACTACTACAAGCCCCGCGTGGACAAGGAACTCCTGCGGCAGTACCACACAGGGATCATCGCCTCCTCCGCCTGCCTTGCGGGCGAGGTCGCAAAGGACATCGTGCGGGGCGATCTGGACGGTGCCAGAAAGGCGGCACTGGAGTACCAGGACATCTTCGGAGAGGGGAACTTCTTCCTCGAGCTCCAGGACCACGGCTATCCCGACCAGCAGACCGTCAACGCGGCGCTGTTACAGATGCACGAGGACCTTAAGATCCCCCTCATTGCGACGAACGACTGCCACTACACCTTCGCAGAGGATGCGGAGGCCCACGACTGCCTTCTGTGCATCCAGACCGGCAGGAAGATCAGCGATGAGAACCGGATGCGGTATCCCGGCGGACAGTTCTACGTAAAGAGCGAGGAGGAGATGCGGAAGCTCTTCCCCTATGCCCAGGAGGCTCTGGACAACACCCAGAAGATCGCGGACCGCTGCAATGTCACGATCGAATTCGGGAAGACCAAGCTCCCGCACTTCGACGTGCCGGAGGGGTACAATTCCTGGACCTATTTGAATCACCTCTGCGACGAGGGATTTGCAAAGCGCTATCCGAAGGACGACGGCTCTGTTCGGAAGCGCCTCGACTATGAGCTCTCCGTCATCCAGAAGATGGGCTACGTCGACTACTTCCTGATCGTCTGGGACTACATCAACTGGTCCCGGGAGCACGGCATCGCCGTGGGACCGGGGAGAGGGTCGAGAGGGTCTGCTGCGGGATCCGTCGTCTCTTACTGCATGGGCATCACCCAGCTCGACCCGATCCGGTATGACCTGCTGTTTGAGCGCTTTTTAAATCCCGAGCGTGTCTCCATGCCTGATGAGCGTGTCTCCATGCCTGATATCGACGTGGACTTTGAGTATGAGCGGAGACAGGAAGTCATTGACCACGTGACTAAGAAGTACGGCAAGGACAACGTCGTGCAGATCATCACGTTCGGCACGCTGGCTGCCAAGGGTGTGATCCGGGACGTTGGGCGGGTCATGGACCTGCAGTATTCCCTCTGTGATCAGATCGCAAAGCTCATTCCGAATGAGCTGGGCATCACCCTGGACAAGGCACTGGAGGAGAGCAACGAGCTGAAAAAGCGCTATGAGAACGAGAGCGATGTCCACCGCCTCATCGACATGGCAAGAAAGCTCGAGGGCCTTCCCCGGCACACCTCCGTCCATGCGGCTGGCGTCGTGATCTGTGCGGAGCCCGCGGAGAACCTGATTCCGCTCTCCCGGGCGGCCGACGGCTCCATCACGACTCAGTTCACGATGACAAGGGTCGAGGAGCTGGGCCTTCTGAAGATGGACTTTCTGGGCCTGCGCACGCTCTCTGTCATCCACAACGCCGTGAAAATGGCAAACCGCTCCATTGAGGAGGCGGGCGGCGCCTATCCCTCCTACGAGCCCCAGGTCGGGGCAAAGAAGGTGGAGAAGAATCCGCTCCCGCACTTCGAGATCGAGGACATCGACTTCGATGATCCCAACGTCTACGGGTACCTGTCCACCGGAAAGACTGACGGCGTGTTCCAGCTCGAGTCCGGCGGCATGCAGTCCTTCATGAAACAGCTCCAGCCCTCCTCGATGGAGGACGTGATCGCAGGCATTGCCCTGTACCGCCCGGGCCCGATGGAGTTCATCCCCCGGTATATTGATGGCAAGAGGAACCCAGCCACCATCCACTACGATGCGAAGGAGCTTGAGCCGATCCTGTCCACCACCTACGGCTGTATTGTCTACCAGGAGCAGGTCATGCAGATCGTGCAGCAGCTGGGCGGATACTCCCTCGGCCGCGCAGACCTGGTGCGCCGTGCGATGTCGAAGAAGAAGCAGCACGTGATGGAGGAGGAGCGGAAGAACTTTGTCTACGGCAATCCCGAACAGAACGTGCCGGGCTGCGCCGGAAAGGGCATCCCCGAGGCGACGGCAAACCACATCTATGACACGATGATGGACTTTGCCAAGTACGCCTTCAACAAGTCCCACGCGGCCTGCTATGCGGTTGTGACCTATGAGACCGCCTGGCTCAAGGTCTACTATCCGACGGAGTTCTTTGCAGCGCTCCTGTCGTCTGTCATTGACTTTCCTGCCAAGGTCGCCAACTACATCCTCTGCTGCAGGCAGATGAAGATCGGGATCACGCCCCCGGATCTCAACACCGGAGAGGCGGACTTCTCTGTCGCAAACGGCGCGATCACCTATGCCCTGACCGCGGTCAAGGGCGTCGGCCGTCCGATCGTCGATGCGATCGTAAAGGAGAGAAGCCGCGGCGGCAGCTTCCGGGACCTTCGGGACTTCCTGCAGCGCATGGTGGATGTGCAGGTGCCGCTGAACAAGAGGGTTCTGGAGAACCTCATCAAGGCAGGGGCAATGGATTGTTTCGGGGCGACGAGAAAGCAGATGATGACCGTCTCCGGCCGCCTTCTCGACGAGATCCAGAGCGCCTCGAAGAACAGCATGGCGGGGCAGCTCTCCCTGTTTGACCTGGCAGACGATGCCGGGAAGAAGGAGTTCTCCGTCAGCTACCCTGAGGTCGGGGAGTACGACAGGGACTTAAAGCTCTCCTTTGAGAAGGAGGTCCTCGGCGTCTACCTCTCCGGGCACCCGTTGGACGGATCTGTCGGCCTGTGGAAGCACCACATCACGAACAGGATCTCGGACTTTATCCGGGATGAGGACACCGGGGAGACGGTGGTAAGGGACCGTCAGCACGCGGTCATCGGCGGGCTCCTGCGGAACCTGAAGACCCGCTACACAAAGAAGAACGAGCTCATGCTGAACGCGGTCCTCGAGGACCTGACGGGAAGCTGCGAAGTGCTGATCTGGCCAAAGGCCTATGAGGAGAACAGGGATAAGCTGCAGGAGGACGCAAAGCTCTTCCTCGAGGGAAACGTTCGGCTGCAGGAGGACCGGGATGCGGTCCTTGCCGTTGACAAGGTCATCCTCTTTGACGACATGCCCCGGAATCTCTGGATCCGCTTTGCGAGCCTTGAGGAGTACGAGGAGAAGAAGGAGGCCCTGGACCGCTTCGTGGATGAGCACGGCGGGCAGGATCAGGTGATCGTCTATGTCGCGAAGGAGAAGGCCATGAAAAGACTCCCGAGCGGCCAGGGCGTTCGGGCCTCGGAGGAGAACGTGGCGCTTGCAGGAACCCTCTTCGGTTCCCGAAATGTGTCGTTGCAATAAGAAACCCGGCAGTCTAAAATGTTCCTGGAATCGCAGATACGGGAACTGAAAACAGATCTGTTTTACTGAAGGAGAAGTATCATGGCGGAAAAAAAGAAGACAATCGGCATCCTGACCAGCGGCGGCGACGCCCCTGGTATGAACGCTGCCATCCGCGGCATCTGCAGAAAGGCGCTGCTGAATGGCTGGCGCGTGATCGGCATTCAGAGGGGATATTCCGGACTTCTGAATGAGGAAATGCATGAGATGGACAAGCACAGCGTCTCGGACATCATCGAGCGCGGCGGCACGATCCTCGGCACCGCAAGGTGCCCGGAGATGCGCACCGAGGAGGGCCAGAAGCAGGCAGCGGACATCTGCACTGCGCACGGCATTGATACCCTGTGCGTGATCGGCGGAGACGGCTCCTACCGCGGCGCCCTTGCGCTCTCGAGACACGGCATCAACGTGATCGGCCTCCCCGGCACGATCGACCTGGACATCGCCTGCACCGACTACACGATCGGCTTCGACACGGCCATCAATACGGCCATGGAGGCCATCGACAAGGTGCGTGACACCTCCTCCTCCCATGAGAGATGTTCGATCATCGAGGTCATGGGCAGAAACGCCGGCTACATCGCCCTCTGGTGCGGCATTGCAAACGGCGCGGAGGATATCCTGCTCCCGGAGAAGTACGACTACGATGAGCAGCGCATCGTCGACAACATCATCAACAACAGAAAGCACGGAAAGAAGCACCACATCATCATCAACGCCGAGGGCGGCAGCCCGACCTGCAAGGACCGCTTCTACGGCTCCGTGATGGGCGCCTATGCGGCGGACATCGCAGAAGCAGGCAGGAAGAACCGGGTCATTGCCTTCAAGCACGGCGAGGTTGTGGACTTTGACATCGAGGAAGCGCTGGCGATGACCAAGAGCATTCCGGATTATCAGTACCAGATCTCTGTGGCACTGTCCCGCTGAGCAATGGAGAAGATTACATCCGCCGCAAATTCGGCGGTTCGGAACCTGTGCCTGCTCCGTGAGAAGGCAAGGGAGCGAAAGAAGCAGAACGCGTTTGTGACAGAGGGCATCCGGATCTTTCTTGACACCCCGGAGGAGGCTATCGAGCGCGTCTTTGTCTCGGAGTCCCTTGCGGAACGGCTCGGGGAAGAGCCGGAGCCGGCACTGACCAGCAAACTGAACGCACACCGCGCGGTGATCCTCGCCGATTCCCTCTTTGCAAGGGCAGCGGATACGGATACGCCGCAGGGCGTGCTGTGTGTGACGAAAAGGCCCTCCTGGAAGCGGGAGGACTTTTTTACATCGGAGAAACCGCTCCTGCTCGCCCTGGAAAACCTCCAGGACCCGGGCAACATCGGGACGATCTTCCGCACCGCGGAGGCAGCAGGTGTCTCCGGAATCCTGCTCTCGAAGGGCACCGTGGACGTGACCTCTCCGAAGGCGGTGCGGGCGACGATGAGTGCGGTCTTCCGCGTGAAGTTCCTCTACACGGACAACCTTGCAGAGGACCTCTGTGACTGGAAGAAGCGGGGCATCCGCCTCTATGCCGCGCACTTGGATCGGAGCGTTCCCTATGACGCTCCGGACTACCGGGGCGGCAGCGCCTTTCTCATCGGCAACGAGGGAAACGGTCTCACCAGGGAGACCACAGCCCTTGCGGATCAGAAGATCCGCATCCCGATGGAGGGACAGATCGAATCCCTCAATGCGGCGATGTCTGCGGGAATCCTTATGTACGAGGCGTACCGGCAGAGGCGGCATCCGAAGCAGTCCTGAGAGACAGATCCCAAAGGAGGAGGTAAGACATGGTGATAGGATTCATCGGTTTGGGAAATATGGCGAAGGCCATGATCAGCGGCATCCTCAAGGAGCAGCTCGTTGCGCCGGAGGACATCATCGGATCCTCTGCGACAGAGGAGACGATGGCGAAGGTCCGCAGCAAGTATGGGATTCAGGTGACCTCTTCAAACCGCGAGGTGGCCAAGGCCGCAGATGTGATCGTCCTTGCGGTCAAGCCGGTCGTGCTGCCGGTCGTCATGGAGGAGATCCGCGACAACGTGGACACCTCCAAGCTCATCATCAGCGTCGCCGCAGGCAAGTCCTGCAAGTGGCTCGGGGACTACTTTGAGAAGCCGGTCAAGATTGTGCGCTGCATGCCCAACACCCCGGCCCTCGTGCAGGCGGGCTGCTCTGCCGTGTGCAAGAATGAAAACGTGACGGACGAGGATCTGGAGAAGGCACTGCAGATCATCCGGAGCTTTGGCCTTGCCGAGGTCGTCAACGAGAACCTGATGGACGCCGTCGGCGCGGTCTCCGGCGCCTCACCGGCCTATGTGTTCATGCTGATCGAGGCGATGGCGGATGCCGGCGTCAAGGGCGGCATGCCGAGAAAGCAGGCCTACCGCTTTGCGGCCCAGACCGTGATGGGATCGGCAAAACTCATGCTTGAGACCGGGCGCCATCCCGGGGAGCTCAAGGACATGGTCTGCTCTCCCGGCGGCACGACGATCGAGGGTCTGCAGGTCCTCGAGGAGGAGGGATTCCGGGGCGCCGTGATGGATGCCCTGGAAGCCGTGATGAACAAGTCCAAGGAACTCTGATATTACTGACCAGTTCGGTCATCAATATCCATAAAGATCGCAGAAATGCCCTTCGGAGAAGGAATTCCCGGAGGGCATTTTTTTGATGCGCTGCCTATTCGGATTCCGCGCGGATTCCGCGCTGCAGCCTTTCTGCAGAGCGCTCCGCAGGGGAGAATGCTCCGCAGGGGAGAATGCTCCGCGGAAACTGCACGGAATGCTTGACAGGAGGGAACGGCAGTGCTAGGATGCTCCACATACCTGCAACAAATTTGTAACAAATGGAATAAAAAAGAAACAATTGTAAACGAATCGGTAAAATCTCATCCGATTCCCTGCAGAGAGCAAAGATTTGGAGGAAACCCCCGTTATGAAGAAACTCGCCTGTCAGGCAGCCGCGGCACTTGCCGCCGCTGCGCTTCTTATGACTGCCCCGCTTGGCACGGTTTACGCGTCCGATACCGCTGCAGCGGCGAGTGATGTGGATTTCAACGCCCTGATGGCAGAGGTGGCGGACAGCGCCGGAAATGCTGAGGACGTCCAGAAGGCAGCTGAGGAGGCCTACAACGCCTCTATGGCCATCGGCAACAGTGCGGAGATCTCGGGCATCATCGCAAACCAGACGATCGTCAACCTTGCCTTCGGCAGGGCAGACAGCGAGGAGGAAATCCAGAACGCGGCAGCCGCGGCTCAGCTCCTGGAGCAGCAGTCCAGTGCTGCGGCCCAGCGGATCGCATCCGCTGCAGAGGCTGCGGCGGCTTCTGCCGATACCGCAAAGAGTGCGGCGGAGGAGGCAGCAGCTTCGGCGAAGGAGACCGCTTCCGCTGCTGCCTCCACCGAGGTCTCGGACAGCGACCGCAAGCTCCTTGCCGCCATCATCTACTGCGAGGCGGGCAACCAGTCCATGCAGGGAAAGATCGCGGTCGGAAATGTCGTCCTGAACCGCGTGAACAGCAGGAAGTTTCCGAACACCATCTCCAAGGTCATCTATCAGAAGGGCCAGTTCACCCCGGCGGGCTCCGGATGGCTTAAGAAGGTCCTGAATGGCGGCAAGATTCCGCAGAGCTGCTATGAGGCGGCGGACCGGGCCCTTGCGGGGGAGCGGCCGGTGGGAGGTGCGGTGTTTTTCATGCGAACCTATCTGTTCAGAGGGAAGGCTCCGCAGTGAGGGAAAATTGCGGGGACCTTCCCTTTATGGTATTCTCTTTTTAGTGACACAGGCTGACGGTTTGCAAATATCTGCGGCCGCATGGCAGCCTGGGGAGGAGAGAGGTCCATGGCACTCACGGTATTTTTGATCATTCTGGTCATCATCGCTCTGATTCTGTTCTTCACGAACATCCGCATCGTCCCGCAGGCCCACGCCTACGTGATCGAGCACCTGGGAAAGTACAAGCAGGTTCTCGACTTCCCGCCCCAGCCTGTCATCACCAAGGACAATGTCACCATGCAGATCGACTCCGTGGTGTTCATGAAGGTGTTTGACCCAAGACTCTACACCTACGGCGTCGAGAACCCCATCGCGGGCCTGCAGAACCTCTCCGCGACAACCCTCCGCAACATCATCGGCGACATGGAGCTCGACCAGACCCTGACCTCCCGTGAGATCATCAACGGCAGGATGCAGGCAACCCTCGATGAGGCGACCGATCCCTGGGGCATCAAGGTGACGAGAGTCGAGATCAAGAACATTCAGCCCCCGAAGGAGATCGAGGAGGTCATGACCAAGCAGATGCGCGCGGAGCGGGAGCGCCGGCAGACGGTGCTGGAAGCCCAGGCGCACCAGGAGGCGGTGGTCTCCCGGGCAGAGGGCGACAAGAAGGCAAAGATCCTTGCGGCAGAGGCAGAGCGCGATTCCCAGATCGCCCTTGCAGAAGGACGTGCGAAGTCCATCCGCATGGTGTATGATGCGGAGGCACAGGGTATTCACTCTCTGAACGAAGTGGGGGTTTCCGATGAGGTTCTGCGCCTTCGCGGCATTGAGGCGCTCAAGGACGTCGCAGACGGCAGGGCGACCAAGATCTTCATCCC
>ONMH01000172.1:0-7189 GCA_900318875.1 uncultured Lachnospiraceae bacterium | reverse complement strand
CGGCGCCGACGGCGCCGAAGGATCCCTGCATCCGTCCCGGCGTCTCCTCCGCGGCGACTCTCGGCGCGGAGGCGACAAACCGGGCCATTCAGGATGAACTGCGCGATGGCGCGGAGCAGGATGATGACTGACGGCAGGGCAGAATATCAGCGTACAGACAGCAGACAGGAGGAAGACAATGGCTTCGATGGATCTGAAGGGACGTGACTTATTAAAGCTTCTGGACTACACACCGGAGGAGATCCAGTACCTGGTGGATCTTTCAAAGGACTTCAAGAAGAAGAAACAGGAGGGAATTCTGGTGGATCATCTGCGCGGACGGAACGTCGCACTGATCTTCGAGAAGACCTCCACGAGGACCCGCTGCGCCTTTGAGGTGGCAGCACATGACCTCGGCATGGGCACCACGTACCTGGATCCCACCGGATCCCAGATCGGAAAGAAGGAGTCCATCGCCGACACGGCGAGGGTCCTCGCCTCGATGTTTGACGGCATCGAGTACCGCGGCTTTGGCCAGAAGATCGTGGAGGAGCTGGCAAAGTACGCAAAGGTTCCTGTCTGGAACGGCCTGACGAATGAGTTTCATCCGACCCAGATGCTGGCAGATCTGCTGACCATAGAGGAGCACTTCGGGAGCCCGAAGGGCATACGCCTGTCCTACTTTGGAGATGCGAGATACAACACCGGAAACTCTCTGATGGTGCTGGGCGCGAAGATGGGCATGCACGTGACCCTGTGCTCGAACCCGGATTATTTCCCGGACCCGGAACTGGTGAAGACCTGCCGGGAGCTCGCCGGCCTGTCGGGCGGAAGCATCACCCTCGAGGCCGATCCGAAGAAGGCGGCAGAGGGCGCCAACGTCGTCTATACCGATGTCTGGGTCTCCATGGGAGA
Organism: uncultured Lachnospiraceae bacterium; assembly: GCA_900318875.1. Classification (GTDB taxonomy): domain Bacteria; phylum Bacillota; class Clostridia; order Lachnospirales; family Lachnospiraceae; genus CAG-791. The sequence goes on along the minus strand of ONMH01000172.1, from coordinate 6,295 downwards.
GCCGGACGAGGTCTGGAAGCAGCGCATCGGGGAGCTCGAGCCCTACCGGGTGACAAAGGAGCTGATGGACAGAACGGCAGAGGGGAGCATCTTCATGCACTGCCTGCCCGCGTTCCACGACCTCGGCACCGGCATCGGCGAGAAGATCCACGAGAAGTACGGCCTCAACGAGATGGAGGTCACGAACGAGGTCTTTGAGGGACCCCACTCCGTGGTCTTCCAGGAGGCAGAGAACCGGATGCACACGATCAAGGCGGTCATGGCGGCTACACTTGGGTATCAGGACTGACGAAAGGGATTTGGGCAGCAGGCGCAAATGAGAGAAAAAATCCTGAAAATGCTGAGGAATGCCGATGGATATGTTTCCGGTCAGAAGCTCTGCGAGACCCTTGGGGTCTCCCGAACCGCAGTCTGGAAGGCCATCGGACAGCTCCGGGAGGAGGGATATACGATCGAGGCGGTGACAAACCGCGGGTATCGCCTGCAGGATCCCCAGGAGACGGATATCCTGAACCAGGAGGAGCTGGAGGAGGCATTCCATACCAGGTGGGCGGGGCATCCCCTGCTCTATACGCAGCAGACCGGTTCCACAAACGATGACATCATGGCACTGTCGGATCAGGGGTATCCCCAGGGGACGGTGACTGTCGCCTCCGAACAGACCAAGGGAAAGGGACGGCGCGGCAGGACCTGGGTCTCCCCGGCACAGGGAAATGTGTACACGAGCATTCTCCTGCGCCCGAAGATGGATCCCTCTGCGGCGCCCCAGTCCACCCTGGTCATCGCCCTTGCGGCCCGTGAGGCGATCCTGGACCTCGGTGTTCCGGAAAATGTAAAGGTTGGGATCAAGTGGCCAAACGACGTGGTACTCTCGAAGGACGGCGGCCCCTATCGGAAGTGCTGCGGGATTCTCACGGAGATGCGCCTTGAGGAGACCGAGATCCGGGACGTGACGATCGGCATCGGTCTCAACATCAACGAGGAGTCGTTTTCGGAGGAGATCCGGGAGACGGCAACGTCGTTAAAACTCGCCTTTGGCAGAACAATCAGCAGGGCAAACCTCACCGCTCTCCTCTGGGAACATTTCGAGGAGGATTATGAGCAGTTTGAGAAGACGGAGGATCTCTCCGGCGTGAAGGCGGCCTATGAGAGCGGCCTTGTCAATATCGGCCGGGAGGTCCGGGTGCTCGACCCCAAGGGAGAGTACACGGGGATGGCAAAGGGCATCACGGATCACGGCGAGCTGATTGTGGTGCCCACAGGATCGGAGCGCGCGGTCCTTGTGGCAAACGGAGAGATCTCGGTGAGAGGAGTGATGGGATATGTCTGAGGAGAACTGGTTCGATGTGCCGGAGGGCACGCTGGAGTATGAGGACAGCCGTTACCGGATCATTCTGTGCGGTGCCAGTGCTTACAACAGGAAGTACTACTTCAACAGCAAGTTTGACGGCCTTCCCCAGAACGTGAAAGAGGAGCTGCAGATCATCTGCGTGACCTTTACCACCGAGGTGGGGGGGATCTTCACGATTGGCTTTACGCCGGAGGGAAGACTTGTTTTGGACACGCGGGCAGAGGAGGGAGACCTCCTCTATGACGATATCGGGGGAGGCCTTTTGATCAAGAAGGTCGAAAAGCAGAAGAAAGAGGTTTTCGATGCGATCACGGTATACTACCGGGTGACCTTTCTGCATGAGAATCCCGCGGACCTTCTGGAAAATTACGACGAGAACCCGGAGGATGAGGAGATGCCCGGGGACAATTCCGGCAAGAAGGATGAGTTTGACATCTGGTTTGACCGGTCGGACACACCGGAGAGCCAGAGCAGAAGAGATGGTGACAGCTGAGCAATGAAGTGGAAAATCGGAAGCGTTGAGATCCCGAATCAGACCGTACTTGGACCGATGGCAGGTGTTACGGACCTGCCATTTCGTCTGCTCTGCAAAGAGCAGGGGGCGGGGCTGACGGTCATGGAGATGATCAGTGCCAAGGCAATCACGTATGGCAACAGGCGGACCGCGGAACTGATGCGCACGAGGCGCCCGGAGGAGACGCCGGTCTCGCTCCAGCTCTTTGGCCATGAGCCNCCCTTTGACATCCTGGATTTGAACATGGGGTGCCCGGTCCCGAAGATCGTGAACAACCACGAGGGCTCCTACCTCATGAAGGACCCGGATCTCATCGAGAAAATTGTCTCCGCGGCGGTGAGGAGCACCTCCCGGCCTGTCACGGTCAAGCTCCGGGCGGGGTTTGACTGCGACCACCTCAATGCCCCCGACTGTGCAAGGGCTGCGGAAGCGGGCGGAGCCTCTGCCGTTGCCATTCACGCGAGGACGCGTACCCAGATGTATGCGGGCAGTGCGGACTGGGCAAGAATCCGGGAGGTCGTGGAGGCGGTGAAGATCCCGGTTGTCGGAAACGGAGATGTCAGAAGCGGTGCCGATGCCAGGCGCATGCTGGAGGAGACCGGGTGCACGGCGGTGATGGTGGCGAGAGCCGCAGAGGGAAATCCCTGGATCTTCCGGGAGATCAACACCTATCTGGACACCGGGAAAGAGAGCGGGAAGCCCTCGCGCAGGGACGTTATCCAGGAGATCCTTCGGCACTGCGATCTCGTGAAGGAGATCATCGGCGAGCGGGAGGGAATCCTCGAGATCCGCAAGCACGTCGCCTGGTACCTGGCCGGCTTTCCCGGCGCCTCGAAGGTGCGTCAGAGGGTCAATCTGGTGACCTCCTTCGACGAGTTGGAGGCACTTCTTCGAAAAGAATATCCATACGCTTGACCCATGGGTGGATAGTCTGTATAATCCGTAATCGGACATTTTTGCGAAGACGCAGGGCAGTTTCAGAGCGCTGCGTCTTTGCTCCTGAATTGCAGAGGAATACAGAGACATGGAAGAAAAGAAGAACATTTTGACATATGCCGGCCTTAAGAAGTATGAGGACGAGCTGGAGGATCTGAAGATCAACCGCCGCAAGGAAGTTGCGGAGAAGCTCAAGGAGGCCATGGCCCAGGGCGATCTCTCTGAGAACGCAGAGTACGATGCCGCAAAGGATGAGAAGAGAGACATTGAGGCGCGGATCGAGGAGATCGAGAAGATCTTAAAGAACGTCGAGGTGATTCCGGAGGAGGATGTCAAGCTCGATAAGGTCAACGTGGGCTGCACCGTCACCATCCACGACCTGGACGAGGATGAGGATCTGGACTACTCCATCGTTGGCTCCAATGAGGCAAACAGCCTGGAGGGAAAGATCTCCAATGAGTCTCCGGTCGGCAAGGCTCTGATGGGTGCCAAGGTTGGTGACACCGTCACCGTGGAGACACAGGCGGGATCGTTCCAGTACAGGGTCGTCAAGATTTCCAGAGCAGATGCAGGCTGAGCCGGGGGACCCGGACAGCTGATTTTCGGCCCTTCGCCGTGCGGAGGGCCGTTTTTTCCGTATTGCAGACGGCAAAACCGTATTGTGGGGCCGCAGGACGGCAAGGAGAGAAAAATGGCAGAGAACCAGAAGAACAGCCAGCAGACACAGGACATCGGTCAGCTCGAGAAGGTGAGACGGGACAAGCTCGCCGCGCTTCAGGCTGCGGGAAAGGATCCCTTCAAGATCACAACCTACGACCAGACCCACCACACGAAAGAGGTCCGGGACAACTTTGATGCCCTCGCCGGAAAGCTGGATGAGGAGGGAAACTACATCGAGGAACCGACCACGGTATCCCTTGCGGGCAGAATGATGTCCAAGCGCGTCATGGGCAAGGCATCGTTTGCAAATCTTCAGGACCGGGACGGCAGGATTCAGCTCTACATCTCCCGCAATGACCTGGGTGATGAGAACTATGCAGAATTCAAGCACCTTGACATCGGCGACATCATCGGTGTCAAGGGCTTCCCGTTCCGCACCAAGACCGGGGAGATCTCCGTGCACGTGAAGGAGCTGACGCTTCTTGCCAAGTCCCTGGAACCCCTGCCGGAGAAGTTCCACGGCCTTGTGGACACCGATATCCGGTATCGCCAGAGATATGTGGACCTCATTATGAATGAGGAGGTGAAGGAGACCTTTAAGAAGCGCTCCGAGATCATCCGGGAGATCCGCAACTTCCTCTCCGCTCGGGACTTCATGGAGGTGGAGACTCCGATGCTCGTCTCCAACGCAGGCGGTGCGGCGGCAAGACCGTTTGTCACCCACTACAATGCGCTGGACGAGGATGTCAAGCTCCGCATCTCTCTGGAGCTGTATCTGAAGAGACTGATTGTCGGCGGCCTTGAGCGCGTCTACGAGATCGGCCGTGTGTTCCGCAATGAGGGTGTGGATACCCGCCACAACCCGGAGTTCACCCTGATGGAGCTCTATCAGGCCTATACGGACTACAACGGGATGATGGAACTCACCGAGAGCATGTTCCGGTACCTGGCAGAGAAGGTCTGCGGCAGCACGACCATCACCTATGGGGACAAGCAGATCGACCTCGGGAAGCCCTTCCGCAAGCTCACCATGGTGGAGGCCATCAAGGAGGAGACCGGCATCGACTTCGATGCGGTGAAGACCGACGAGGAGGCAAAGGCCCTTGCAAAGGAGCGCGGCATCGAGTACGAGGAGCGCCACAAGAAGGGCGACATCGTGAACCTGTTCTTCGACACCTACTGCGAGGACAAGATGATCCAGCCGACGTTCATCATGGATCACCCGATCGAGATCTCGCCTCTTACCAAGAAGAAGCCTGATGATCCCTCCAAGGTGGAGCGCTTCGAGCTCTACATCAACGGTTGGGAGATGTGCAACGCCTACTCCGAGCTCAATGATCCCATTGACCAGAGAGAGCGCTTTGCGGCACAGGATGCCCGAGGAGGCAAATCACACCGATGAGGACTTCCTGCACGCCATGGAGATCGGCATGCCCCCGACCGGCGGCATTGGCTATGGCATCGACCGATTGGTGATGTTGCTCACAAACAGCGCTGCCATCCGCGACGTTCTCCTGTTCCCGACAATGAAGTCATTAAAGAGCGGATCTGAGGGAAATGGTGTAAGCTCTGAGGCTGCTGAAGAGGCTGCTGCAGCACCGGCAGACCCGTTCGCAGCACCGGCTGAACCGATTGACTTCAGCAAGGTTGAGATCGAACCGCTGTTCAAGGATTTCGTTGATTTTGAGACCTTCAGCAAGTCTGATTTCCGCGCCGTTAAAGTTCTGGAGTGCGAGGCTGTACCGAAGTCCAAGAAGCTTCTGAAGTTCGTCCTGGATGACGGAACAGACGAGAAACGCGTTATTTTAAGCGGAATTCACGCCTTCTATGAGCCGGAGCAGCTCATCGGAAAGACGCTAATCGCCATCACCAACCTGCCGCCGAGAGCCATGATGGGCATGGAGTCCAACGGCATGCTGCTGAGTGCCATTCATAAGGAAGAGGGCGAAGAAAAGCTCAATCTTCTGATGGTCGATCCGCACATCCCGGCAGGAGCAAAGCTCTACTAAAACCGGTTGGTGTAAGCCGGAAAAAAGAGACGTACTTCATTGTTGGAAATGGACCGGATCTTATACACTTACACCAAACTTACACCATTTTGTGCAGACTTTTCTGCAAAGGCCAAAAGTCAAGCATGAGACGGCTCCAAAAAACAGAAAAATGATACATGACGGCAGCCCTGAGGAGGCAAAAACCTTGGGGCTGTTTTCATTTGACCGGAACAGTCGAAGTAATACTCGGCGGCATCCGGGATTCAGGCGTTTATTCATCGTTCTTAGGAACGAAGGGTAAACGCCTTTTTTTGTTGCCCGAAAACAGGTACAGATGAAGGAGGTACGAATGGCAATGACGTATGACGCTTTTCTGGATCAGATGAAAAAGGATCTGGAAGCAGGCTTTGCGGAGGACCTTCCGGCAAAGTATTCGCAGGTGAAGATCGGAATCCGCGACGTGGAAAAGCTGCAGGGAGAATCCTACCGCGGCATTTCCTTCCGTGTGGGAGATGCGCCGATCGAAGGAAATCTCAACATGCAGCAGGCTTATCAGGCGCATGAGGCCGGGGTTCCTTATGAAAGCATTCTCCGCGATACGCAGGAGGCTATCATGCAGCAGGTGGACAGGCTGCCGCAGTTTAACATCGGAGAGATTTCCGATTATGCGAACATGAAGGCTAACCTGATGATGGAGCTGATCCCTCAGAAGGGAAATGAGGAACGGCTGGCTGAGGTCCCTCACCAGAAGGTGGAGGACATGGCGCTGATCTATCGTATGGATATGGGAGACAGTCCCGGCGGCAAAATGACTTCCGTAGTCACCAATCAGAACATGCTGGC
>ONMH01000122.1 GCA_900318875.1 uncultured Lachnospiraceae bacterium | reverse complement strand
TCCAGTCCGCGCTTTCTGTTCATGCTCTAGCCCTCTGCAGACTGTCCTTTCTGTAACGGCATATACAGGAAGAAGACACAGGAAAAGGGCAGGCCTCTCACCCCGTGGATGATGGTCTGCCCTTGTGAAGATATGCCGCTGCCTTGCGGTTTCTTCCGTCAGTTCATCTTGATCTCCTTTGCGCGGAAAGCGGAGACCAGAACCGAAATACCGGCAGCGATCAGGTACACGCCGACGACGATCGACGCCGCTGCCGTGGAGGCGATCGGCATCAGAATCAGAATGAACGAGAACAGGATCTTCAAGACACCGCCTGCGGTGGAAATACCCAGGCCACCCACGCCGAGGAAGGAAAGCTTCCCTGCGGCAGAGATCTCCTCAATACCGAGAAACAGAAGGTCTGCTGCAAGGAGGAAGCTGAAGGACACCAGCATGTCCTCCCGGGGCGAGGTGAGAAGCAGAATCGCCATGATGATGTTCAGGATGCCGGACACAATGCCGGATCCCGTCCGGACCATCGGGGGCACCGAGAAGTGAGCTGCAATCTCAAAGATGCCGAAGGCAAGCAGCAGGATTGCTGCGATGACCTCCACCACAACTGCCGTCTGCACCGGATAGATGCAGGCGATGATGCCAAGGATCAGCATCAGGATGCCGACGATCACGCCGCCGACGCGGAAGTTTTTGACCTGCTTGTTCCAGGACGCCTTCAGGTCGTCAATAAACTCCTCTTTGGAATGATATTCACGAAACATAGTCTCTTTTCCTCCTTTGAAATGACAATGGCTGTATCTCAGTGGTCCGTGCCGCCGTAGGGCTTCTGGACCTGCATGATGCTCTTATAGGCAGGACGGATGATCTTTGATCCGGAGGAGAGCTCCTCGATGCGGTGGGCGCTCCAGCCGGCAACCCTTGCAATGGCAAAGATCGGGGTGTAGAGCTCTCTGGGGATGCCCATCATGTCGTAGGCAAAGCCGGAGTAGAAGTCCACGTTCGGGGCAACGCCCTTGTAGATCTTCCGGCTCCCCTCAATGACCTTCGGAGCGATGATCTCCACCCTTGCGTAGAGATCCATGTCCTCCTCCCGGTGCTTTTCCTTCGAGAGAAGTTCTACATACTGCCGGAAGATCCGCTCCCTGGGATCGGACCTGGAGTACACCGCGTGGCCCATGCCATAGATCAATCCCTTGTGGTCAAAGGTCTCTCCGGCGAGGATCTTCTGAAGATAGGCCTCGATCTCCTCATCGTCCTTCCAGTCAGAAACGTTCTCCCGGATGTCATCCATCATGTCCATGACCTTGATGTTGGCACCGCCGTGGCGTGGACCCTTCAGAGAACACATGGCCGCAGCGATGACCGCGTAGGTATCGGAGCCTGCCGACGTCACAACCCTCGTCGTAAAACTCGAGTTATTGCCGCCTCCGTGCTCCATGTGCAGCATCAGGGCAACATCCAGAGCCATCGCCTCGGTCTCTGTGTACTGGGAATCGGGCCGCAGCATCCGCAGGATGTTCTCTGCGGTGGAGAGGGACGGATCCGGTCTGTGGATGTACATGGACTGCATGTTCTCGTAGTGGTTGTAGGCATGATAGCCGTAGATCGCCAGCATCGGGAAGACAGAGATCAGGTCAATGCACTGGCTGATCACGTTCTCCAGCGAGGTGTCCGAGGCATTGCTGTCATAGAAGGCAAGGGTCAGGATGGAGCGCGTCATGCTGTTCATGACGTCCTTCGTCGGGGCCTTCATGATGACATCCCTCGTGAAGTTTGTGGGAAGCTCCCGCATCCTCCCCAAAAGGTCAATGAAGTCCTGTGCCTGTTTCTCGTCCGGCATCTCCCCGAACAGAAGCAGATAAGTCAGGTTCTCATAACCATGGCGCGTGCGCAGGTACTTTGCCACGAGGTCGTGGATCTCATACCCCCGGTACCAGAGTTTGCCGTCTGCGGGCTTTTCCTCCGCATCAAAGGCATCTATCCGGGAGATGTTCGTGAGGCCCGCGACAACGCCCTTGCCGTTTAGATCGCGAAGGCCCCGCTTTACCTGATAGGTATCATAGAGTTCGGGATCAATGGTATCATGCTGCCTCACCAAGGCTGCATAGTCTGTGGTATCAATGCGGTCTCTTGTCTTCATCGCTGCCTCCTTTGGATTTGTATTTCGTCTTACAGCGGCAATTATAGCGCAGATTTTATTAAATGACCACAGGTCAAAAATTAGGGATTGGTAAAATTTTTCTTCCTGCTGTTCCTCATCCTGCCCGGGACCGGATCGAATTCATGAATTCTTTGTAAAGTGCAGGCATGCGTTCAACGCGAAAAAGACAGCGGCGGTCTCCCGCTGCTGCCTCCTTGTATCTTTTTCTGTTTCCTTTTCTTCCTCTTATCTGATGTGGATCTCGACGCCCTTTTCCTTCCTTCTCTTCGCCATAGCCTGCATGTACTCGCCGGCGCCATTATATAACAGTCCGTGGACGCCGATTGCGGCATCCAGGAAATCGCTGTGCTCGGGTCTCACATGGATCTCCCAGTGGGTGATCTCGCACTTCTCATTCGTGTCGACAAAGTCGTGAGCACGCCGTCCGAGGTGTGGCCGCCGAAGTGGGTCTGCATCACAAAGCAGCGGTGCGAGGGCCAGATCCCAAAAGAGCGCGGTGCCCAGTCCGGCAACGTCACCGTGTAGGTTGCCGCCTCCTCTCCTGCCGTGTTCTTTGCGGCAGCCGCGCGAAAATTCCCTCGAATCGCAGTCTCCCTGCCTGTATGTTTTTCTGCTCTGTGTTTCAGGTTTCCTGGTTGTGACATGATTCATTCCGGCCTGCAGGCGGACGGATTCCATAATTTCGCGAATTCTTTCGCTCTCTTGTCTGCTTTTTGACACTCTGGTGCCAGGCAGCAAAAAGCCCTCCGCTGGTGCGGAGGGCCAATTTCCTGTTTTGTGAGTCTTCTTTTGAAGTTTCGTCTTTCCCTGTCCCTGCTTACTTTGTCAGGCTCTCCAAGGTCTTGGATAGCTGCTTAGCGGAGTCCTTCAGGACATCGATAGAGTCATTGAGTCCCTCAAAGTCGATCTTCGAGGACTGATCCACCGTTGCCTCTACATAGCCGTTCTGCTTCTGAACCGTGTCGTTCATCGTAGAGACGGAATCGGTCAGATCGTCTGTCACACTGGTGACGCTGTCAGTCGCTTTCTGGAAGTCGGAGATGGCAGAGGTGATCTGGTCCACGTCGATCGCATTGATCGTATCCATTGCGGAGTTGATGACTTTTGTCGTCGTCACCAGGGAGGTGCCGAGGGTGCTCATCACCTTGCCGACATCGGTCACCGTATTGTTTGCATTTGTGACGGTGTCATTGGCATTCTTTACGGTGGTGTCGGCATCCTGAATGGTGGTCTGCACCATGGCGATCGTGTCGTTGACGTTATCCACGGTCTTGTTCGCGTTGGTCACCACGTCGTTGACGCTGCCGATCGTATTGTTCACGCCGGTGATTGTATCGCCGAGCTGTCCGCTCACGCCTGCCACATCAGAGGTGATGGTCTCTGCATTGGCGATGGTCCGGTTCAGGGAATCGTAGTCAAGGCCTGCGATCTGCTGGATTGCCGCATTGACGCCGCCCGCATTGTCGTCCACGACCTTCTGGATCTGGCCGACTGCCTCATTCAGGTCATCGACTGCGGTGCCGATTCCGGTGACCTCGTCGTTCACGGTCTCGAGGAGGGTGTTCACGGAGGCAAAGGTATTGTTGACGCCGGTGTTGACATCCGCTACCACCTGATTCGCGCCGTCCAGCACGCTGTTGATGCTGGTCACGGTCGTGTTGGCATTGCCAAGGAGCGTGTCCACGTCGGCGATCGTCGTGTTGAGGCCGCTCATCATGCCATTGACGTTGGAGAGGAGGCTGAAGAGCCCGGGAGTGATCAGGACGAACACCACGGCAAAGGCGATGAACAGGAGCACGTTTCCAAAGGCGGAGGCCTTCGCATGTCTTGCCTGTTTCTTCTCCGAGCCTGCGATATCCCGGAGGGCGTCCGTGACATCGTGCAGAGAGTCCAGAACCTCTTTGTCATGACCGCCTCCCTGGCGGTTCACCTCCTCCGCAATGGCACCGGGGAGCCTCTCATTCAGGATCCGCTCCACCTCCCTTGTCAGCTCCGGTCCGCCAGAACTGGCATCCTGCTGTCTTGTCACATTTTCGCTCATTGCTTGCCCCCAATCTTTCCCCGCCCCTTCAGTTTTCGGTGGCGGCAGCTGTGCTTCCCCCCGCAGCGCTCTTGGCCTGCTGCACCACATCGTAGACGCAGGTGCCATCCAGGTACGAGAGGAGCACGTTATTAGTGTTCTGGTCATTCAGTACATTGAGCACCACGTGGCGCTCCGGGCTTTCGCTGTTTGCCTTCTGGAAGCAGGTCATCGAGAGGCTCTGGAGGCTCTCCTTGAGGCCGTCCCAGGCATTCGAGGAGTCCTGGCTTCCGTTGATCACGTACTCTGCCTCCTTGGCAACGCCATCCTGCCAGATCGAGACGGTCAGCGTCTTGCCATCATCTTCGACCGTGTAGTGGTCTCCGTAGGAGGACTGGAGCGTGGATTTCAGGGCATCCACAAAGGCATCATAGGAGGAGGCACTCTCTGCCGCGCCGGAGAGCTCTGTATTTGCGGCATCTGCCGTCTGGCTTCCGCTCGCCCCGGAGATGCTTGAGATCGCTGCTGTGTAGGCGATAAAGGCAATCAGGACAACCGTTGCGATCCCGTCCCAGAGGGCGAGGATGACGTTCACCATCCTGTGGCGGTAGGGCTTTTTGACGAGGATCAGCACAAAGGCTGCGGGCCAGGTGACAAAGACCGAGAGGACTGCAACGAGGACCTTGAGCCAGATGCTCTCTCCTGCCTGGGGCCTTTGACTTCCTGCCGGCGGAGTCTGCGGAATATCGAAGTGCGGCTGAGGCTCTTCTGCTGTGCAGAGGACAGTTCCCCGGTTCCCCGACGGGCGCTTGGCCCGCTTTCTCTCCGGCCTTGTCTCCAGGGTGCTTCCCTCAGGGAAGGCATCCGGTGCAGGCGGAGCCGTGGGCAGTGCCTTCTGCTGGGAGGCGGCATCCTGCGAATCCCCGGCGGTGCCGAGGATCCAGGCCTTCTCCCTCTCATACTCCTGTCTCGTGATGGCACCGCTGTCCAGCAGCTTCTGCAGTTTTAACAAATCGTCGACATCGGACATATGTGATGACTCCATTGGTTTCAGATAAGGAAATTTTAACACCTGAAACGGGTGGTAACAAGTTTCATTTGTGCAAGATGCAGCAATACGATTCTGAACACAGTTCCCTTTAAACCAAC
>ONMH01000083.1:15454-17674 GCA_900318875.1 uncultured Lachnospiraceae bacterium | reverse complement strand
CGAAAGGACGGGCTCTTTATGGTCCTCCCGTTTCTGGCTGGGAGAGCGCCTTCCGAGGCTGCTTCGGAAAAAGATGATCACGGAAGATACCGCAAGGGGGCTGTGTGAGCACTGCCTTGTGGAGTACCGGAACCTTGAGGTGCGCCTGCCGGATCCCTGCGGGACCTACGGTTCCGGAAAAGATCGCTAAACGTTCCCCTTCTGCAGCGCCCGCATGGCGGCCGCTGCCTGTCCCAGGGCGATGCCGCCGTCATTTGCCGGCACCATCCTGTGGGTATAGACGGTAAAGCCCTCCCTCTTAAGGGCCTTCCTGGTGAGTACAAGAAGGAGTCTGTTCTGGAAGACGCCGCCGGAGAGGGCGGCATGAGAGATCCCGGTCTCCTCCCGGATGGCGCAGAGCGCTGCTGTGATCTGCAGGGAGAGGGACGTATGAAAAAAGAGGGCAAGGGAGCCTGTCTCCTCTCCGGAGAGTCTCCTCCTGACAAGGTCTGAGAACAGGTTGTTAGTCGGAAGAAGGAGCCTGCCCTCTTCTGCCCGCCTCCACCCGGCGGTGTCAGGCAGGGGGAGATTTTCTGCCATGTCTTCCGGATGGGCTTTTGCCCAGCGCTCCGCCGCTGTCTCCAGCGCCATGGAGGCCTCCCCCTCAAAGGTGGAGATACGCCGTATGCCAAGAACCGCGCTGGCTGCATCAAAGAGTCGCCCTGCACTGGTGCTCGTCACGGTATTCAGGCGGTGGTCTGCCATCGCCATCTGGGCAAGGATTGCGGTTCTGTCTCCCAGGGAGAGGGCCTGTGCGAGCTGCAGGATTCTCTCCTTTTCCTTTGTGATCCCGTAGAGGCACCCTGCGGCAATTCTCCAGCCCTCCCTTGCTGCAGCGTCGCCCCCTGCCTGCAGGAAGGGGGTGATGCTCGCCTTTCTCGTAAAGCCGTCGAGGTCAGAGAGGAGGATCTCCCCGCCCCAGATGGTGCCGTCCGTGCCATAGCCCGTGCCGTCAAAGGAGACGCCGAGCACCTGCTCCTCCAGCACGTCGTTCTCTGCCATGCAGGAGAGGATGTGGGCGTAGTGGTGCTGCACCCGGACGAGGGGAAGGCCAAGGCTCTCTGCAAAGGCTGTCGTGTGGTACTTCGGGTGCAGGTCACAGGCAGCGACAGTGGGTTCTGCTTCCAAAAGGTGCTCCATCCTTGTCACGGACTCGGAGAGGGCATTCACCGTGCGGATGTCCTCCATGTCCCCGACGTAGGGAGAGGGGTACAGGAGCTGATTTTTTGCGATGCAGAAGGTGTTCTTGAGCTCTCCGCCGACAGCGAGGGCGCAGCCCTTGAAGCTCTCCTTTATGGCAAACGGAAGCGGCGCATACCCCCGGGACCTTCGGACCATGTATGGCCTGTCCTTCACAAAGTCCATCACGGAGTCGTCGCAGCGAAGGCGGATCTTTCGATTGTGGGAGAGGATGAGATCACAGAGGTCCCCCAGCTCCTTCAGGGCACTCTCATCGTCCCTGCAGATCGGTGCGCCGGAGGCGTTTCCGCTTGTCATGACCAGGGCGTCCGGCATGGAGATCCCATCATCATAGCGAAATAGCAGCAGCTGAATCGGGGCATAGGGGAGCATGACGCCTACGGTGTCGCTCCCCGGCGCGATGGAGGGAGCAAGGAGGGGGTGCGTCCCCTCTTCTGTTTTCTTTGGCAGAAGCAGGATCGGCTTCTGGTGACCCCTCATCATCACGGCAAGGGGCTTTGCGGGGCGGTGCTTTCTCTTTCGAAGGAGGGAGACTGCCGTCTCATTCGTCGCATCGCAGCAGAGGTGAAACCCGCCGATCCCCTTGACAGCGACAATCCCGCCCTCTTTGATGCACCGCCTTGCCGCGGTAATCGCGGCGTGATCGGTCTCAGAGAGCGGCAGATTTTCGACCTTTACAGGAAGGGATACCGCCTGCCCCGGGTGCAGCAGATAGACCCTCGGCCCGCAGTCGTTGCAGCAGACAGGCTGGGCGTCGTATCGCCTGGTTTTTGGATGGGTGTACTCATACCGGCACTTCGGGCACATCGGAAACTCCTTCATGCTGGTCCGCTCCCTGTCGTAGGGCATCCCATCTAGAATCGTGACCCTGGGGCCGCAGGAGGTGCAGTTGATGAAGGGGTGTAAATACCGCCTGTTATTGGGATCAAAGAGCTCCTTTTCGCACTGGGGACAGATCGCGATGTCCGGGGAGACAAAGAT
>ONMH01000083.1:2382-15408 GCA_900318875.1 uncultured Lachnospiraceae bacterium | reverse complement strand
CGCTCCGGAGGATTGTTCTGAATGCTGCCCGCAAAGCGATCCAGATCGGCAGGGATGCCGAATGCCCGGATTTCCACGTAAGGTCCCCGGTTGCAGACGCTCCCATAGATCTCACAGGCATCGGCGGTGCGCTTTACAAAGGGCCGAAAGCCCACGCCCTGCACGATGCCGTAGATCCGAAGGAGCCTTCCCTCAACCATATGCTGCTGTTTGTTCTCACCTGTCTGCAAGTGGTACCCCTCTGTCTGTTTCTCTTCTTACTGTAACAAGTATAAACGCAGAAAAATGGAATGTCATCTTCTGCCGGTTTCAGGCAGCAAAAAGCCCGTCCAGTAGGTCCCAATTGGGGACCCACAGGGCAGGTTTTGTCATTTGTCTTGTGTTTGTCAGCATCCGCCCCTTACAGAGCGACGGGGTACGTCCTTGGGTCAGCGGAGAGCGCGTGGGTGCTTCCATCCGGAAGGCGCAGAGCCCCAGGTGCCTCGGAAGAAACGGTTTCGTCTTTGAAGGAAGATCAAAGGAGACTGCGATCTTTCCATGGCGGCTCTGATAGGAGCCCGAGAAGGAACCAGGTCTTACATCGATGTGGGGTGCCACAAGGGCCTATGCAAAGCCCGGTTTCTTTGGCTGGATGCCGAGGATGTACCGGCAGTAGAACTCTCCCACACTCCCGAAGGCGTAGTGGTTGAAGGAGACCATGTTGTCGGAGGACATCTATGTCTCATTCACGGTGCCGTCTGAGCGCAGGGCATCCCAGCGCTCCCAGATCGTGGTGCCGCTTTTTACCTCGTACATCCTGTGTGATGAAAAACAGGGCAGCAGCCCCCGCAGTGCGGCCACGCCGCAGGAACCGCTGCCCTTCCTGATATCATTCGGATGTTTCTCGCTGTCCGTTTGCTCTCTTACTTTTTGAGGCCGAGCTTTTCTGCGTACTCCGTGTGATCGAAGGTTGCAAAGTAGTCCTCCACCGTCTCTGCCCTTCGGATCTCCTGTACGCTTCCGTCCTCCTTTAAGAGGAGCTCTGCGCACCAGAGCCTTCCGTTGTAGTTGTAGCCCATGGAGAAGCCGTGGGCACCGGCGTCGTGGATAAAGAGAAGGTCTCCCATGGAGATCTCCGGAAGCATCCGGTCAACCGCAAAGCACCGTGATGTGATGATAGGCACCGTACATGGCGGGCCGCATCAGGTTGGCGGCGCAGGCATCGACGCCGATGTACTCCTTGTAGATGTGCTTTTCGTGGATCGCCCTTGTCACAAGGGCGCCGTAGGGCGCCATCATAAAGCGGCCCATCTCCGTGTAGATCGCCACATCTCCCATCCCCGCAGGGACGAGGATCTTCTCGTAGACCTTCCGGACGCCCTCTCCGATCGCGTAGATGTCATTTGGCTCCTGGTCCGGCCGGTAGGCAGTGCCGACACCGCCGGAGAGGTTGATGAACGAGAAGTGGATGCCGAGCGTTTCGTGCGCCTCTTTTGCCAGCAGGAAGAGCTGGGCTGCCAGCTCCGGATAGTAGTCGTTCGTCACGGTGTTGCTCGCAAGGAAGGCATGGATGCCGAAGTTCTCGACGCCATGGGCTTTCAGCTGGGCATACGCGTCAAAGAGCTGCTTTTTTGTCATTCCGTACTTGGAGTCCCCGGGGTTATCCATGATGCCGTTGGAGAGCTGGAACACCCCGCCCGGGTTGTACCGGCAGCACATGGTCTTCGGGAAGTCCTTCCCGATGATGGACTCGAGGAAGGCTACGTGGGTGATGTCATCGAGGTTGATGATCGCGCCGAGCTTCTTTGCCAGAGCGAACTCCTCTGCCGGCGTGTCGTTAGACGAAAACATGATGTGCGCCCCGTCCGCGCCGACCGCATCGGAGAGCAGAAGCTCTGCCTTCGAGGAGCAGTCAAAGCCAAAGTCATAGTCCGCCATGATCTTCATGAGATAGGGGTTCGGGGTTGCCTTGACGGCGAAGTACTCGCGAAAGCCGGGGTTCCAGGCAAAGGCCTTCTTCACATCCTCCGCGTTCCTGCGGATGCCCTTCTCGTCGTAGAGATAGAACGGGGTGGGATGGTCCTTCGCGATCGCTTCTGCCTGCTCTTTTGTGACAAACGGTATCTTTTTCACTTGGGGAATGCTCCTTCTTTATGCTGTTGCGCCAGTTGTCTTGTCGTGGATGTTGGGAACCTGCCAGTTGATCGGGGTCTCCCCGTGGGCTTCGAGGAAGGCGTTGCACTTCGAGAAGTGCCGGCAGCCGAAAAATCCCCGGCTTGCGGACAGGGGACTCGGGTGCGGCGCCTTCAGAATCAGGTGCTGCGGGTTGTCGAGCATGACCTCCTTTGCCTGTGCCTGGCTGCCCCAGAGCATGTATACGATCGGGCGGTCCTGTTTGTTCACCGCCTCGAGAATCGCGTCGGTGAACTGCTCCCAGCCCTTTCCCTTGTGGGAGTTGGCCTCATGCGCCCGCACGGTGAGCACCGTATTCAGCATCAGGACACCCTGGTCTGCCCAGCACTTTAAGTACCCGTTGTCCGGCATCCGGCAGCCCACGTCGTCGTGGAGCTCCTTGTAGATGTTGACAAGAGACGGCGGGATTCTCCTCTGGTCAGGGAGCACAGAGAAGGACAGGCCATGGGCCTGATCCGGTTCATGGTAGGGGTCCTGTCCCAGGATTACGACCTTGACCCTGTGGAGCGGGGTCAGGTCCAGCGCCGCAAAGATGTCCTCTGAGGGCGGGTAGACCACGTGGTTCTCGTACTCCTTCTTCACGAACGTGAACAGTTCCCGATAATAGGGTTTTCTGAACTCCCCCTCCACTGCGGGGAGCCAGTCGTTTGTGATACCTGCCATCGCTGCTCCAATCTCTTCTCAGGCGAGGGCTTCCATGGCGCGCACGAGGAAGTCCCAAGTGCGCCGCACGCTCTCTACGGAAAGCTTCTCGTCGGGCGTGTGGATGCCCTCCATGTCGGGGCCGAGGGAGACGCTCTGAAGGCCCGGGATCTTGGCGGCAAGGAGGCCGCACTCAAGACCGCCGTGGGTGATCGAGATCTTCGGCTCTTTCCCGTAGGCCTTTTTGTACACCTCTACCAGGGTATCCCGGAGCGGGCAGTCCTTCTGGTACTCCCAGGCGGGATAGTCGCCCGTCGTATCGATTCTCGCACCTGCCAGCTCTCCGATCGCCTTGACCTTCGAGCACAGGTACTTCTTCTGGCTGTTGATGGACGAGCGGACGAGGTAGGTGATCTGGACCTGGTCGTCCTTCATCTGACAGATGCCGAGGTTCAGCGAGGTCTGCGGGCGGCCGGTGTTGGGATCGGTCTCCATGAGGCCGTTCGGAAGGGCTGTCAGGATGGCGACGGTCTTTCTCGTGTCGTGAGCGGTGGCTACCTGGGCCTCCTTCGCTGTCATGTCCGTCCACCCGGAGCGGACTTCAATGTCGGGATCCGTGAACTGGTACTCGTTCTGGATCTGCTCCGTGAACTTCTCCACGGTATTCGAGATGATCCGGTTGTCAAACTGCCCGAAGAACAAGAGGTCCGCCGTGCAGGAGCGCGGGATCGCGTTGTCCTTGGAGCCGCCCTCAAGCGATGACAGGGAGAACTCGGACTTCTTGAAGAGCTTACGGAGGAGCCGGCCCATCAGCATAACGGCATTGGCTCTGCCGCGGTCGATGCACTCTCCGGAGTGGCCGCCCCGAAGGCCTGCGATCTCCACATGGAGCATCATGCCGGTTTTTACCTTCATCTGGACGGGAAGCACGAGGTCTAAGTGCGTGCCGCCGGCACAGCCCACCGTAAAGACCCCCTCCTCCTCGGAGTCCAGGTTGACGAGGCGCTTTGCTTGTAAGACCGAGGCGTCGAGGGCAGCCATGCCGTCCATGCCGATCTCCTCATCCGTCGTAAAGACGCACTCAAGGGGCGGATGTACGAGGTTCCTGTCGTCAAGGGCTGCCAGCATCATGGCGACCGCGATGCCGTCATCGCCGCCAAGCGTTGTGCCGTCCGCGTGCAGGAAGCCGTCGTCATACTTTAAGTGGATCGGGTTGTTGACCAGATCCAGCGGAACGCCCTTGTTCTTCTCGAGGACCATGTCCATGTGGCCCTGGAGCATTAACGGCTCTGCCTTCTCATGCCCTGCAGAGCCCTTCTTCCAGATGATGACGTTCTCCGCCTCGTCCTGCTTTACCTTGAGGTTCCGGTCCTTTGCGAACTTCACCAGGTAGTCCGAGATCTGCTTTGTGTGGTGGGATCCGTGGGGGATCGCACAGATCTCCTCAAAATAGTGCAGAACGAGCTTCGGTTCCACGTCATTCAGAATGTAGTACATCTTGATATCTCCTCCCGCAGGCAGCTGTCTGCTGTCTGTCTTTCTCTCATACAAGCCGCACCGGAACATTCCGGCAGGCCAGATATTCCTTTACCTCGCGGATGGAAAGCTCCCGGAAGTGAAAGAGCGAGGCGGCAAGGGCCGCATCGGCTTTTCCCTCCGTGAGGGCATCATAGAAGTGCTCCTTTGTCCCCGCACCGCCGGAGGCGATGACCGGGATGTCGACGCTCTCTGCAATGCGGCCCGTCAGCGGGATGTCATACCCCGCCTTCGTCCCGTCGGCGTCCATCGACGTCAGAAGGATCTCCCCGGCACCCAGGGACTCGGCCTTTTTTGCCCACGCCAGGGCATCAATACCGGTGTCGATCCTGCCGCCTGCGATGACGACGGTCCATCCGTCTGCAGGGTCCTTGGTCCGCATCTTTGCATCAATCGCAACCGTGATGCACTGGCTCCCGAATTTTTCTGCGCCCTCCCGGATGAGCTCCGGGTTCTTCACCGCAGCGCTGTTGACGCTGACCTTGTCAGCACCCTCTCTTAAGATGGCCCGCATGTCGTCCACGGTGCGGATGCCGCCGCCCACGGTGAACGGGATGAACACCTTTTCCGCAACGCGCCGCACCATGTCCGCAACGGTCTTTCTCGCATCGGAGGTTGCCGTGATATCGAGGAAGACGAGCTCATCGGCCCCCTCCCTCGAGTAGGCGGCACCTGCCTCCACAGGGTCTCCCGCATCCCGGAGGGAGACGAAGTTGACGCCCTTTACCACGCGCCCGTCCTTGACGTCCAGGCAGGGGATGATTCTCTTTGTCAGCATGCCGCGCCTCCATTGGTGATTCTGAGGAAGTTTTCGAGGATCTTTCTTCCGATCGCCTCGCTCTTTTCCGGATGAAACTGGCAGGCAAAGACATTTCCGGACTCGACAGAGGCATCAAAGGTCACACCGGCATAGGTGCTGGTCGCCTTTGTAATGCTGCGGTCCTCTGCATGGGCATAGAAGGAGTGGACGAAGTAGACATAGCTGTGCTCCGGGACCCCTTCAAAGAGGCGGCCGGGATTGGGATACGTAAGGTCATTCCAGCCGATCTCCGGCACTTTATACCGGATCCCGTCCGCCTCCTGGGGGAACTTCTTCACCGTGCCCGCAAGGAGGCCGATGCCCTCTGCCCCCGGGCTCTCCTCGGAGGAAGAGAACAGCAGCTGGAGTCCCAGGCAGATCCCGAGAAACGGAGTGCCCTCTCCCGCTGCCTTCCGGATCACCTCCACAAGGCCCCGGTCCTTCAGACGCCCCATGGCATCCCCGAAGGCGCCTACCCCGGGGAGGATGATCCGGTCTGCACCAAGGATCGTCTCCCTGTCATCTGTCAGCACCGCCTCCTGTCCCATTGCCTTCATGGCATTCAGGACGGAGCGGATGTTCCCTGCATCATAATCGATCACTGCAATCATTGCTGCCTTCGCTCTCCTGCCGCTTTTGCTGTTCTGTTCCTGGAAACCATACGTGCAAAGTATACCGCAACGGGGGCGGAATGAAAATCCGGGAATCTCTGCGCAGGTTCTCTCTTCCTCTCACCCTGTGCTGTGTTGGAGAGCCTCTGCGGCACGGCAGAGCAATGGGCATGTGCAGAAAGGGCAGGTGCTCCCGTAAGAACACCTGCCCCACAGGATCTCCTGTGGTATCCTGTCAGTATCACAAAAAGAGGTTTTCCCATGACTCTTTCCGAATACCTCTCCGCCCCGCTTTCTTCCGGCTTCTGAAAATCAGGTCGGCATTGTGGAGAATGAGGCCTATCTGTCCCTTCTGTATAAGAATTCTTTGCACGGGATAGGACAGTGGAGACAGAAAACTGTGCAGGATCGGACATCTCTTCTGAGATAAAAGGCCAGCCAGATAGCCCCCGTCGTGGGCTCACCTGGCTGGCCTGTTTTCCCTTGCTGTGCCTTAAGTCTCTTCGCTCTTTACCGGTTCCCTGTTCTCCGGGAGCTCTTTGGGAGCATCCTCCCGGTTTGAGGTGTCGAGCTCAAACCAGAACTCCACGCCGTTGTCGTAGTTGATGACGCCGTAGTGCTGGTGCAGAAGATCCATGATGGCCTTCACGATGGAGAGACCGACGCCGGAGCCGCCGTAGGCCCTGGTTCTTGCCTTGTCCACCTTGTAGAACTTCTCCCAGATGCGGTCAATGGAGTCCTCCGGGATCGGCTTTCCGGTGTTGAAGACGCTGACCCGGACGGCATTCTCCTTTTTCGTGAACCTGATGTCGATGACCTTGTCGCCCTCCACGTGATTCAGGGCATTGGAGTAGTAGTTCTGGAAGACCTCCTCGGTGAGAAACCGGTCGCTCCAGACCAGGATCGGCGGCACATCCGGGACGTTGACGGTAACGTCCTTGTCCTTTGCAAGGAGTCCTGCGGAGCTTAAATAGCTGTGGATCATCTCCACCACATCGAAGTGCTCAATGGTGACGTCGGTCTGTCCAAACTCCAGATGGGTGAGGGCGAGGAGCTTTAAGACCATCTGATTCATCTTGTTCGCCTCGTCGATGATGACCTCCGTGTAGAACCGCCTCGACTCCTCATCGTCGGCGACAGAATCCTGAAGGCCCTCCGCATAGCCCTGGATCAGGGCGATCGGGGTCTTGAGCTCGTGGGTCACGTTGGAGATGAACTCGCGCTGGAAGGATTCCACCTGCTCCTTCTTCTGCAGATCCCGCTGCAGCTGGTTGTTTGCAGTCTTGAGCTCGGAGATCGTCTGCTCAAGCGTCGAGGAGAGGTTGTTGATGTTTTCGCCGAGCTCCCCGATTTCGTTCCGGTCTTTTCCCTCATAGCGGGCGGAGAAGTCCAGCTGCTTCATGCGCTGCGAGATATCGGAGAGGGCCCGGATCGGGCGGGAGATCCGGTTGCCGAGTGCCATGGCGATGAAGACCCCGCCGATGATCGCAAGAATGCCGACGTAGAGGATGAACTGGTTTGCAATCCTGGTGTCGTTGGTGATGGACTCAATCGCAGTGCGCAGCAGGTAGAAGGACCCGTCTCCCAGGATTCCCCACATCTCCATCGACTGGGAGTTCGTGCGGGTATCCAAAACCAGCTGCAGGCGCTGATTCGTCGACGTGGTCATGGCCTTGACCACCTGATAGCGCGTATCGGAGTCCTCCGCAACAGGGCCCGTGGAGGCTGCTGCGCTCTCCTTGGAGGCTTCTGTCGAGGCCTCCGAGGATGCGTTTGAGGGAGCTGCCACCTGGCCGCTCTCCTCGTCGTAGAGGAGGTTGTCCCACATCCTTCGGAGCATGGTCCCCGGATCCTGCGCATAGCACTTCATGGTCCGTGATTCATCGCTCATGATGATGCAGCCGATGGAGTCCCGGCTCGTGATTTGGAGGAGCTCCACGTCAAAGGCATCGGAGGTGATCTCGTTGGCCTTTGCCGCTGCGTTGATGCTCTTGTAGGCGTTCTCCAGTGCCTGCTGCTTGTTGCGCACGTAGAAGCGCTCGAGGAAGAAGGAGTTTGCCAGGTAGATGACGAGCACCATGCCCGCCATCAGCACAAAGAACAGGAGCGTGAACTCCTCGCGGAGGGAGTGAAAGCCAAGGCCTCTCTTTTTCTTATTCTGTGTATTTCTGTTTTTTCTGAACCGATCTGCCAGTTTCACAATGATATCCCCTTTGCTGTATCCACACTTTGGCACCCTGCGTATCTTACCATGGACGGGGGCGGGAAGTTGTGAGGATTCTGTTACGCATTGGCAGGCATTTGGCGCTTTCTCAGCAGAGGACACAGATCACCATCTTTGCAGGAAGTATCGCAACCATCCCGCAGAGGAATTCCTGCAGGAAACAAAAGGGCCTCCCGCATGCCAGAGATCTCATCTGCATGCGGGACGCCCTCAGGGCGGCTGCCCGGTACTGCCGTGTTCTGTTTGCTTCATCCACCTCCGGCTGCCTGCTGCAGCATGGCCTGTGATTTCAGGCCCTGATCTTTTCCAGCTCCGCAACGGCTTCCTTCAGCTTCTTTCGGTCGATCGGCAGGTACCACATTTCTGCGAGATCGCGGAAGGTGTTTGCTGCCATCTCCGGGTCATGCGCCATCCCGGCAACGGGCGGGACAAGGCGTTGCAGGATCTCCATGGCCTTTTGGACAGACAGGGCGCGGGAGACCTTGGAATCCCAGGTAAAGACCTGGCGGACATCCTGCAGGGGCTTATAACGATAGACCTGCTCTCCCGCCTCCACTTCCAGGGATTTCTGATCCGGAGCACCGGGAAGGATGACCTCTGCCGTGCAGCCAAAGGGAACGCTGACGGTGACGGAAAGCGTACCGTCCTCTGCAGTCTCCCAGCTGCAGGCATAGACGCCGGACGGGGAGTCATAGGAGCAGGTGACCTTCTTTCCAAAGCGCACATCCGGAATGGGTGCGAGGACAGCCCTCTTCCAGCCCGGTGCCAGGGAGCGGATGCCGCCAGCATAGCTGTAGACAAACTCCATGACAGAACCGTAGGCGTAGTGATTGAGGGAGTTCATCCCGGCGGGGTTGATGGTTCCATCCGGAAGGACAGAGTTCCATCTTTCCCAGACCGTGGTGGCGCCGAGGTTCACCTCATAGAGCCAGGAGGGATAGTCCTCCCGGAATAAAAGGTCGTAGGCTTCCTGCACAAGGCCGCTCTCTGCAAGGGCCATGCACAGGATCGGAGCGCCGGCAAAGCCTGCTTTGATCTGATACAGATCCCGCTTCAGGCAGACCCAAGGGCGAGGGCAAGACCCGTCTGCGTGTCCACGCTGCAGCGGCCGGAGGACGTGAAGTACTCTGCCCGGATGGCGGAGAGAATCTTCCCCGCAAGGTCTTCGTAGAAGACAGCATCCTTCTCATAGGCCTGCTTCTTCCCGGCATCCTCCTCCCCCTCTGCCAGGACCGCTGCTGCCCTGGAGACGATCTGCGAGGAGCGGCAGTAGTGGCAGGAGGAGATAAACGCCTCATCCGTGCGGCCTTTGAAGCTGGACGGGGTCGGTCCGTCGAGGGCAAGCCAGTCGCCAAAGGAAAAGCCAAAGTCGTAGAGATGGGGATGGGCATGGCCAGGCGTCTCATCCTGGCGCCTGATCCACTCGACCCAGTCCCGCATCATCGGATAATTGGCCTTCAGCTCCTCTCTGGACCCGTAGGTGTTCCAGAGGTTCCAGGGAAGGAAGGTTCCCACATCGCCCCAGACGGCACAGGCATCGGTCTGATGGCCGAAGTTCGGCACGTAGTTGGGAACGGCACCGTCGATCTTCTTCTGCTCATCCCGAAGCTGCACGCAGAATTTGCGGAAGAAGGCATCCGTGTCAAGGTGGAGCGCTGCGGTCTTCGAGAAGACCTGGATGTCCCCGGTCCAGCCGAGGCGCTCGCTTCTCTGGGGGCAGTCACTCGGGATGTCGAGGAAGTTGGACCGCTCTCCCCAGAGCGTGTTCTCGTAGAGGCGGTTGATCTTCCCGTTCTCACAGTGGAAGTGCCCGGTTCGTGCAAGGTCGGAGCTGAGGACGTTCATGGTAAGGTCTCCGGCGGTCAGTTCTCCCTGCCAGCCCTCTACGAGAAGATACCGGAAGCCGGAGAAGGTAAAGTGCGCCCGCACCTCTTCCTCTCTCCCGTCCGAGACATAAACGAACTGCGTCTTCGCCTCCCGATAATTGCCGTGGTAGAATTCCCCCTTCTGCAGGATCTCGCCGCAGGTAAAGGTGATTTTCGTTCCCTTCGGGAAGGCAGCATGGAAGGAGACAAAGCCCGCGGCATTCTGGCCAAAGTCAGCGATCGTGGCGCCGGAGGGCGTGTGCAGAATTTCGACAGCCTTTCTCGTCTTCAGAATTCTGACCGGCAGGGAGAGGCGGTCGCACAGGTGGGACTTTGCAAGGTTTTTCGTGCCGCCCGTAAACCTGTCGATGATGCGGACGGGGCGCTCCGGGTTTTCCTTGCCCTCATACAGAAGGCGGTTTATTACCTCCCCGTCATAGATGCCGGAGGACTCGATGTTGCTTCCATGATACGTCCAGGTGGAATCGGTCTTAATGCTCTTTTTGGTGCCATCCTCATGGACAACCTCCAGCTCTGCGATCGCAGCGGGAACGGAGCCGAAGTAGTTCGTCTCATTTGAAAGGCCATAGGGACCGAAGAACCAGCCGCGGCCAAGGAGGATAGAGAGGGTGTTTTCGCCCTCCTTCAGGAACTCTGCCGCGTCAAACGTGATGACCTGGAGCCTTGTCTCGTAGTCGGTGAGATACGGCGTCAGGAATTCGTCCCCGATCTTCTCTCCGTTGAGATACGCCTCAAAGAGGCCGACGCCGGTGATATAAAGCCTTGCCTTTTTCACGGGAGCGGTGAGGACAAAGCGCTTTGTGAGAATGGGGTGTGTGATAGCACTTTCTTCCTCCGGTGCGATCCAGTCCGCATCAATGGGAGTGTCCATCCTTCCGGTCTCAAAAAACGATGCTGCGGCAGCGCTGTCTCCGGCGTCTCCTTTTACCGTGGCGCGCCAGTAGTAGCGGGTCTTCGGGGAGAGTGCAACCGGAAGGATGGTTCCGGTCCGGTCTGTTTGATCTGTGCGGAAGAGGATTTCTCCAAAGTCTTCCCGGAGAGAGACTTCTACGGTTTCCTCCACAGCCTTCTTTGATGCGGTCTCCTCCACTTTCCTGATGCGGTCTCCTCCACTTTCCAGGAGACGGAGACCGTGTCCATTTCGTACCCGATGGGACAGGTCACCCCGTTTGTTTTCATCTGTGTGATTTTCATAGTTGCCTCCATGCCGCATTCCTTGCGGCAATCTGTCCCCGGGTTTCTCTTCCTTCAGGACAGATGCGTCCTGTCAGCGACAATGCTGACACAGTTCTCCTTAAGTTCGGCAGATGGCATATCCCTTTTTGTTCTAATAAAAGTACATGGCCTGTTGAATCTGTCTTTTTCCGTGTGCGCCCTTATGTGATATGATGAAAGAATTCAAAAGGGAAGGGCGAAAAAACCTATGCAATACACAACATACGGCGCTTTTCAGGCGCAGATGAATTCGTTTTACCAACGCACCGGCACGCACCGGCAGCATGATGCAGTTTCCGGAGATGATGCAGTACATGGCTTCTCACGGCCTGCTCTCACCGCAGAAGCCTGCCTTTCACGCCCCGGAGGGATATGAATTTCTTCCGGATGCGGACTTTGACAGGGTGTTGGATGCGCTGCCCCTTGGCAGTGAGGACAAGGCGCTGAGAAGAAGCGTTGCCGAGGATGACATCATTCCGGTGAGACGGGATGTCTTTGTGATCCGGAATCCCCGGTACACACGCTCCTACATGCACGCCCACAACTACTTTGAGATGGTTTTTGTCGTCGACGGCAGTATCACCTTCTGTTTCGAGAATGAACCGGACCGGGTTCTGCATTCCGGCGAGGCCGTGATCATTGCGCCGGGCTCCCGGCATGACATTAACATCCGGGACGACACCAGCATTGCCTATGTCGTATGCATCCGGAAGAGCACCTTCCAGACGACGTTCTTCCGGCAGCTTGAGGGCAGCAACCTTCTCTCCTACTTTTTCCAGACGATCCTCCAGGGAGAGGGGAGGCCCAACTTCCTGATGTTCTACCTGAAGGACAGCACGAAAATCAACAGGATCCTGCGAAGTTCGATCATCGAGTGCGCAGCTGGAGATGCGTACAGCAATGCGGTGGTCATCAGCCTGATCCAGCTGGTCTTTCTCGAACTTCTTCGAAGCTACTCACAGACGATCAGCTACTACAACTATGAGATGGGGAGCGACTTCTCCCTGGTTCTGCAGTACATCCAGCACAACTACCGCACGCTCTCCCTCCCGGAGCTTGCTTCCTTCTTCCACTACTCGGAGCCGCACCTCTGCACCCTGATCAAAAAGAACACCGGGCACACCTTCTCAGATCTTGTCCGGGAGCTCCGGCTTGAGGATGCAAAGCGGTGCCTTCGTGACACAGACATGAAGATCGGGGAGATCGCAGAAAAGGTCGGCTACAACTCCGCAGACCACTTCTCCAGAGTGTTCCGGAAGGCCATGCAGCAGTCGCCGCAGGACTACCGGAGAACCCACCAGGATGCAGATACCTTCATTCCCTTTAGGACCGAGGAAGGCAGGTTCGATTGACAGACTGCATTTTTGTGATTCTGACAAAGGTTTTCTTCTTCTATGCTTATTATTTGAAAGAATCCCCGCTGCAGCAGCGGGGATTCTTTCTGCCAGGCGGTCAGCGTGGCGGGGAAGTCTGGGATCAGAGGAGATCCTCTCCCTTCTTCTCCTTTTCCTCTTCCTTCTCTTCCTCTTCGATCTCGTCGATGCTCTTTAAGTTCTTCTTCATCTCCTCGATCTGGCCGTAGTACTTCTGGAACGGGTTGAAGACAACGCACAGGATCAGGACAATGCCGGTGATGCAGGGAGCACCGAACTTCAGGAAGTTCAGAGTAAACATGGTAGCTTCATTCTGCTGTCCGACAGCACCTGCAACGTATCCTGCAGCACCGAGGGCTGCGAGGATGCCGGAGGTGACCACCGTGTTGCCGCATTTCTGCGCAAAGCCCTTGATGGAGGAGATCACACCGTTGGCGGAGATGCCGTCCTTGAGCATGACAAAGTCGATGCAGTCATTGACGAGCACGTTGACCAGGGCATTCTGCATGGCGGCAAAGCAGACGGAGATAAAGGTCATCACGCAGAGCCAGACAAAGTTGCTCTTTCC
>ONMH01000083.1:0-2376 GCA_900318875.1 uncultured Lachnospiraceae bacterium | reverse complement strand
ACCGGCATCAGGACCACCATGGAGACCAGCGCTGCGATGGAAATCACGCCCATGTACATAGAGATGAGGTCCGGTCTTGCCAGGTAGTACATGCAGTAGTAGACAGAGGTGGAAAACATCATGCCGTAGCCCATGGATGCCATGATCCAGGCCAGGATGTTCGGCCAGACTTCTTTGTGCTTTAAGACGGTCCCGATGAGCTTCATCGGATTGTCCTTGGAGATCGGGGTCAGGTACTTCTCCTTGGAGGTGGCGAACAGGCCCCAGAAGGAGATAAAGGAGAGACCGCCGAGGATCAGCATGAAGGGAATGTAGGGGTTTTTGAAGCCAAGGCCGGTGAAAAAGGCTTTGATCTGCGGGGTGAAGGTGTTGCCGATCGTGAACGCTGCCGCGGTGACGCCGGCACCCATGCCGATGATCGTGTTTCTTCTCTGGGTACTCCTCACGACGGCGGGCAGCACAGCCATCTGGGGCATCGTGTACATCGTGACGGTCATGCCGTAGCCGATGTAGGTGAGAAGCACGTAGACAAAGGTTCCCGTGGCGCCCAGACCCGGATTGATCCAGATCAGTACTGCAAAGAGCGTCAAAAGCACCGGCGCAAACAGAAAGTAGGGGCGGTAGCGGCCGAACTTTGTGTGGGTGCGGTCCGCGATGACGCCCATCATCGGGTCATTGATGGCATCCCATAGGGTCGCGATGAACATGATCAGCGAGGCAGCCCCCGGTGCCATGTGCAGATCGTCCGTCATGTGGACGGAGAAGTAGCTTGCGATCACGGCGGCAATCGCCATAGCGCTGCCGCTCACCGAGGTCGCATGGAACCACGCAAATGCGGTGGATCCCTCTTTTTCCTGTGCCGCTTTCGTTTTAGCTGTATTCGTTGCCATTTTGTCCTCTCTGTTTTCTATCCCTAGATTTATAAGTTCTGATGCTGCGGAATTCATTCAATCCGTGTGTTCTGCCGCATTTTTCCTACGACCCCATGGTAGCAGACTGCCCTCTGCGGCTGTATGTCGCCTCTTTTGCATGATCCGACATTTTTTAAGGGGTGTAGAGTTCCTGCTTCAGGCCCTTGCCAGGTAGGAAAGAAGCGCTGCTGCGGAGGCCTTCGCTCCGCCAAGAGAGCGCATGTCCTTCGAGAAGTCCTCCGCGGTCTCTTTGTAGGAGGCGTCACCGAGGATCTTCGTGATGGCAGCCTTTAAGGAGCTTGCGGTGATCTTCTCCTTGTCGAGAAAGGCGATGCCAAGGCCCTTTGCCTCGATCTGCTTTGCGGTGATCGCCTGCTCGTCCATCTGGGGGATCGCGATCATCGGCACACCGTAGTAGATCGATTCTCCTGTGCCGCCCATGCCGGCATGGGTGATGAACAGGTCTGCCTGGGAGAGGATGTCGAGCTGCGGAACCATCTGTCCCACCTCCACGTTTTCCGGGATATCCTTCAGGCTCTTCGGGTCGATGCTGCCGAGGGCGGCAAAGACGTTGATGGGAAGGTCTCTCACCGCATCGAACAGGATCGGGTAGTACTCTGGCCAGTTGTTGAAGGCGGTGCCGAGGGAGGAGTACAGGAGCTTTTTCCCATTGTTCGGTGCCTTCCAGCTGCCGAAGGCGGTGCGCTTTCCAATCTGCACGCCGGTGAAGACGAAGCTGTCATCATAGCTCTCTGCATAGGGGACGAGGCGCTTCTGCATCATGACGATGTTGAAGTCTCCCCTGCCGTCAAAGATCTCCTTCACGGTCATTTTGCGGCAGCCGTACTTTGCAACATAGCTGTCTGCGAGCCTGTCCGCGGCGATTCTCATCGGATGATCCTCCGGAACGCTTGTGAACGATGCGGAGACGGAGTAGTGATCATTTGACGGATAGCTTGCATACAGCATGATGTTCTTTGTGTGGAGGACATCAGCTGCCATCGTGCCTGCAATGCCCGCAAAGTCGTGGACAATGGCATCGGGCACGTCGTTCTTCAGGGTGTCAAGGACGGTGTCGATGTAGGCGCCTGCCTCGTTCAAAAACAGGAACGGGACAACTGCTGCGACATTCTCGTCTTCCTTCTTTTCGTTTTTGTCCTTGCTGTCATCGTTATGATGGTCGTTTTCTGCCATCCAGGACGGAACCGGAACGAAGGTGGCACCGGTTCCCTCGATGATGCTGCGGAAGGACTCCGTCGTAAAATACGTGACCCGGTTGCCCTGCCTCACAAGCTCTGTCACCAGTGCGAGTGTCGGGTTGATGTGTCCAAATGCGCCAAGCGTTACAAATGCGATATGCATATCTGTATCCCTTCCTTCCCCTTTGGGTTATGATGTTTTCATTTTCCTGACAGGATCATGATACCGTCCCGGCACCTTTCTGTATCTGGCGCAGTTTTTGATT
>ONMH01000032.1 GCA_900318875.1 uncultured Lachnospiraceae bacterium | reverse complement strand
TACAGGAATGCTTTTGTATGTGGTAAACCATTCTGCTATGCTGGCTATAGTGGCGAATCCACGTTGCTACAAATGTGAGGTCACTTCATATTATCTAATAAAACCTCTGGAATACTTTGATCCGGAACTTTGGGATGACATCCCGTTACCTTTTACAGGGCGCGTCCGGACGACGCATACAAAATTCAGGGACCAAATCAGGACCAAATCAGGGGCTCCGAAATCAGACGGAAAACTCCTTGACACCTCTTGGGTGCAGGTGCTATTCTATCGTGGAGTTTGTGACAGGTCTTTTTTTTATGCCCTTTCGCAGGAGAAGAAGACCTGGAACCGGCGCATTCCGGCAGACGGAAGATGCGCGACACCGGGCTGGAAGCATAAGCCAGACCCGGGAGCAATCAACAGCGAAAACGGAGGTAAAAACATTATGCGTACAAGAATCACACTGGCATGCACCGAGTGCAAGCGCCGCAACTACGATACCACAAAGGACAAGAAGACCCATCCCGAGCGTATGGAGATCAAGAAGTACTGCAGATTCTGCAGAAAGCACACGGTTCACAGAGAGACAAAGTAATTAGTAATTTCGCTTTTCTCTCATCTCGCTGCACTGCCGGTAATCCGGCACTGTGAGGGGTATACATGGCAGACGCGAAGACAAAAAGCAAGAAGACGAATAAAGCTGCTGCGTTTTTTCGCGGCGTGAAGGCAGAGTTCCAGAAGATCATCTGGCCTGACCGTGACACGCTCCTGAAGCAGCTCGCAGCTGTTCTGGTCGTATCGGTGATTGTCGGCGTGCTGATTGCGCTGATCGATTTCGGTTTCCAGAACCTCATCGACGTCCTGGTGAAACTGGGCGCCTGAGCAGAGGCCGGCAGATCGGAAGAGGAGATTGGACAATGGCAGAAAACAAAGTGAGCGTGGCAAAGGTCAGGAAGGGTGCCCTTCCGGGAGTCCGGGAGATCAAGCGCCCCGACTTCACGAGAAAGGCCGCTGACATCGAGCGCGCCGAGGCAGAGAGAGTCCTGAAGCAGGGCGACAACGTCGGCCGGGACGCTTCTGACGAGGAGCTGATGAAAGCGAGTCAGGAGGCCCAGGAGGAGGATTCCGAAAACGGACTCGATGAGGCCGCCATCTCGGATGAGCCCAAGTGGTACGTGGCACACACCTATTCCGGATACGAGAACAAGGTGAAGGCCAACCTGGAGAAGACCATTGAGAACCGCCACCTGGAGAATCAGATCTTCGAGGTGCGGGTTCCGCTGCAGGATGTGGTGGAGCAGAGAAACGGCGTCAACAAGACCGTGCAGAAAAAGATGTTCCCCGGCTACGTCCTCGTGCACATGCTGATGAATGATGAGACCTGGTACGTCGTCCGCAACACCAGAGGCGTGACGGGCTTCGTCGGACCGGGAAGCAAGCCGGTACCGCTCTCTGATTCGGAGATGGCCCCGTTTGGACAGACGATCAACACCGTCAAGGCGGACTTCTCCGTCGGGGACGAGGTTGCCGTTGTGGCTGGTGTCTGGAAGGACACCATCGGCGTGGTCTCCAAGATCGACGCCAGCAAGCAGATCGCAACCATCAGCATCGCGCTGTTCGACCGCGAGACGCCGGTGGAAATCAGCTTCTCAGAGCTGCGCAAGACAAACAACAACTGATCTATAGGATCGCATTCAGACATAAGTCTGTTGCAGATATGCTGCATCGTGCAGCGCATTGCGTGGGAGCAGGGAAGACCTGCGGCAGATCCGGAAAGCCCCGGACCGTTTACCACGAAGGAGGAAAAGAATGGCTAAGAAAGTAGAAGGTTACATTAAGTTACAGATCATGGCCGGCAAAGCAACACCCGCTCCGCCGGTAGGACCTGCACTCGGACAGCACGGTGTCAACATCGTGGAGTTCACGAAGCAGTTCAACGCAAGAACCGCCAAGGAAGGGGATATGATCATCCCCGTTATCATCACTGTCTACACGGACAGAAGCTTCAGCTTCATCACCAAGACTCCGCCCGCAGCAGTGCTTCTCAAGAAGGCAGCAGGCATTCAGAAGGCATCCGGCGAGCCGAACAAGACCAAGGTCGCTACTGTGACCAAGGCACAGGTCAAGGAGATCGCAGAGAAGAAGATGCCCGATCTCAATGCCGCTTCCGTTGAGGCCGCAATGAGCATGATCGCCGGCACCGCAAGAAGCATGGGAATCACTGTTGTTGACTGATGATTGAATTCGTGGGAGGCCCAAAAAGCCATAGAACCACAAGGAGGTTTTGAAATGAAGCACGGAAAGAAATATCAGGATGCTGCAAAGCTCATCGACCGCTCCAAGCTCTATGAGGCCGAGGAAGCTGTAGCACTCGTCAAGAAGACCGCAACCGCCAAGTTCGACGAGACCGTCGAGCTGAACATCCGCACAAGCTGCGATGGCCGTCATGCAGATCAGCAGATCCGCGGCGCCGTTGTCCTTCCTGCAGGAACCGGCAAGAAGGTCCGCGTCCTCGTGTTCGCAAGAGGCGCAAAGGCCGATGAGGCAAAGGCAGCCGGCGCTGATTTCGTCGGCGCTGAGGAGCTCCTTCCCAAGATCCAGAAGGAAGGCTGGCTGGATTTCGACGTTGTCGTCGCAACCCCTGACATGATGAGCGTTGTGGGTCGTCTCGGTAAGATCTTAGGACCCAAGGGCTTAATGCCCAACCCGAAGGCCGGCACCGTCACCATGGATGTGACCAAGGCAATCAACGACATTAAAGCCGGTAAAGTCGAGTACAGACTGGACAAGGCAAACATCATCCACGTCTCCATCGGCAAGGCATCCTTCACCGAGGAGCAGCTGCTCGAGAACTTCAACGCTCTGATGGCAGCCCTCGTCAAGGCAAAGCCGTCCACCGTCAAGGGCCAGTACTTAAAGAGCATCTCCATGGCAACCACCATGGGCCCTGGCATCAAGATCGTGGCCAACAGATATTGATGAATATCTGAAAGAAGTAAGAGACCGTCCTGCATCCGCAGGACGGTTTTTTGTTGCCCGTACCAGAAGATCCCGGCGTCAGAATCGCTTTCCCCAGGGAAAACGGGCGGTGCAAGGAGCGCTTGCCTGCCTTTTTCCGCCATTTTCCGTATTCTTCAAAAGACATGACTACCAACATGGCCCAAAAGCTGATTGAAGATGGAAGCGGGAGCGCAAAACGGAAAACCGCACGGAAGATCCTTGCCGTCGGCGCGGTGCTGATGCTGGCGGGGCTTTTGTGCTTTTTCTTAAAGAGCATCTCTGTCGAGTACATCGACAGTCAGGGCATCCTGCACGAGAACTTTTTTATCTGCCGATCGGATTCCTGTTTCTGTCTGTGGGCTCTGTCACCGCGCTCTGCGGCGCAGTCCGGGCGGTTCTCTCCGGTGCCCGCAGCAGGAAGGGAAAAAAGGCAGGAAGAGAAGTTTTCAGAATCATGAGATCCTGCGCAGAGGGAAAAGTGGGAGAAACGGGTGCAATCAGCCCCGGTTTGTGGCAAGATGAAAACAGGCAGGACAATGCCAATGAAACCGGCATTTTCCCTGCATGTACAAACGAAAGGGGAGCAACATGAAAAAGCACACATTCTGTCACATCCTTCTGCCTGCTGCAGCCCTCGTCCTTGCCTTTGGCGCCGGCATGTCCGCCCAGGCAGCTCCTGTCATCATGCCCGACGGATACCTCTTTGACCCGGAGTACTACGCAGAGAACAACCCGGACGTAACGGCAGCCTTCGGCGATGATCCCACCGCGCTGTACCAGCACTTCAAAAAGTACGGTGCCAAAGAGGGGAGACTTCCCTGGGACCCCTACGCCAACATCGACATCACCACGGTTCCCCACTATGGAAGAGCCCCGGTGCAGGATGCAAACACCGCCTACCACACAATAGAGGAGAAGAACGACGGCGAGGTCACGCTGACCTTTGCAGGGGACGTCAACCTCGAGCCTTCCTACTGCGGCTGGGCCGCTGCAAAGAACGGCCTTGCGGGCTGTTTTGATGCAGGAGTGCTCTCCGACATGCGGGACGCCGACTTTTTTGTCTTCAACAACGAGTTCACCTATACCCGGGCAGCAAAGGCAAACACAAAGACCTACACCTTCAAGGCGGATCCTGCCTTTACGAGGCAGCTCTCCGACATCGGAACCGACCTGGTGACCCTTGCCAACAACCATACGTATGACTACCTGGAGCAGGGCCTTCTCGACACCCTGGACAGCCTGAAAGCCGCCGGGATTCCCACCATCGGGGCCGGGCGGAACCTGTCCGAGGCAGAGGCGCCCTACTACGCAAAGGCCGGCAATACGACGCTTGCCATCATCAGCACCACAAGGATTGAGGGCTATCAGAATCCCCCGACCAGGGGTGCCACCAGTACCAGTGCCGGTGTGTTCCGGTGCCTCGATCCGACAGAGCTTCTGCGCGTGGTGAAGGAGGCAAAGACGAAGGCAGATCTCGTGATCGTCTATGTCCACTGGGGAACGGAAAAACGGGCAACCCCCGATGCCAACCAGCTCGCGCTGGCAAAACAGCTCGAGGCGGCAGGGTGCGACGCCGTCATCGGCGACCATTCCCACTGCCTGGAGACTCTCGGCTATGTGAATGACATGCCGGTGGTCTACAGCCTCGGCAACTACCTCTTCAGCCAGAACACAAGGAGCACCTGCCTCTACCGGCTGACCGTAAACACCGACGAGGGTACCATAAAGTCCACCCAGTTCGTTCCGGTCACCACTTCCAACGGGACCTACCTCCGGACCCCGGACGCAAAGACGAAGGCCTCCATGCTCTCCTACATGCGTTCCCTCTCCCCGCAGGTCTCCATCGACAGGGAGGGATTTGTGACAAAGAAACAGTAGGTGAGGAGTGCATGGCGAAGAAGCGGCAGTTTCGGACATTCCTGCAGTTCCGCCTCCGGAAAGATCTTGCAGAAGGTAGAAAGCGTTTATGAGCAGACCCGCAAACACGTACCCGGAATGGGCCGAAAAATACGAAACGAAAGGCCGCACCATCCAAAAGGTCAAAACTCACTAACCCCATCGGTTCAACATGAGAGATCCTGGGAAGGAGAGGGCTGCGATACCCGGGATAAATCCGTTTTCCATCGCGAAAAGGTTCAATTTTTCCGTTGACAACCGGGTATCCCTGTGATATCTTATCCAAGGTCGCTCAAGACCGCCGAAGACAGCAGGCGCCGAAAGGCCCAACATTCCAGCCCGCCGAGGAACAATCAAACAGATTTTGATTTTGTTGATTTCTTTTCCTCTGTCTTTGGACAGAGGTTTTTTGTTTTTCAGCAGCTGCTGAGAAGCATACCCCTGACGGATTGAGAGCCAGAGCAAAAAATCTATAAGGAGGTAAAGACATGGCAAAGATTGAACAGAAAAAGCCGATCGTAGACGAGATCTCCGAGAAGATCAACGGAGCCAGCTCCGTCGTCCTCGTCAACCCCATCGGTCTGACTGTCGCACAGGACACTGAGCTGCGCAAGGCACTTCGTGCCGAGGGCGTGCAGTACAAGGTCTACAAGAACACAATGATGAAGATTGCGTTCAAGGGAACCGACTGCGAGCAGCTTGATGCATACCTGGACGGCCCCAGCGCAGTCGCCATCTCCAAGGATGACGCCACTGCAGCAGCAAGGGTTGTCTACAAGTTCGCAAAGGACAACGACAAGTTTCAGATCAAGGGCGGCATCGTAGAGGGCAAGGCCTATGATGAGAAGGCCCTTGCAGAGATCGCAAAGATCCCGTCCAGAGAGGAGCTCCTCTCCAGATTCCTTGGTTCCATCCAGTCCCCGATCACCAACTTCGCGCGCGTCATCAAGCAGATCGCCGAGAAGAAGGCAGAGGGAACCGAGGCAGCAGCTCCCGCAGAGGAAGCCGCTCCCGCAGCAGAGGCTGCACCCGAGGCATAAGGCTTCAGAAAGTTTTGATTCAGAGTCAGGCAGGATGCCTGAAATTTTAAATGGAGGAAAATAAGATGGCAAAGTTATCCACACAGGAAATCATCGATGCAATCAAAGAGTTATCCGTTCTTGAGCTGAACGATCTTGTCAAGGCTTGCGAGGAAGAGTTCGGCGTTTCCGCAGCTGCAGGTGTTGTTGTCGCAGCTGGCGGCGCTGCTGCTCCGGCTGAGGAAGAGAAGACCGAGTTCGACGTTGAGCTGACTGAGGTTGGCCCGAACAAGATCAAGGTCATCAAGGTTATCCGTGAGCTGACCGGCCTCGGCCTCAAGGAGTCCAAGGACCTCGTCGAGGGCGCACCGAAGATCGTCAAGGAGCAGCTCTCCAAGGAGGATGCAGAGGCAGCCAAGGCAAAGCTCGAGGAGCAGGGCGCAAAGGTTACCCTCAAGTAATTCTTCCGAATTACAGCACAATTCCATTGCAAAGAGAAACGGTCTGTACCGCAGCTGCGGTGCAGGCCGTTTTTGTTGTGGGCAAATATGACAAAATTGCGGCAGCAATTCCGGCATAGCCCCGAAATTTCTAAAAACAGGGTCTTGCCAATGGAAAAATGCTGTTGTATTATATTATGCGCTATGTTCTGCAATTATGCCCTACTATGCTCTCCTTAAGGATTAAGTTCCGGAAGAGAAGTAGCATAAAGGCACGATATGGTGGTTGCTTGTCAATTATACCACAAAAGAACGAGGTGAAATGAATGGGTAACATCAGGCTGCATCCTGCCGGAAACAGCAAAGCGGTGCGCATGAGCTATGCGCGCCAGAACGAAGTTCTGGAGATGCCCAATCTGGATGACATTCAGAAGACTTCCTACAACTGGTTCCTGAAAGACGGACTCCAGGAGGTCTTCGACGATGTCTCCCCGATCGAGGACTACAGCGGCCATCTGTCCCTTTCGTTCGTCAGCTACAAGCTGGATCTGGACGGGATGGATGAGCACAAGAATACCATTGCCAAGTGCAAGGAGAGAGACGCGACCTACGCCGCGCCCCTCAAGGTAAAGGTAAGACTGTACGACAAGGAGAACAAGAAGGAAGTCAAGGAGCAGGAGATCTTCATGGGAGATCTGCCGCTCATGACCAAGACCGGCACGTTCGTCATCAACGGCGCAGAGCGTGTTATTGTCTCCCAGCTGGTCCGTTCCCCTGGCATCTACTACGGCATCGATCACGACAAGTACGGCAAGGCGCTCTACTCCTGCACCGTCATCCCCAACCGCGGTGCATGGCTGGAGTACGAGACGGATGCAAATG
Organism: uncultured Lachnospiraceae bacterium; assembly: GCA_900318875.1. Classification (GTDB taxonomy): domain Bacteria; phylum Bacillota; class Clostridia; order Lachnospirales; family Lachnospiraceae; genus CAG-791. Next base: position 7,305 of record ONMH01000032.1, on the reverse strand, counting down.
ACGTGTTCTACGTCCGCGTGGACCGCACCAGAAAGGTTCCGGTCACCGTCCTGATCCGTGCCCTCGGCATCGGCACCGACGAGGAGATCCTCGACCAGTTCGGCGATGAGCCGAAGCTCCGCGGATCCTTCTCGAAGGATCCCTCCCACACCTATGAGGAGGGCCTGCTCGAGCTCTACAAGAAGATCCGTCCCGGCGAACCGCTCTCTGTCGACAGCGCAGAGAGCCTGATCAACGCGATGTTCTTCGATCCCAGAAGATACGATCTCGCAAAGGTCGGCCGCTACAAGTTCAACAAGAAGCTCGCGCTCAGGAGCCGCATCACCGGACACGTTCTCGCAGAGGATGTGGTCGATGAGGCAAACGGCGACATCCTGGCAAGTGCCGGCGACACCGTCACGAGGGAGATGGCAGATGCGATTCAGAACGCCGCTGTCCCCTATGTCTGGATTCAGACCGAGGAGAGAGACCATGTGAAGGTCCTCTCCAACCTGATGGTCGACATCACCCACTTCGTGGACTGCAACCCGGCAGAGCTGGGCATCACCGAGCAGGTGTACTATCCGGCCCTGCGCGACATCCTGGTTCAGTACCAGGACAACGAGGATCCCGAGGCCCTCGCAGACGCCATCAAGAACAGCGTCCGGGAGCTGATCCCCAAGCACATCACGAAGGAGGACATCCTCGCTTCCATCAACTACAACATGCACCTCGAGTACGGCATCGGCAACAAGGATGACATCGATCACCTTGGAAACCGCCGCATCCGCAGTGTCGGTGAGCTCCTCCAGAACCAGTACCGCATCGGCCTCTCCCGGCTCGAGCGCGTGGTCCGCGAGAGAATGACCACCCATGACGCCAACGAGGAGGTCTCTCCGCAGGCACTCATCAACATCAAGCCCGTGCAGGCAGCCGTGAAGGAGTTCTTCGGATCCTCTCAGCTGTCCCAGTTCATGGACCAGAACAACCCGCTCTCCGAGATCACCCACAAGAGACGTCTGTCCGCCCTGGGCCCCGGCGGTCTCTCCCGTGACCGCGCAGGATTCGAGGTCCGAGACGTCCACTACACCCACTACGGCAGAATGTGCCCCATCGAGACCCCTGAGGGACCGAACATCGGCCTCATCAACTCCCTGGCGGCCTACGCAAAGATCAACCAGTACGGCTTCATCGAGGCGCCCTACCGCAAGATCGACAAGAGCGATCCGAAGCACCCCCGCGTCACGAACGAGGTCGTCTACATGACGGCAGACGAAGAGGATAACTACCACGTCGCGCAGGCGTCCACGAAGCTCGATGACGACGGCTACATCGTCGACAAGTACGCATCCGGACGTTTCCGCGATGAGACCTCCTCCTATCCGTCCTCCATGTTTGACTACATGGATGTGTCGCCCCGGATGGTCTTCTCCGTCGCAACCTCTCTCGTCCCGTTCCTGCAGAACGATGACGCAAACCGTGCCCTGATGGGCTCCAACATGCAGCGTCAGGGCGTGCCGCTTCTGACCACCGAGGCGCCGGTCGTCGGCACCGGCATGGAGGAGAAGGCGGCAAGAGACTCCGGCCACTGCATCATCATCGAGAAGACAAAGGCAGACGGAAGCCCGATCACCGGCACCGTCACCTTTGCGGACGCAAGACAGATCCGCGTCCGCTACGAGGACGGCTCGGAGGAGGAGTTTGACCTGATCAAGTTCCTGCGCTCCAACCAGTCCAACTGCTACAACCAGAAGCCCATCGTCAACACCGGCGACACCGTGAGAACCGGCGACGTCATCGCCGACGGCGCCTCCACAAAGAACGGCGTCCTGGCTCTTGGCAAGAACCCGCTCATCGGCTTCATGTGCTGGGAGGGCTACAACTACGAGGATGCCGTCCTGATGAGTGAGAACCTCGTCAAGAACGACGTCTACACCTCCATCCACATCGAGGAGTACGAGTGCGAGTCCAGAGACACCAAGCTCGGACCCGAGGAGATCACAAGAGATGTCCCGGGCGTCGGCGAGGATGCCCTGAAGGATCTGGATGAGACCGGCATCATCCGCATCGGTGCGGAGGTCCGTGCGGGCGATATCCTCGTCGGCAAGGTCACCCCCAAGGGAGAGACCGAGCTGACCGCAGAGGAGAGACTCCTGCGCGCAATCTTCGGCGAGAAGGCAAGAGAGGTCCGTGACACCTCCCTGAAGGTTCCCCACGGTGAGTACGGCATCATTGTCGACACCAAGACCTTCACGAGGGAGAACGGCGACGAGCTCGCGCCCGGCGTGAACAAGGCCGTGCGCATCTACATCGCACAGAAGAGAAAGGTCGGCCCCGGCGACAAGATGGCAGGCCGCCACGGAAACAAGGGTGTCGTGTCGAGAGTCCTGCCCGTGGAGGATATGCCCTATCTTCCGAACGGACGCCCGCTCGACATCGTGCTGAACCCTCTGGGCGTGCCTTCCCGTATGAACATCGGTCAGGTCATGGAGCTGCATCTTTCTCTGGCAGCCAAGGTCCTTGGCTTCGATGTCACGAGCCCGAACTTCGACGGTGCACAGTACTCTGACATCGTCGACCTTCTGAAGATGGCGAACAAGTACGCAAACGACTCCTGGGACAACTTCAAGAAGGAGTACCAGGACAAGGTGGATCCGAAGATCATGGACTACCTGTATGAGCACCGCGACCACCGCAAGGAGTGGGAGGGCGTGCCGATCAATCCCGAAGGCAAGGTCCTTCTGCGTGACGGCAGAACCGGTGAGTACTTTGACAACCCGACTTCCATCGGCTTCATGCACTACATGAAGCTGCACCACCTGGTAGACGATAAGATCCACGCCCGCTCCACGGGTCCTTACTCCCTCGTCACACAGCAGCCTCTGGGCGGCAAGGCCCAGTTCGGCGGCCAGCGTTTCGGAGAGATGGAGGTGTGGGCTCTCGAGGCATACGGCGCGGCATACACGCTGCAGGAGATCCTGACCGTGAAGTCCGACGATGTGGTCGGCCGTGTCAAGACCTACGAGGCCATCATCGAGGGCAAGAACATCCCCGAGCCCGGCATCCCCGAGTCCTTCAAGGTGCTCCTCAAGGAGCTGCAGGCCCTGGGTCTGGATGTCCAGGTGCTCAAGGAGGACGGCACCGAGGTCGAGATCAACGAGGATATCGACTACGGCGACAACGTCTACCGCTATGCAATGGCAAATAACTTCAAGAGCTCCGGCGACCGCCTCGACGAGAAGGATCTCGCCGCAAACATGACGCTGCAGGAGTTCAACAGTGAAGGTGAGCTGGAAAACGTGCAGCCCGAGTCTGACAGCAGGGAAGAGACAGAGGGTGCCCCGGAGGAGACAGAGGATGCCTCCGACGCTCCGGCAGAAAATCCGGATGATTCGGATGAGTTCTGAGTTTCCGAGGGTTCGCTGCAGACACTGCTGTGAAAACAATCGGACCAGGGACTAGAACTAGAATGGAAGGTATCATGCCAAATATGCAAGAGAAAGAAAACACCTATCAGCCGGTAACATTTGATGCGATCCGCATCCGGCTTGCCTCTCCCGAGCGCATCCGGGAGTGGTCCCACGGCGAAGTCACCAAGCCCGAGACCATCAACTACAGAACGTTAAAGCCGGAGAAGGACGGACTCTTCTGCGAGCGCATCTTCGGACCCACAAAGGACTGGGAGTGCAAGTGCGGCAAGTACAAGAAGATCCGCTTCAAGGGCCAGATCTGCGACCGCTGCGGCGTCGAGGTCACGAAGTCCTCGGTGCGCCGTGAGAGAATGGGCCACATCGAGCTGGCTGCTCCGGTCTCTCACATCTGGTACTTCAAGGGCATTCCGTCCAGAATGGGTCTCATCCTGGATGTGTCCCCGAAGCTCCTCGAGAAGGTTCTGTACTTTGCCAACTACATCGTGCTGGATCCCGGCGACACGGAGCTGGAGTACAAGCAGGTCCTGACCGAGAAGGAATACCAGGACGCAAAGGAGAAGTACGGTCCCCGCTTCCGCGCCGGCATGGGTGCAGAAGCCGTCAAGGAACTCCTGCAGGCGGTCAACGTCGAGCAGGAGTACCAGGACCTGTCCTCCCAGATGACAGAGGCAAAGGGCCAGAAGAGGGCGAGAATCATCAAGAGACTCGAGGTCGTCGAGTCCTTCCGCGAGAGCGGCAACGAGCCCTCCTGGATGGTCATGGACTGCATCCCGGTCATCCCGCCGGATCTGCGCCCCATGGTCCAGCTCGACGGCGGACGCTTTGCAACGTCTGACCTGAATGACCTGTACCGCAGAATCATCAACCGCAACAACCGCCTGAAGAGACTCCTCGAGCTCGGCGCGCCGGAGATCATCGTGCGCAACGAGAAGAGAATGCTCCAGGAGGCTGTCGACGCCCTGATCGACAACGGCAGAAGAGGCCGTCCTGTGACGGGTCCCGGAAACAGAGCCTTAAAGTCCCTGTCTGACATGCTCAAGGGTAAGAACGGACGCTTCCGTCAGAACCTGCTCGGCAAGCGTGTCGACTACTCCGGCCGTTCCGTTATCGTCGTCGGCCCTGAGATGAAGATCTATCAGTGCGGCGTCCCGAAGGTCATGGCCCTCGAGCTCTTCAAGCCCTTCGTCATGAAGGAGCTGGAGAAGAGGGGCATCTCCCAGAACATCAAGAACGCAAAGAAGCTCGTCGAGAAGGCAGACCCGGTGGTCTGGGACATCCTCGAGGATGTCATCAAGGAGCACCCCGTCATGCTCAACCGTGCACCCACCCTGCACCGTCTGGGCATCCAGGCCTTCGAGCCGATTCTGGTCGAGGGCAAGGCCATCAAGCTCCATCCTCTGGCCTGCACCGCATTCAACGCCGACTTCGATGGCGACCAGATGGCTATCCATCTGCCGCTGTCCGTCGAGGCACAGGCAGAGTGCCGGTTCATGCTCCTGTCCCCGAACAACCTGTTGAAGCCCTCCGACGGCGGCCCCGTCGCGGTTCCGACACAGGATATGGTCCTGGGCATCTACTTCATCACGCAGCAGCGTGACGGAGAGCCCGGAGAGGGCATGTGCTTTAGCAGCATCAACGAGGCCTACATGGCAGAGGCAAACCACCTCATCACCCTGCAGACCAAGATCAAAGTCCGCATCACGAAGAGGGACGGGAACGGCGAAGAGCACAGCGGCATGATCGACACCTCCCTCGGACGCCTGATGTTCAACGAGGCGATTCCGCAGGATCTTGGCTTTGTCGACCGCTCGAAGCCGGAGAATCTCCTCCTGCCCGAGATCGACTTCATGGTCAAGAAGGGCGATCTGAAGAAGATCCTCCAGAAGGTCATCGACAAGCACGGCACTTTCGCCTGCGCAGAGGTCCTGGACAAGGTCAAGGCCATGGGCTACAAGCAGTCCACGCTGGCTGCGCTCACCGTCTCCATCGCCGACATCACGGTGCCCAGGGAGAAGGCAGACCTTCTGGCAGAGGGCCAGGCAACGGTCGACAAGATCGCAAAGAACTACCGCCGCGGCCTCATGACCGACGAGGAGCGCTACAAGGCTGTCGTCGAGACCTGGACCAAGATCGATAACCGCCTGACGGATGCCCTGCTGAAGTCTCTCGATAAGTACAACAACATCTTCATGATGGCGGATTCCGGTGCCCGCGGATCCAACCAGCAGATCAAGCAGCTGGCCGGCATGAGAGGCCTGATGGCCGATACCTCCGGCCGCACGATCGAGCTGCCCATCACCTCGAACTTCCGTGAAGGTCTGGACGTCCTGGAGTACTTCATGTCCGCCCACGGATCCAGAAAGGGTATGTCCGATACGGCTCTGCGTACCGCAGACTCCGGCTACCTCACAAGACGAATGGTCGATGTCTCCCAGGAGCTCATCATCCGTGAGGTCGACTGCGCGGAGAACAGACCCGAGATCCCCGGCATGGTGGTCCGGGAGTTCGCAGAGGGCAAGGAAGTTGTCGAGTCCCTGCACGACCGCATCACGGGCCGTGTCTCCTGCGAGGAGATCAGGGACGCCGAGGGCAATGTTCTTGTCAAGAAGAACCACATGATCACCCCGAGCCGCGCCGATGCGATCCTCTCCAGAGGCGTTGCAGCAGACGGCGGAAAGATCACCGCGGTCAAGATCCGCACGATCCTGACCTGCCGCTCCCACCTTGGCATCTGCGCAAAGTGCTACGGCTCCAACATGGCAACCGGTGAGATGGTGCAGGTCGGTGAGGCAGTCGGCGTCATCGCCGCAGAGTCCATCGGTGAGCCCGGTACCCAGCTGACGATGAGAACCTTCCACTCCGGCGGTGTCGCCGGCGGCGATATCACACAGGGTCTTCCCCGTGTCGAGGAGCTGTTCGAGGCCAGAAAGCCGAAGGGACTTGCCATCATCGCAGAGTTCGGCGGCACGGTCACGAGAAAGGACACGAAGAAGTCCCGCTCCGTCATCGTGACCAACAACGAGACCGGGGAGACCAAGGAGTATCCGATCCCCTACGGCTCCCGCATCAAGCCCACGGACGGACAGGTCATTGAGGCCGGCGATGCGCTGACCGAGGGCTCTGTCAACCCCCACGATCTTCTCGAGATCAAGGGCGTGCGCGCCGTCGAGGACTATCTGCTCCACGAGGTCCAGAAGGTGTACCGCCAGCAGGGCGTGGATATCTGCGACAAGCACATCGAGGTCATTGTCCGCTCGATGCTCAAGAAAGTCCGGATCGAGGAGCAGGGCGACTCCCGCTTCCTTCCCGGATCCCTGGTCGACGTCCTCGACTTCGAGGATGAGAACGAGGAGCTTACTGCAGAGGGCAAGACCCCCGCAGAGGGCAAGCGCATCATCCTCGGCATCACGAAGGCAGCGCTGGCAACGGATTCCTTCCTGTCCGCAGCATCCTTCCAGGAGACCACAAAGGTCCTGACCGACGCCGCCATCCGCGGAAAGATCGATCCGCTCCTTGGCCTGAAGGAGAACATCATCATCGGTAAGCTGATCCCTGCCGGCACCGGCATGAAGCGCTATCGGTACACGAAGCTCAACACCGACGAGCGCATCGCCGCCGCAAAGGCCGCAAAGGAGGCTCCGCTCGATGAAGATCTGCTCCCCGCAGGAGATGACGAGACGCCGGTCCCCGCAGCAGCGGGTGAGCTTCCGCCGATCCAGGAGGAGGGAGATACCCCTTCTGATGGCGCGGTCACTCCGGATGACACCCTGCTCAGCTGAGGGAAGATAACAGAATTAGTTACTATTCACAGGGGTGAAACCCAAATCTGAATAACATCATTACCATTGACACAGAGCGGAGAATGCCTGATTTTACGGCGTTCTCCGCTCTATTT
>ONMH01000033.1:16285-20149 GCA_900318875.1 uncultured Lachnospiraceae bacterium | reverse complement strand
GACATGACTGTACCTCCATGGAATAGGATACAGTCAGTATAATATCGGTTTAATTCTTATTCAATACCATCTATTAATTAGACGTGGCTGCACAGCTAGAAAATTTTTCATGCACTTCCGGAATTTATGGCAGATCTGCACAAGACCGCGGGGCAGATCCGGAGGGACAAAAAAAGAACACCATCCCCGCGGCCATTGCCGCAAAAACAGTGCTCCCGCGTGCGCCTTCAGGGACTCGAACCCTGGACACCCTGATTAAGAGTCAGGTGCTCTACCAGCTGAGCTAAAAGCGCAGGTCAAATCTGTAGAAATCTGCTTTCTTTTCTGAACGCAAGGTGTATTATAGGAGAACCGGTCCCGGAATGCAAGGACTTTTTTCAGTACTTTTTCATCCCCTTTTCAGGAATTTTACAAGAGCCGCAAGGCGGTAGGAGAGAAGATTTCCTGCCCTGGTGCCCGCTGCACCAGGGCCCCGATTCGGGGGAATTCCCGCGCGGTTGCCGCAAAGAACGCGGCAGGGAGGTAACCATGGCACAGATCTTTGACACCCACGCCCACTATGACGATGCGGCGTTTGAAAAGGATTACACTAACATCATCGAATCATTTCCCCGGTATGGCATCGGGCGCTGCACGGATGTCGCCTCCACGATGGAGAGCGTGGACAGGGTCCTTTTCCTTGCACACACCTTCCCGAATGTCTACGCGGCGCTCGGCATCCACCCCTCCGAGTGCAGGGACCTCACGGAGGGATATCTTCTGGACATGGAGAAGAAATGTGCAGATCCAAAGGTGGTGGCGGTCGGAGAGATCGGCCTGGACTATCACTTCCCGGAGGAGGACCCCGCGCCGGAGGTGCAGAAGAAGTGGTTTGTAAGGCAGCTGGACCTTGCGGCAAAGCTTCAGCTCCCCGTCATCATCCACAGCAGGGATGCCGCAAAGGACACGATGGACATCCTGCGGGATCGGAACTTGTCGCTTGCGGGCGGGGTGATACATTGCTATTCTTACAGCACAGAACAGGCAAGGGAGTACGCCGCCATGGGCTTTTTCATCGGCATCGGCGGCGTCGTGACCTTCAAGAACGCAAAGAAGGTCAGGGACGTGGTGAAGAACATCCCCCTGACCTCGATCGTGCTGGAGACGGACTGCCCCTACATGGCACCGGTTCCCCACCGGGGAGAGCGGAACTCCTCGCTGTTTCTCCCCCTGGTTGCGCAGGCAGTCGCAGAGCTGAAGGGGATATCTCCGGAGGAAGTGGTCGAGGTCACGGAGCACAACGCAGAAAGGCTGTACAACTTATGAGCGCATTTCTCACAGCACCCTATGAAACCAAGCGGATCCTGGACAAGTATGGGATCCGGGCAAAAAAGAAATACGGACAGAACTTTCTGATCAACGGGAGCGTAGTACGCGGCATCGTGGAGGCGGCGGGCGTCACCAAAGAGGACTGCGTCCTCGAGATCGGCCCCGGCATCGGGACGATGACCCAGGAGCTCTCCCTGGCGGCAGGCCAGGTGGTCGCTGTCGAGATCGACACCACCCTGGAGCCGGTCCTTGCGGAGACCCTGGATGCCTGCACCAACGTGACGATCCTCTGGCAGGATATCCTGAAGACGGATGTCCGCGCGATCCGGGACACCTACAACGGCGGCAGAAGGCTAAAGTGCGTCGCAAACCTTCCGTACTACATCACGACCCCGATCCTGCTCCAGCTCCTCAGGGAGAAGGACTCCTTTGAGAGTATCACAGTGATGGTACAGAAGGAGGTCGCGGAGCGGATCCTCGCGACGGAGAAGGATAAGGAGTACGGCGCCCTCTCCCTTGCGGCTCTTTGCCCTGATCCGGGCCTCCTTCAACCAGAGGCGGAAGACCCTGGCAAACGGCCTCTCTCATGGCTTCTCCCGGAACGGGCAGACGCTCTCCCGGGAGCAGGTCACAGACGCGCTCTCCTCCCTTGGTCTCTCCCCTGACATCCGGGGCGAAAAACTCTCGCTCGGGCAGTTCGCAGACCTTGCAAATGCCCTCGAAAAATGCCTGAAAACGGGCAATTCCGGGCACTCCGGGACCCGGAGTGAATGAGTGAAAACAGCTTTGGCGTTTTTGACATTGCCATAGCCGTATGCTAAACTTTGTTAGAATTATGATAAGGGAAGATCTGCTCTTTCGAAAGATAAAGAGGGGGCCAAGAGGTAGCAAGCGTTGGATAAGTATGAGTATCGGATCAGGCTTCAGGAAATCAACACGCTGATTTCCACCCGCAATTTCCAGGACGCGGCAGGCGTCGCAGACGGAATTGACTGGCAGAGGGTCAAGAGCCCGGATACACTCTGCCGGATCAGTGATGTCTATAAAATCAACAAGGAATACGCAAAGAGCAGGAGACTCCTGGTCCTTGCCAATCAAAGGGATCCCCAGAATCCGGAGATCATTTATTCACTCTGTGAGCTGACACTGTTCCTGTACGGAAGAGACGGCCTGCAGAGCGATTTGACGTCTGCCCTGACGCTTATGCAGAATTACAACATTCTGCAGCCCCGGAGTCCCAAGCGGCTGATCCTGCAGTACAAGATGTACCAGGTCTCCCCGGTCTCCCTCGACGAGAAGATCGATGTGCTCCAGCGCCTGAAGCAGGAGTCCTATCAGCCCAGATGGGTGTATGAGCTCGCCCTCCTCTACCACGAGGCGGGCCGGGACGAGGAGGCCATCGCGGAGTGCAGAGACCTCGAGAACAATGTCGGCGGAAAGTTTGCCGGCAGGGCGGAGCAGCTGATCCAGAAGATCGAGTCGGAGCCTTCCAGGGATCCTGCAGCAGCGCCGCAGCCCCAGGATGACATTCCCACCGTGGAGAACAGCGAGAAGCAGGACACGGATGCCGCCCTCCAGCGGACCGTGGCAGAGGGACTTGCCCAGCTTGACGAGGGCGGGGAGACGCAGACAGATGGACAGGACGAAGCTCTCCCTTCCCAGGAGGAAGACGCTGTCCCTGCGCAGGAGCCGGAACAGGAGCAGGAGAGCAAAACAGAGGAGAACGAAGAGGCGGATGCAGCCCCCTCTGCCGCCACGATGTCCATCAGTGAGGTGATGGCGGAGTGGGAGAAGATCCGCCAGAGCGTGAAGGACACCAGCGAGGAGAAGGTCGCGGAGAAGATCCGGCAGGACACCGGAGAGCTCTTTCACGAGTTTGAGGAGACATCCCGCCACGGCCTCCTCGAGGACATCGAGAAAAACGTGGAGAAGCGCCACCGGGATGCCAGGGCAAGCCTTGAGAACGGCATCGCAGGGCGGGGCTCCTCCCGCTACAGCAGTGCGCAGCAGGGCCAGGGAGACTACAGCGTCCGCCGCATCCATGCCCCGGAGATTGCGCCGGAGGAAGGAGCGCAGCAGGCAGACCTCTTTGCCAACGAGGCGCCGGAGCAGGCACCCTATGAAGAGGCGCCCGATGCAGGGGAGGAAGCGGCAGAGCAGCCGGTGAACGCCCCGGAGACACCGCAGGAGTCCTACGATTCCTATGCACAGGAGCAGGAGGATGAGGGCTATACGGAGGAGCCTGTCGGCAGCGCAGAGGAAACCTATGCGCAGGAGAATGCCGCCCCGGAGGAATATCCAGAAGCTGGATATCCAGAATCTGGATATGCGGACAATGCACCGGGATACGAAGAGGAGCCGGATTACGGCACGACGGCAGATGCAGATGCAGAGGAAGAGCCTGCCTACGAGGAGAATGAGGACGGCAGCATCTCCACAAGACGCTGGAACGCAGACGCCGTGCGCCGCGCCATGGACCGTGAGAAGAAGCGGTATGAGGAGTTTGAGGCGCACGAGAAGAACCATGCGGAGGAGGCTGCGTCGGTAACAGAAGAG
>ONMH01000033.1:0-16268 GCA_900318875.1 uncultured Lachnospiraceae bacterium | reverse complement strand
GAGACGCCGCCTGCCTTTACGAGAAGACGCCGCCGCCCGGTCCGCCCGGCAGCGCAGGTCGCAGAGCCCGCCCCGGAGGAGGTGCCTGCCATGGAGCAGGGCCTTTCCGAAGAGGAGAGCGGCTTCCCCGGAGAGACCGCGCAGGAAGAGGCGCTGACTCCCGCGGAGGAGGCAAGACAGCTGCGCTCGAGAAGAAGGAGAGCAAGGCCGGTCAGGAGACCCGCAGAGGAGCTTCGCCGGCAGATGGAGGAAGAGACGCCGGCAGAGCCCGCAGAGGAGGAAGCCCCTGTCCAGGAGGAAGAGGCAGCCCCCGGGGAATCCCTGCAGGGGGAGCAAGTGCCTGCAGAGGAGGAAGCTGAAGAGGCGCCTGCCAGGGAGGAGAACACAGGGAGAGCACCCCGTGCGCCCCGCCGCCCCCATCCGGTCCGCAGGCCGGAGCCCGAGGAGACTCCTGCTGAGGAGGAAGAGACGGCCCCTGCCGTGTCAAAGGACACGCATCCCATCTCCGCTTCCGGACAGAGAGCCCTCACCGAGAGTGAGAAGAAGCTGTTCGGACCGACCTGCATTGTGCCGGAGAACCGCCGGCAGATCCTGAACGCCATTGACAACCTGAGCCTTGCCTCCTACACCGGAAACATCCTGGTGACAGGACCCGAGGGCACCGCAAAGAAGGTGGCAGCCGGCATCCTGGAGATCACAAAGCACAGCGACTCGAACTTCACCGGAAGAATCGCAAAGGCCTCCGGGCCTGCGCTGAACCGGCTGAGCCCAGAGAAACTCTCTGCCACGCTCAACCAGATCAACGGGGGCGCCATGATCGTCTACAACGCCTCTGCCCTGGAGGAGGATACGCTCAAAAACCTGCACAGCGAGATTGAGGGGAAGGAGCGGGGACTCATCGTGATCTTCGCCGACCGCAAGCGGGCGATGGACGAGTTCCGGCAGGAGTACCCGGACTACTTAAAGAGCTTTACGGTGACGGTGAACATCCTGCCTCTCACTGACAAGGCCCTGGTGTCCTACGGCCTGGAGTATGCAAAGTCCAAGGACTACAGCATTGACGAGCTGGGGCAGCTCGCCCTGTCCTCCCGCATCTCCTCAAGGCAGACACCGGATCATCAGGTGACGACGAAGGAAGTCCGCGATCTGGTGGACGAGGCCATCGGCTGGGCATCGAAGAAAAACCTGCACACACTGATGCTGATTCTTACGAAGAAGCGCTATGATCAGGATGATCGGATCATCATCCATGAGAAAGATTTCCAGCACTACGAGAAGTGACTGGAAGCGAATAAATGGGGGTACATGGGTATGGCAGCAAAAGCGGGTACGGAAACAAAGAAGGCAGCAAAGAAGGCACCGGAAAAGAAGGCGCCTGCGAAGAGGGCAGCGGCGAAGACAACGGCACCGAAGAAGACAACACCGGAGGTCTTCGTGTCGGAGGAGGACTGCTACCTGTTCGGACAGGGCACGCACTACGACATCTATGAGAAGCTGGGCGCCCATCCGTCGGTAAAGGACGGACAGAAGGGATACTTCTTCGGCGTCTGGGCTCCGAATGCGGGGCAGGTCCACGTGATCGGCGAGTTCAACGGCTGGAATGAGGAGCAGAACCCGATGACGAAGGTGGGTCCTGTCGGCATCTGGACCGCCTTTCTTCCCGGCGTGCAGGAGGGACAGCTGTACAAGTTCCTGATCACGACGCCGGAGGGCGGGAAGATCTACAAGGCAGATCCCTATGCGAACTGGGCGGAGCTGCGCCCCGGCACCGCATCGAGGACAGCGGATCTGTCCGGCTACACCTGGCACGATGTCAGATGGATGGAGGACCGCGCAAAAAAGGATCCGAATAAGGAACCGATGGCGATCTATGAGTGCCATGTGGGTTCCTGGATGAAGCATCCCGACGGCACGGAGGACGGCTTCTACACCTACCGCGAGTTTGCGGACCGCCTCGTGCAGTACTTAAAGGAGATGAAGTTCACCCATGTGGAGCTGATGGGCATCCTGGAGCATCCCTTCGACGGCTCCTGGGGGTATCAGGTGACGGGCTACTATGCACCGACCTCCCGCTATGGCTCCCCGAAGGACTTCATGTACCTGGTGGATACGCTCCACAAGGCCCATGTCGGCGTCATCCTCGACTGGGTACCGGCCCACTTCTGCCCGGATGCCCATGGCCTCGCAAAGTTTGACGGTCAGTGCATCTATGAGGATCCGGACCCGAGGAGGGGAGAGCACCCTGACTGGGGCACCAAGATCTTCAACCTCGGCAAGCCCGAGGTGAAGGACTTCCTGATTGCAAACGTCCTCTACTGGATTCGCGACTACCACATCGACGGCATCCGCGTGGATGCGGTGGCCTCCATGCTGTACCTGGACTACGGCAAGAAGGACGGACAGTGGCTGCCCAACAAGTACGGCGGAAACAAGAACCTCGAGGCGATCGAGTTCTTCAAGCACATGAACTCCGTGGTCCGCGGCAGCTATCCCGGCTTCGTGACGATCGCAGAGGAGTCCACCGCTTGGCCGAATGTCACGAGCCCTATCGGCTCTGCGGACGGCCTTGGCTTCTCCTTCAAGTGGAACATGGGCTGGATGCATGACTTCTGCGAGTATATGAAGCTCGATCCGGTCATGCGCAAGGGCTCTCACTACAACATGACCTTTGCCATGAGCTACAACAGCGCGGAGAACTACATCCTTCCGCTCTCCCACGACGAGGTCGTGCACCTGAAGTGCTCGATGCTGAACAAGATGCCCGGATACGAGGTGGACAAGTTTGCAAACCTGCGGCTTGGCTACACGTTTATGATGGGACACGCCGGAAAGAAGCTTCTGTTCATGGGCCAGGAGTTTGCCCAGGAGAGGGAGTGGTCCGAGGCGAGAGAGCTCGACTGGTTCCTGCTGCAGCAGCCGCTGCACGAAGGCATGCGCAAGTATGTCGCACAGCTCCTGAAGATCTACAGCAAGTATCCCTGCATGCATGAGATCGACAACGACTGGGCCGGCTTTGAGTGGATCAACGCCGATGACAAGGAGCGCTCCATCTACAGCTTCTTCCGCAAGTGCCCGGATGACAAGCGGAGAATCATGTTCATCCTGAACATGACCCCGGTCGAGTATCCGGAGTACCGCCTCGGCGTGCCGGAACTCAAGACCTACCGCGTGATCCTGAACAGCACGGATCCGGAGTATGGCGGCGCGGGCTCCAACGTGCCGAAGAGCCTGAAGGCGATGAAGGGCGACTGCGACTACAAGCCGCAGTACATCACCTTTGACATGCCTGCTTACGGCGGCCTCGTACTGGAGTTCTGAGCATGCAGATCCACGAATCCGCGGAGGATTATCTCGAGACGATTCTGATGCTGGAGGAGCGGGGAAAGCCGGTCCGGTCCATCGACATCGTCAACGAGATGAACTACTCCAAGCCCAGCGTCTCCATCGCGATGAAAAAACTGCGGGAGAGCGGCTACATCCGCATGTCCTCCTCGGGACAGATTTCACTTCTGCCCGCGGGCAGGAAGATCGCGGAGGAGATCTGGGCGCGGCATCGCCTGCTCACAGACATCCTGACCGCGGTGGGCGTGGAGAAAAGGACGGCGGCAGAACAGGCCTGCCGCATTGAGCATGACATCGACAGCGATACGTATCAGAAGCTGTACGACTACTACACGGTACACATGAAGCCGGAGCAGGCACAGAATACGAAACAGCAGTGAGCCGGAGCCCAGGGCGCCGGTGCAGAAAGGATTTTTATTACCATGGCAGACGGGAAGTTATTGGACGGCAAGACAGTCCTGATCACAGGAGGCACCGGTTCGTTCGGCAGATGCTTTACGAAATACGCCCTTACGCACTACAGTCCGAAGAAGATCATCATCTACTCCCGGGACGAGTACAAGCAGTTCGTGATGGCAAACGAGTCCCCCTTCAGGGAGAACGCGAAGATCATGCGCTTTTTTATCGGCGACGTGCGGGATGAGGCAAGACTCGAGCGCGCGATGGAGGGTGTCGACTACGTGATCCACGCGGCCGCCCTAAAGCAGGTGCCCGCCTGTGAGTACAACCCGGCAGAGGCCATCAAGACAAACGTCCACGGCGCGATGAACGTCATCGATGCCTCACTGAACACCGGCGTGAAGAAGGTGGTTGCCCTCTCCACGGACAAGGCGGTGAACCCGGTCAACCTCTACGGCGGCACGAAGCTCGTCTCCGACAAGCTGTTCATTGCGGCCAACGCCTATGCGGGGAACAAGGACATCTCCTTCTCCATCGTCCGCTATGGAAACGTGGCGGGCTCCCGGGGCTCTGTCATCCCCTTCTTCCGGAAACTCATCGCCCAGGGCGAGACGACCCTGCCCATCACGGATTACCGGATGACGCGGTTCTGGATCTCCCTGGAGCAGGGCGTGGAGCTCGTGCTCAAGGCCCTGGAGGAGGCCCACGGCGGCGAGACCTTCATCTCCAAGATCCCGTCCTTCTATGTGAAGGATCTGGCAGAGGCGCTGCTCCCCGGCTGTAAGACCGTGGAGACCGGCATCCGCCCCGGAGAGAAGCTCCACGAGATCATGATCACCCCCGAGGACTCCGGCAACACCTACGAGTACGAGAAGAACTACATCGTCTATCCGCAGATCGTCTACAACTCCCGGCAGGTCCCGGACCTGTCCGGAAAGAAGGTGGAGGAGGGCTTTGCCTACTCCTCCGGAACGAATAAGGAGTGGCTCTCTGTGGAGCAGATCCGCACGCTCCTGCAGGGCGTGGAGGAGGACTGAGACGATATGAAGGAACTCCCTGCCTTTGCCGGCGGCACGCCGGTGCGGGACAAAAAGCTCTATTATTCCCACCAGTACATTGATGAGAAGGACATTGCAGCCGTTGTTGATGTCTTAAAGAGCGACTATCTGACGACGGGACCGCATATCACGAAATGCGAGGAGAAGCTCTGCCGGGTGACGGGGGCAAAGCATGCGGTGCTCTGCGCCAACGACACGGCGGCACTCCACATGGCGGTGATGGCGGCGGGCCTTGGGCCCGGCGATGAGCTTATCACCACGCCGATCACCTTTGCGGCCTCCGCAAACTGCGCTTTATACGTCGGCGCAAGGCCGGTGTTCGCAGACATCGATGAGAAGACCTGGAACATCGATCCCGCCTGCATCGAGAAGTGCATCACCCCCCGCACCAGGGCGGTGGTTGCTGTCGACTACGGCGGACAGAGCGTCGACCAGGAGGCGATCCTTGCCCTGAAGGAAAAGTACGGTTTTGTCTACATCGAGGACGCGGCCCACTCCATCGGAACCTGCTATAAGGGAAAGCCCGTCGGCTCTTTTGCCGACATGACGACGATGAGTTTTCACGCGGTCAAGACGATCACCGGCGGCGAGGGCGGTGCGGTGCTCACGGATGACGAGAGCCTGTACCGGAAGCTCCTGCTCCTGCGCACACACGGCATCACGCGGGATCCGAAGCAGATGGTCTATGAGCCGGACGGCCCCTGGTACTATGAGCAGGTGGCCCTTGCGCCGAACTACCGGATCACGGACATGCAGGCGGCGCTGATCTCCAGCCAGCTGGACAAGCTCCCCGCCTTCGGCGCGCGCAAGAAGGAGATCGTAAAGAAGTACAACGAGGCCTTCTCAAAGCTCCCTGGCTGCGTCGTGCAGGAGGAGACCAAAGGGTCGGACACGGTCCGGCACCTGTATGTGCTCCGGATCAATCCGCAGCACCTCTCCATTGGCAGGCGCCAGCTCTTTGATGCGCTCGGCGCGGAGAACATCATCTGCAACGTCCACTACATCCCGGTCTACTACTTCCCCTATTATGAAAAGCTGGGGTACAAAAGAGGCCTCTGCCCCAACGCTGAGCGCCTCTACGACGAGATGCTGACGATCCCGCTCTTCTATGCGATGACGGATCAGGACGTGGACGACGTCATCCATGCGGTGACGAAGGTTCTGACCTATTATGAGAAGTGAGTACGGCAGACATGCGGAGGCCACCGCGTGTCTGTTTTTTGGTATCGGGAAGCCGAAAGGAGAACAGGATGCCGGATCGCAGCAGTGAACATCAGGACAGGATCAGCGTCATCGTCCCCGTCTTCAACATGGCCTCGGGAGACCGCCTCTCCTACTGCATGGACTCGCTTGTCGCCCAGACCTATGAGAACCTGGAGATCCTCGCGGTCGATGACTGCTCGACGGATGACTCCCGGAAGATCCTGCAGGACTATGAGAAGCGGTATCCGGGGAAGGTCTCCGTGTACTGGACAGAGAAGAACCACCGCCAGGGCGGGGCCAAAAACGTGGGCCTTGCCCATGCAGCCGGCGGCTGGCTCGCCTTTGTGGATGCGGATGACTGGGTCGTTCCGGATTACTTCGAGCGGCTCCTTGCCGAGGCGAAGCGGACCGATGCGGACTGCGTGGGCACGGACTACAGCCTTGTGGATATCCACACGATGGTGCCGGGAAAGCGGGTTGCAAACAGCAGAATGGAGCAGACGGGGGAGCTGACCCCGGAGAAGAAAAAGTCCCTGATGCTGGACTTTGGGTCCCTCTGCGTCAAGCTCTACCGGAGGGAGATCATCCTGGACTGTCCCTCCCGGTTCCCGGAGGATATCTTCTATGAGGACAACGCCCTGGCAAAGACCTGGGTGTACCGCATGCACCGATATGCCTATATCCCGGAGCCGCTGTACTTCTACTACCAGCACGCGGACTCCACGGTGCACACGGTGACGAGGCAGCGCCTCGAGGACCGGAAGATCGCCGCGGAGATCATGCTCTCCGAGTCCATAAAGTACGGGTACTTCTTTGGGTTCCGGCAGGAGCTCGAGTACGCCTACACGGTGCTCTACTACAAGAATACCCTCTTCTCCTGCCTGCAGGGGGACAGGGAGAAGGGCGTGTATGCCTTCGTAACGGCCCTTGCCAAAAAGATGCAGAGGACCTTCCCGAGGTTCCAGGAGAATCCCTATTATCAGGAGAGGACAGATGCGGAGGAGAAGAAGCTGATCGCCCTGCAGATGCGCTCCCCGCGGGCGTTCTACCTGTACTACCGGCTGCTCTGGTGCTACCGGCACCTGCGGTACGGGAAGAAGGGGCAGTGAACCAGCAAAAAACGACGTCACACCGGCTGCGATCGCATGGTATGATGGGGATAATCGGTTGCAGGTAAGTTCGCGCATTTCCGGCACAAAGAGAGGAGATCACATGAAGTCAGATATTGAAATCGCCCAGGAGGCAGAAAAGAAACCCATCGGGGAGATCGCGGCAAAGGCCGGCATCCCGGAGGAGGCTCTGGAGTACTACGGAAAGTACAAGGCAAAGATCGGGGAGAGCTATCTGAACACCCTGAAGGACAAAAAGGACGGAAAGCTGATCCTGGTCACTGCCATCAACCCGACGGCTGCAGGAGAGGGCAAGACCACGATCTCCATCGGCCTTGCCGATGCGCTGACGCTCCTTGGAAAGAAGGCAGTCCTCGCACTGCGCGAGCCCTCCCTGGGCCCCTGCTTTGGTGTCAAGGGCGGTGCCGCCGGCGGCGGCTACTCCCAGGTCATCCCGATGGAGGATCTGAATCTCCACTTCACCGGGGACTTCCATGCGATCACCTCTGCCAATAACCTGCTGGCGGCGGCGATCGACAACCACCTGCACTTTGGAAACAAGCTGGGCATCGACCCCACGAGGATCGTCTGGAAGCGCTGCATGGACATGAATGACCGTGCCCTGCGCAGCATCACGATCGGCCTGGGCGGCCATGCGAACGGACCGGTCCGCGAGGACCACTTCGTCATCACGGCAGCCTCCGAGATTATGGCGATCTTCTGCCTGGCATCGGACATGGAGGACCTTCGGGCACGTCTCTCCCGGATCGTCGTCGCCTACAACTACCAGGGAGAACCCGTCACGGCAGGGCAGCTGAACGTGGTGGGCGCCATGATGGCCCTCTTAAAGGATGCCATGCAGCCCAACCTTCTGCAGACGCTCGGCGGCACCCCGGCACTGATCCACGGCGGCCCCTTTGCGAACATCGCCCACGGCTGCAACTCCGTGCGCGCGACGAGGGCGGCGCTGAAGATCGGCGACTACGTGGTCACGGAGGCAGGCTTCGGCGCGGACCTGGGTGCCGAGAAGTTCATGGACATCAAGTGCCGCATGGCAGGCCTCTCTCCTGACTGCGCGGTCCTTGTCGCCACGATCCAGGCACTCAAGTACAACGGCGGCGTCCCGAAGGATAAGCTTCACACCGAGAACCTGGAGGCGCTGAAGAAGGGCATCGGAAACCTGGAAAAGCACATCGAAAACCTGCAGCAGTTCGGCGTCCCGATCGTCGTCGCGCTGAACTCCTTCGTCTCCGACACCGAGGCGGAGAATGCCTTTGTCGAGAACTTCTGCAGAGAGCACGGCTGCGCCTTCTCGAAGGCGACCGTCTGGGCAGATGGCGGCGCCGGCGGAGAGGACCTTGCGGGAAAGGTCCTTGCCATGATCGAAACCGTGCCGTCCCAGTACCATCCGCTCTATGACCTGGATCAGCCGATTGCGGACAAGATCCGTACGATTGCGACGAGAATCTACGGCGCCGACGGGATTGAGCTCACGACGGCGGCAAGAAAGTCCATCAAAACCCTGGAGGAGCAGGGCTTTGGAAACCTTCCGGTCTGCATCGCAAAGACCCAGTACTCGCTGACGGATGACCAGCACAAGCTGGGAAGACCCACCGGCTTTACGATCACGGTGCGGGATGTCTACGTCAGTGCCGGTGCCGGCTTTGTTGTCGCCCTGACAGGAGACATCATCCAGATGCCCGGCCTTCCGAGGGTTCCTGCGGCGGAGCGCATCGATGTGAACACAGATGGAGAGATCACGGGACTCTTCTGAGCACACAAACAGAGACAGGGAAGGAAACAGAAGCTGCTGCCGGCGGGACATCCCCGCAGGCAGCGCTTTCTTTTTGCCTTCCAGGAAGGTAAAATCATCCCCATCAGGGAATGGCAAGGAGGATGGCGGCATGGAGAAGATTGCGCTGCAGGATGGCTGGATCAGGCAGGAAGGACAGGCGGGCGGCCGCAGCAGGATCCTGAAGACAGAGGACTTTCCGAAGGACTGGCGGTCGGGAAGGGTGTTTCTCGAGGTCTCCGGAAAGGGGGCAGGGAAGGCCCTTCTTGGAAACAGCATCCTGCCGGTTGTCCTCGAGGGGACGCCCTTCTCTGCGAGGGCCTTTGAACTGACAGAGGGCCTCTCCGCCTGCGGAAGCCGCGCGGTCCTGACGCTCATGGAGGAAGAGGAGGAGAAGGTCCCCGTCCTCTGCTTTGCGAAAAAGACCTTTCTCTCGGACGCGGGGGTCATCAGCACGAAGAAGGGACTCCGGGTCCGCTTTTTCCTGCACGCCGGGGAGGCGTATCAGGGACAGGTGGAGATTCAAAGCGACATCCTGAAAAAGCCCCTGGTCTCCGGCATCGCCTGTGCGCCCGGGGACCACAGGCTGCAGTTCTGGATTCCCGGGGAGAACCTTGTTCCGGATGCGGCGCGCTGGGAGATGGGAAGCGGCGCCCTTCACAGCGCCACGATTCAGGCGGAGCATCTGGAAGAGGTCACCTGCCGCTTTGGCATCCGCGTGGTGGAAAGCGATGACGCGGGCCATCTTGTCCTCAACAGGCAGCGGGTCTTTTTCTTTGGGGAGACCGCAGCAGGACTTGCGCCGGAAGGCACCGGTAAGAGCTGGGAGGAGATCATTGCCCTGTACCAGAGCTATGGAATCACCCTCCTTCGCTTTGCAGGGCAGGTGCCCGGAGAGGAGGCCCTTGCCGCCGCGGACGCGGCGGGAATGGCAGTCCTTGTGGAACTTCCGGATACCTCCCTTGCGGATGCAGCGGGGGCAGCGCGAACAGAGAGGTACCTCTCCCGTCTTGCCCTTCTTGCGGCCTCTCACCCCTGCATCCTCTTTGCAGCGCTGGGAACCGGTCTCTCCCTGCAGGAAGCAGAGGGAAAGACCGCACAGGCGCTGCTTACGAAGGCCAGAAAGGAAAATCCCTCCCTCCTCTATGCGGCCTCCACGAACCCGGAGGCGGGCAGGGGAGGGCCGCTTGCGGGGGATGACTTCTTTTGCTCCACGGGCTTTTTTGGAGAACCCCTCCGGGACACCGGGCGGGCGGATGCCGGGCACCCGGAGGGACGACCCTCCTATGACGGGGTCCTTGCCAGGATCCGTGAGCACTTTTCGGGACCGGTGCTCTCCATGGATGCCGGCATGTTTGCCATTCTCCCGGAACTTCCCACTGCCGCAGAGAGGAAAAAGAGCCGGGAGGCAGACCTCTTTGCGCGGATGGTGGAGGCAGCAGGCCTGGAAAAGACCTGGGAGAAGAACCGCGAGGCAGCTGCCCATCTCTCGCTCCTTCTGAAACAGCGCGAGGCGGAGCGGGCGCTCCGAACCCGGGAACTTGCCGGCATCTGCTTTCGGGGGCTTGCGGATGAGCCGGAGCGGAACCTGTACGCCGGGATTCTCCGGAAGGACCTCTCGCCAAAGCCCGGTGCCCCTTCTCCGGAGGAGGTAAGAAGTGCCCTCAGCGTAAAGAGGCCGCTTCTTCTCGCGGACCGGCGCTGCTGCCTGGAGGGCGAGACGCTCAGCGTCCGGGCAGAGGTCGCAGACTATGAGAGGGAGCCGCTCCGGGGACCCTGGCAGATCCGCCTTCTCGATGAGAAGGGCGGGGAGATCGCAGCCTTCCCTGGCCTGGAGGATGCGGACTGCAGGCCGGGCACCATGACAGCCCTCGGGGATGAGATGATCCCGGTTGCGGGCAGGAACAGGGCAAGGACGGTGACGCTCTCCCTGACAGTCGGGAAGGAGGAGACCTCTGAGAAGATCTGGATCTATCCTCCGTTTGCGGAGAACTACACGGAGGTGACGGTGACGGAGAACCTTGCGGAGGCAAAACCTGCCCTGGAGATGGGCGCCTCGGTGCTCCTTATCCCGCCGGCGGCACCCCTCCGCTTCCCGGGGTCCGCACCTCTCTCCTTTGCCCCCTGGTTCGGTCCCTTTGACCAGGATCAGATCCCGGAGGAGACGATGGGGATCCGCGTGGACAAAAGGCTTCGGATCTTCCACGACTTTGCGACCTCTGACCATGCCGACTGGCAGTGGCAGGGGATCCTCTCCGGCGCAAGGGCCATGGTGCTGCCCCGCAGCATCCCGGATGAGGCATCTTTGATTACCGCGATCGACGGCCCCTTCGGCATGCGGAGGCTCTCCGCCCTGCTCTCTGTCAGGGTCGGGAGGGGAAAGCTCCTTCTCTGCAGCCTGGGCCTGTGGCAGAAGAGAGGGCGCCCCGAGGCGCGGGCTCTGCTCCACGGGATCCTCTCCTACATCCACTCCCCCGCCTTTTCGCCTAAGACCGAGATCTCCATGGAGACCCTTGAACAGCTTGTACAGTAATTTTCCACCCGGCACCGGAGCCTCTCCGGAAGCCGGGTGTTTTTTGCGCAGAGAAAGGGTTGCGGCGTGGGCCGGCAGGACAGGAGGAGGGGAAACCTGCAAATACTAGAAAAAATATTTTTCCTAATAATGAGATTGAAAATAATTTTCCTTTATGATACCGTAGTCTCAGATGAAAAAGTGCCGGGACCAGCCAGAGAAAACCAGAAGGTCCGGCAGGAAGGGAAATATCGTTCTAAACAGACGGGAACAGTGAGGAAAACATGATCATCCGGAATGCAGTTGTCTATACGCCGGAGCAGACGTTCGTGAAAAAGGACGTCGTGATCCGGAATGGTTTGTTCGCAGAGGACACGAAGGAGAACCGGCAGGGAGAGGAGGTCCTTGATGCTGAGGGATGCTATGCAATCCCCGGCCTACTGGACATCCACTTTCACGGCGCCCTCGGACAGGACGTCAGCGACGGAACAAAGGAGGCGTATGAGGTCATTGCAAAGTATGAGGCAAAGCAGGGCGTAACGGCGATCTGCCCCGCAACGCTTACGCTCCCCGTGGATGACCTCTGCCACATCCTCTCTACCGGCGCGGCGTTTGCGAAGAGGCCCCACGAGGGCGCTGACCTTGTCGGCTTCAACATGGAGGGCCCGTTCATCAGCCGCGCAAAGAAAGGCGCCCAGAACGAGCGCTACATTCTGAAGGCGGACCCGAAGATCGTGGAGC
The DNA here is from genome assembly GCA_900318875.1 of uncultured Lachnospiraceae bacterium. GTDB lineage: Bacteria > Bacillota > Clostridia > Lachnospirales > Lachnospiraceae > CAG-791. Next base: position 4,112 of record ONMH01000033.1, on the reverse strand, counting down.
AGTTCCTGGAGGCCTCGCACGGCCTTGTGAAGATCATCGGTCTTGCCCCGGAGGAGAACCCGGGCTTTGAGGAGTACATCCGGAAGGTGAAGGGACTCGTGCGGGTCTCCCTCGCCCACTCGGCGGCGGACTATGAGACCGCGATGCGGGCCTTCCGCGCGGGTGCCTGCCACGCGGTGCACATGTTCAACGCGATGACGGACTTTGGTCACCGGGCGCCCGGCGCCATCGGCGCGATCTCGGACAGCCCACAGGTCCATGCAGAGCTCATCTGCGACGGCATCCACGTGCATCCCGCAGCGGTGCGCTGCGCATTCCGCCTCGTCGGGAAGGAGAGGGTCGTCATGATCAGCGACAGCCTGCGCTGCACCGGCATGCCAGACGGCGAATACATGCTCGGCGGACAGCCGATCGTGAAGAATGGGCCATACTGCAGACTGAAGAAAGAGGGGAATATCGCGGGCTCCGTCTCGAACCTGATGGAGTGCATGAAGAATGCGGTGAAGACCATGGAGATCCCGCTGGAGACGGCAGTTGCCTGCGCGACGATCCGGCCGGCAGAGGCGATTGGCGTGGAGAATGTGTACGGCTCCATTGAGACGGGAAAGAAGGCAGACCTGGTGCTCCTTGCGGCAGACGGGTCCCTCGACACCGTGCGGGTCATCAAGGATGGAACAGTCATTTGCTGAAGTGTGCAGAGGAAGGAGTTTGGGGATGAGACTTATCGTTGCGAAGAACTATGAGGAGATGTCACAGAGGGCGGCGGATCTGATCGCCGCACAGGTGCTGCAGGAGGAGGATTCCGTGCTCGGCCTTGCAACAGGGGGATCCCCCGTGGGAACGTACGACTGCCTTGCAGAGATGTACCGGGAGGGAAGGCTTGACTTCTCAAAGGTGACATCCGTCAACCTCGACGAGTACGAGGGGATGACCCACGACAATCCCCAGAGCTACTGGTACTTCATGAACGAGCACTTCTACAGCAGGGTCAACATCCGGCCGGAGAACACCCACGTCCCGGACGGGGCAGACCCCGATCCGGAGCATGCCTGCCGCGCCTATGACAGAATCATCGAGGAAGTGGGCGGCATTGATCTGCAGCTGCTCGGCATCGGCCCCGATGGCCACATCGGCTTCAATGAGCCTGCGGACGCCTTTGCGGTCGGGACGCACCTCGTCACGCTGGAGCAGTCCACGATCGAGGCGAACCGGCGGTTCTTTGAGAAAGAGGAGGATGTGCCAAGGAGTGCCGTCACGATGGGCATCGGCTCCATCATGCGGGCAAGGCGCATTGTCCTTGTCGCAAACGGCGAGAACAAGCAGGATCCGGTCCTTGCGTCGTTCTTTGGCCCGGTGACGCCAAAGATGCCGGCCTCCATCCTGCAGCTCCATCCGAACTGCACGGTGGTGCTGGATGAGGCAGCCGCTGCAAAGATCCGCGACAGAATCTGAGAGACAGCGGAAACAGAGATAGAGGGAGAGGACAGCGTTCCTCTCCCTTTTTTCTGATCGGACGGTTCCCTGCGGCAAAGCCAAATTCAGCTGGGCTCCTGCGTCTTGGTCTGCTCCTCCCGGTACCGGATCGGGGAGACCCCGACGGCCTTCTTGAAGAGCTTGGAGAAGTAGGTGGCATCCTCGATGCCGACGGAGGCGGAGATCACCCGGATCGGCAGGTCCGTCTCCTTCAGAAGCAGGCAGGCGCGCTGCGCCCTGTAGTTCTCCAGGTACTGCTTCGGCGAGGTGTTCAGGTTGTCGCGAAACAGCCGGAAGAGCTGACTCCTGGAGAGCCCGACAAAGCCCGCGATGTCATCCACGGAGATGTTCAGGGCATAGTGGCCGTCGATGTAGGAGATTGCGCGGCGGGTCAGGACCACATCCCTGCCCATCGGCAGGTCCTCCTTGTGGGAGTGGGCGACGAGGACCGAGAGGGCGCTGTACAGGGCACCCGTCATGGCGATCGAGTGGGCGAAGGTGTTGCCGTAGGCGGCGCTGACGGCAAGAAGCCTTTCCTGCAGCTCCGCCCCATAGGGAAGGGCCTTCAGCACCGGCTCCTCCGGGGAGAAATCCGTCGCGGTCACGATGGCAGCCGCATCNNCAGTCCCCGGCTTCCAGCGGGTACTGCACATCCTCCGCGCAGAACGTGCCCTTTCCGGAGACGATGTAGTGGATCAGGTAGTGGTCCCGCACGCCCGGTCCCCACACGTAGGACGGGGGACACTTCTGGGCGCCGCAGTTGTACACCGAGAGCGAGACGAGGGACTTGCGCTCCACCTTGTTGCTCTTTTTGTAGTCCAATTCTGCCTCCTTCCTTGCCGCTGTATTCAGTCTAACATCCCTGCAACAAAATGACAAAATCCTGGGACCCGTCTTCCTTGCGCAGGGAGAGAACATCGGGGATGATACAGGGGAAGCGAAAACAAGAGGGGGCCCGTTGCGGCCAGGAGGCAGAAATGGCAGAAGAAACGAGAGCAAGAAGTGCGGCGGAAGAAGGGGTACAGGCACTGATCGCCTATGCGCTGGAAAAGGAGCTGATCGGGGAGGAGGACAGAAGGTATGCGGCAAATCTTCTCTTCGCCTGCCTGAAGCAGGACCCGGGGGCAGACTTTGACGCGGATGCGATTGCGGAAAAGGACCAGCCCCTGGAGCCCATCCTGAAAGGGCTCTTGGAGGATGCCAGAGCCCGCGGCGTCATCGAGGAGGGCATCGCCTCGGCGGACCTCTTTGACACAAAGCTCATGGGGTGCCTCACACCGCGCCCCTCGGAGGTGATCCGGGAGTTCCACAGGCGCTATGAAGAGAGCCCGGAAAAGGCGACGGACTACTTCTATCAGCTCGCGAGAGACAGCGACTATATCCGGACGTACCGGGTCGCAAAGGACAGGAAGTGGGTCACAAAGACCGCATACGGCGACATGGACATCACGATCAACCTCTCCAAGCCGGAGAAGGATCCGAAGGCCATCGCGGCGGCGCTGACGAAGAAGCAGGACAGCTATCCCAGGTGCCTGCTCTGCCCCCAGAATGAGGGCTACGCGGGGCGCCTTGACCATCCGGCAAGGCAGACGATCCGCATGATTCCGCTCACCCTCGGCGGCAGCAGATGGTACCTGCAGTACTCCCCCTATGTCTACTACAACGAGCACTGCATCGTGCTCTCCGGGGAGCACACGCCGATGAAGATCGAGCGGGCAACCTTCCAGCGCCTTCTCGAGTTCGTGAAGCTCTTCCCCCACTATACGGTCGGCTCCAACGCGGACCTTCCGATTGTGGGCGGCTCCATTCTGACCCATGAGCACTTCCAGGGCGGCCGCTACACCTTTGCCATGGCAAAGGCAGGCCTTCGGGAGAGAATCTCCTTCCCGGACTTTCCGGATCCTCACCGCCTGGCGGGGCTACAGCGATGCCTCCGCGCAGATCCTCGCCTTCACAGACAATACGCCCCACAACACGATCACGCCGATCGCCAGGATGCGCGGGGAGAAGTATGAGCTCGATCTGGTGCTTCGCAACAACCGGACCACTGAGGAGTATCCCCTCGGGATCTTCCATCCCCACCAGGACAAGCACCACATCAAGAAGGAGAACATCGGCCTCATCGAGGTCATGGGCCTTGCGGTGCTGCCGGCGCGGCTCTTAAAGGAGATGAACCTCCTTGCGGACACGGTCCTTGCGGGAGAGAATCCGGAGGACGTGCCGGAAATCGCCTCCCATGCGGCCTGGATGCGGGAAATCCTGAAAAAGCACCCTGCCTATGCGCCGGAGAACGTGAAGAACCAGCCCGCATCAAAGGAGGCACTCCTTGCGATCCTGAGGGAGGAGATCGGCCTCGTCTTTGCCGGCGTCCTCGAGGATGCCGGAGTCTACAAGGACACAGAGGAGGGGCGTAAGGCCTTCCGCCGGTTCGTGGCTGCGGTGCACTGAGAGACCAATAAACGAGAAGATGCCAGTGGAAAACTGCCCCCGGACAGGAGAGATCCTGTGCCGGGGGCAGCTGCTGTCTGGAAGTCAAAAGGTTGGGAGGACAGCGTGAAAAACACCAGACCGATGTCACAGTGCGACATCTTGTCTGGTGCAAAAACGCGTGGTTTTGACCGCTCCGGCTACGCCTTCCC
>ONMH01000031.1 GCA_900318875.1 uncultured Lachnospiraceae bacterium | reverse complement strand
TGAAAACATCAGAAATGATCAAGCTGCTGAAGAAAGCCGGATGCAAAAAGATCAGAGACGGCGGGAACCATGAGATCTGGTACAGTCCGATAACCAACAAGCAGTTCCCCGTATGGCGGCACGGTAAAGAGATCCCAACCGGGACGGCAGAAAAAATCAAAAAGGAGGCAGGGGTCTAAAGGCTCCTGTTTCCATTGCTCTTTCATTTTAAGGAGGTAATGAGATGGCAAAATACGTATTTCCCGCAATCATTGAAAAGGCCGATGATGGATACAATGTAAGTTTCCCGGATATCGAAAATTGCTTTACCTGCGGCAAGACTTTTGCCGAAGCGATTGAAATGGCCCAGGATGTTCTTCCGCTCATGCTCTGCCAGATGGAAGACGATAAGACACCGATTCCAGAGGCTTCTGATATTTCGGCGCTGCATCTTGCCGAGAATGAAACAGTTACTTATATCGTCGCGGATACTATGAAATATCGCGAAAAGTACAACACCAAGGCCGTCAAAAAGACGCTTACCATCCCACAGTGGATGAATGAAGCGGCCGCGAAGGCAAATATTAACTTTTCACAGGTTCTTCAGGATGCTTTGAGAGAAAAGCTCTCTGTTTGACAGGTACAAAAAAATCCGGCCGCCGCGCTGCAGCGCGGCGGCCGGATCGCTAACCCAAAGGGGAGGGTAAGCGGTGTTCTCTCCGAACACTGATATCTTACCACACCCCTGAAATGTTTTGGAGGTGAATGTATGCGTACGTAAAATGCCCAACGGCTATGGATCTGTGACGCGGATCTCAGGCCATCGTAAGCGTCCCTGGGCCGCCAGAATCTCGGTCACAGACGCCAATGGAAGCGTGCACAGGCGCTATGTTGGCTATGCCAAAACGCGGGAGGAAGCCCTCATGCTCCTGACGGATTACAGGCGCCAGCCATGGCAGGTGGACCGGGAGACTCTGACTTTTGCAGACCTCTACCAGCATTGGCTGCAGGAAAAAGGGCCAGGGCTTTCCAAGCCCACCCTCGCCAAGGCAAAGACGTCCTACGGCTGGTGCTCCGATCTGTATGGTGTCAGATACATGGACCTGAGGTCCGGAGCCATGCAGCGTGTTGTCGATGACTGCCCACGCGGATATGCCTATGAGATCGATGTGATTTCAAAGATGTACAGCCAGGTGATTACTGTGCGGGATCTTGATGTCCCGGACTCCGACAGGCAGCCATTTACCCCAGAGGAAAGAAAAAAGCTGTGGGATCGTCGCGCGGATCCGCGTGTACAGGTTGTGCTGATCTACATTTTCACTGGATGGCGGCTCATGGAGCTGCTCAACATGCGTCCAGAGGACATCGACCTGGAAGCCTGGACAATGAAGGGCGGTGAGAAAACAAAATCCGGGAAGAATCGTGTGGTCCCGATCTGGACCGGCATCCGGCCTTTTGTAACCCGGATTCTGCAGGAGGATCCCGGAGAGTATTTTATCCACCGTCCCGACGGCAGGCGCTGGATTGGTCCGCGCTTCCACGAGGACTTCTGGAACCCGCTTATGGAAGAGCTGGGCATGGTTCACACGCCGCATGAAGCACGGCACACCTTTGAAACCATGCTGGATAATTCAGGCGTGGACCAGAAGTGCAAAGACCTGCTCATGGGGCATAAGTCCAAAGATGTTGGTACCCGCGTGTACACGCACAAGACATTGAACCAGCTCAGGGAAGCAGTCGAGCGTTTAACCAAGTGATTTTATTGGTTACACATTGGTTACAAAAGTGCCGGAAACCATTGATTTTCCAAGGTTTGTACTATTTCTTTACTTTATTCACCGGCAAAGGGCCTGTCACAGAAGTGGCGGGTCCTTTGTCGTTGTCTTCCTGTTCTGTTTGATTTCTCAGATGCGGCCCTCGATGCAGGAGCCTCCCTGCATGCCGCGCTCATCCTCGTGTTCCACGACATATCCCGCGTGGAACGCCGCATTCACCTCGGCAAGTTCCATCCTGCCCTCGATGTAGTCATCGTACATCTTGAGGATTCCCGGGGCGCATCCGTCGCAGAGCCCATCTGTGACGCCAAGTGCCTCATTGACAATTCTCTCCCGCTCCTCCCGCGTCGTGTTTCTGATCAGATATTCCTCACTCATTGCTGCTCCTTTCTCTCCATCTGACATCCCGGAGATATGTGTTCTGGTCATCTTCAAGAAATACGTCCAGCGCCCTGTGAAAGGCAGGATCGCAATCATAAACCCGATCTCCGCCTGCCGTCAGGGGATTGATCCAGCGCTTTTTGACATGCAGGCAGCGCCAGCCTCTCTCTCCATCCTTTGGAGGGTCTCTGCGGATCTCAAGCTCTTTCATTTCTGTAAATTGTTCCCACTCCCCGGAAAGGGGTGAGGCAAGGAGCTTCCCGATGACCTCCTTTTCTGTCGTATAGAGGTCCTCCTCTGCAAGGATTCCCTCCTGCAGAGCCTTCTTTAAGAGCTCTGCCAGGATCTCCATGCCGTAGCGGTCGTTCTCCGAGGAGTAGACCTTCCCGCACTGAAGAGCGCGCTTTGCAAATGCCGCTGCGGCCGCCCTGTCTCTGAACAGGATCTCCTCCTCTCCCGCCTCATTCGTCCCAGCGGCGGCATTCCGAAGATACCCTCTTGCCTCCTCTGTTCCCGCAAAGCCATAGTTTACCATGTTTCCCAGGCTGTACTCGAGCCGGTCTGCACAGAGCTTCGGCGATGCACTGTTCACGATGGGGTATGCCGCATCGTGCGCGACCCTGTCCGTCGTAAGGCCAAGCTCCCGCAGCACCTCCTGGATCACGGGGTCCTTCTCGATGATGACAGCAGTTCTCTCCTCCGTCACCTCCTGCCTCTGATAGTCCCCCTTTGCAAAGTCCACCACGTGGGAGAATGCGGGGGCGGCGATGTCGTGAAAGAGCCCCGCAAGGGCTGCCGCAGGGTCCCCCGTGAGGGACCAGGCGATGCAGCAGACCCCCAGACTGTGCTCATAGCGCGAATACAGGCCGATGTTTTGAAAGAGCGGAAACTGCGTGCAGTTCATGCCGCAGTTCATGTCAACGCCCCGGATCCTCGCCATGGCCGGCGAAAGGCAGGCTTTTCTCACAAAGTCCGGGACAGGTTTGTTTTCCCACCAGAGTACCATCGTTTCCCTCTTTGCAGCCTCAGGACAGAAGCTCCAGAAGTTCCTCCCTGGAGAGATGCGAGAGCGAGGTCTCACACCCTGCAAGGACGGACTCCGCAAGGTCTTTCTTCCTCTCCTGAAGCTCGAGGATCCTCTCCTCAATCGTGCCGCGCATGATCATGCGGTACACCGTGACTTCCTTCTCCTGGCCAATCCGGTGTGCCCGGTCCGCTGCCTGGTTCTGGGCGGCGAGATTCCACCAGGGATCGCAGTGGATGACCACATCCGCGCCGGTCAGGTTGAGGCCGGTGCCGCCCGCCTTCAGCGAGATCAGAAATACCGGCACGTCCCCCTCATTGAACTGGTGCACCAGTGGATGCGCTTCTCCTTCGGGGTAGCGCCTGTCAGGAGGTAGCAGGGAATTCCCGCCTTCTTCAGGTCCTCCTCGAGAAGGGCGAGCATCGACGTAAACTGGGAGAAGAGGAGCATCCGGTGTCCGCCGTTCATCGCCTGCTGAACGAGGCCCATGACCGCCTCCCGCTTTGCACTCTCCCCGTCGTAGTTCTCAAACAGGAGCGAGGGATCGCAGCAGACCTCGCGGATTCTCGTGAGCTGGGCAAAGACCTGGAACCTGTCCCTGCTGTCCTCCTCGAACTTCAGGCGGTCCCGCAGCACCGAGACCTCGGCATCGTAGAGCAGGCCTCTTCCACCATGGACCTCGGGAAGATGTGCTGCCAGGGCTCCGAGGTGCGGAGCCGCTTATCCGAGTTCTCATCATCATTGATCCGAAACTTCTTCCGCAGCGCGTCCGTCACCACGGTGACAATGCCCATCTCCTCTTCGTTCGGGGACTGTATCTCGTCTGCTATGCTGTTCTTCCTGCTTTCTCTGCATCTTTCGAAGATCAGAAAAATCCGCCCGCCCGATCGGGCAGGCGGATTGCCTTACTCTTTACTCTTTGTATTGTTTTGCAGCGTCTGTCACTGCACGTTTCTGCCGTGGCACTTCTTGTACTTCTTGCCGCTGCCGCAGGGGCAGGGATCGTTCGGGTAGATCTTCTTCGGCGCGATGTAGGTGCCGGACTTCTTCTGCTCGAGGTAGAGGCGCTTTCTCTCCTTCTCGTCGTAGATCGCATCCCACTCCGGCAGGTCGTAGAGCCAGTTGGCATCTGCGGCAACCATGTTTTTGTAGAGCTTCTCCTTGTCGAAGGCCAGGGAGACCTCGGTGTCCTCGGAAAGGTCGTTCTCGATCGGATTCGGGGTCTTTAAGCTCTCCTGAATGCCGTCCAGGAAGGCGGTCATGTACTCGACGGTGATGCCGTACTTCTCGGCAAGCTCCTTCACGGTTCCCTTCACTTCCTCATCCGGGTTCTTCAGGAGCTGTGCGTAGATATCCTTTTCCTTTGCGAAATAATCATTCCACAGCCTGCTCAGTGCCTGCTGGTTTGCGTTCTGGTTGTAGGCCTTCTTATGCCAGTCTTCCAGTAATCCCATGGTATTAAATCCTCCAGATCACTTCATTAGTCCGCGCCGCTCTGATCTCTTTCAGCGCGGCACTTTAGTATTCTACACCATCTTCCGGATTCTTTCCATCGCCTCGACAGAGTTTTCCTCGCTGCCGAAGGCGGTGAGGCGGAAGAAGTGCTCGCCGGACGGACCAAAGCCGGAGCCGGGGGTTCCGATGACATTTGCCTGTGCAAGGAGCTTATCAAAGAACTCCCAGGAGGTCATGCTGTCCGGGGTCTTCAGCCAGATGTAGGGGGAATTCACGCCGCCGTAGGCTGCAAAGCCCATGTCGAGGAGGCTCCTGCGGATGAAGGAAGCGTTGTGCATGTATCTGCCGACCATGTCCCGGATCTCCTGCTTTCCCTCTTCCGTGTAGCAGGCCTCGCCTGCTCTCTGCACGATGTAAGGCGCGCCGTTGTACTTTGTGCCATGACGCCTTGCCCAGAGGTTCCAGAGCGGGGTTTTGTTGTGGTCCACCAGATCCTTCGGGATGACCGTTGCGCCGAGGCGAAGGCCGGTAAAGCCCGCGTTCTTGGAGAACGAGCGGATCTCGATTGCGCAGGTCCTTGCCCCCCTGCACTCAAAGATCGAGTGAGGGACGTTGTCGTCGTGGATGTAGGCTTCATACGCGGCGTCAAAGATGATGACCGCACCGTTTCGGTTTGCGTAGTCGACCCAGCCCTGGAGCTGATCCTTTGTCAGGGCAGTACCGGTCGGGTTGTTCGGAGAGCACAGGTAGATGAAGTCCGGGGTCTTCTCCGGGAAGTCCGGAGCAAAGCCGTTTTCCTCGGTGCAGGGCATGTAGATGACGTTGGACCAGCGGGTCGTCTTCTCGTCATAGGTGCCGGTTCTGCCCGCCATCACGTTGGAGTCGACATAGACGGGATACACCGGATCGCAGACCGCGAGGACGTTGTCCCTCTGGAAGATCTCCTGGATGTTTCCGGAGTCGGACTTTGCGCCGTCGGAGATGAAGATCTCATCGTCTGCGATGTCGCACCCTCTTGCCCGGTAGTCATTCTCCGCCATGGCCTTTCTGAGAAAGTCGTAGCCAAGGTCCGGGGCATAGCCGCGGAAGGTCTCTGCATCTGCCATCTCATCGACAGCCCTGTGGAGCGCCTTGATAACCGCAGGCGGCAGGGGCTGGGTCACATCTCCGATGCCCATGCGGATGATCTTCGCCTCCGGGTGCGCCTTCTGATAGGCAGCGGCCTTCTTTGCCACGGTGGAGAAGAGATAGCTCCCCGGAAGTTTCAAATAGTCTTCGTTTGCTTCAAACATTGGCTTACCTCCTTGCTTTTCTCGTGTTCCTCTGCAGTCTCAGTCTCCGATCCGGATCTCTCCGGAGAAGACCTCCGTTGCGGGCCCTGTCATCAGGATGATGTTTTTCTCCCGGTCCCACTCGATGCCGATCTCGCCGCCCTTTACCTCGACGGTGATCTTCGGCTCTGTCTTTCCGTTCAGCACGCAGGCGGTTCCTGTTGCACAGCACCCGGTGCCGCAGGCGAGGGTCTCCCCGGTGCCGCGCTCCCAGACCCGCATTTTCACGCGGTCTTTTGCAAGCACCTGGACAAACTCCGTATTTGTCCGCTTTGGAAAGCGGGGGTGGTGCTCAAACAGGGGCCCAATCGCCGGAAGGTCCAGGGCATCCACGTCGTCCACAAAGACGACGCAGTGGGGATTTCCCATGGAGACACAGGTCATCCGGAAGGTCTTTCCGCCGACCTCGATCGGCTCGTCCACAACAGGGGACTTCTCTGATGCGACGGGGATCTCCCCTGCTTCCAGGATCGGGGCACCCATGTCCACCCGGAGCATCCTGGCAGAGCCATCGGCATTGACCTCCGTCACGGTCAGGTACTTGACCTTCCCAAAGCTCTCCACAGTGAAGTCTTTGTCCCGGACCATGCCCCGGTCATAGGCGTACTTTCCGACGCACCGGATGCCGTTGCCGCACATCTCCCCGCGGGTGCCGTCCGCGTTGTACATCTCCATCTCAAGGTCTGCCTTCTTTCCTTTGTTGATGAAGATGACGCCGTCTCCGCCGATGCCAAAGTGCCGGTCGGAGAGGCGCCGGACAATTCCCGGCTTATTCTCCTCCGGGATGTGCTCGGTAAAGCCGTTCACATAGACGTAGTCGTTTCCCGCGCCTTCCATCTTCGTAAAGTGCAGAATCATACGTTTCTCCTTTTCCCCGCTCATTTCCCAAGGTGTTCCAACTCCTCCATCCACAGGTTCCTGGAGGCGTCAGAGGGCATGCGCAGATCTCCCCTGGGGGAGACGGCAGCCGATCCGACCTTCGGGGAATCCGGAAGGCAGGAGCGCTTGAACTGCTGGGCAAAGAACCTGCGGTAGAAGTTCTTCTCCCACTTGAGGATCACCGCATCGTCATAGACACCGGCAAAGGTCCTGCGTGCAATCCGGTAGATCTTTCTTGGCGGGAAGCCGCAGCGGAGCATGTAGTAGAGGAAGAAGTCGTGGAGCTCATAGGGGCCGACGAGATCCTCCGTCCTCTGGGCGATTCTCCCGTCCTTCTCCGGGGGAAGAAGCTCCGGGGAGACCGGCGTGTCCAGGACATCCCGGAGCGTTGCCGCAAGAGACGCACTGTCTGTTGTCTCCGCAAACCAGCGCACGAGGTGGGACACCAGTGTCTTCGGGACGCCGGCGTTGACGCCGTACATCGACATGTGGTCGCCGTTGTAGGTGGCCCAGCCAAGTGCGAGTTCCGAGAGGTCTCCGGTGCCGATGACGATGCCGCCCGTCTTGTTGGCAAGGTCCATGAGGACCTGGGTCCGCTCCCTCGCCTGGCCGTTCTCATAGGTGACGTCGTGGTTTTCCATGTCCTGGCCGATGTCCGCAAAGTGCTGCGTAACACTGGCCCGGATGTTGACCTCCTTTAAGGTCGCCCCGAGGTTTTCTGCGAGGAGGCACGCATTGTGATAGGTCCGGTCCGTCGTGCCAAAGCAGGGCATCGTGACGGCAAGAATCTTGGACCGATCGATCCCCGCAAGGTCAAAGGCCGCCGCGGTGACAAGGAGGGCCAGGGTGGAGTCCAAGCCCCCGGAGACACCGATGACAGCGGACTGGCAGCCGATGTGGGTCAGCCGCTTTGCAAGGCCCCTGGACTGGATGTGAATGATGTCCCGGCATCTGGCATCCCGGTCCGCCTTGCCCGAGGGGACGAAGGGATGGGGCGGAAAGGCCCTCGTGAGTTTGGTCTCCACCTGCTCCATGTGCACCGGAACGCGAAGGACAGCGGTCTCCTCGTTTGCAAACGTGGACATCCTGCGCCGCTCGTAAAGGAGCCGCGCGATGTCAAAGTCCGCAAAGCAGAGCTTTTCCTCATTCCAGGCGTTGTCAAAGATCTGCCTCTGGGAGAGGACAGAGCCGTTCTCTGCCATGAGGACGCGCCCGCCAAAGACGATGTCCTGGGTGGACTCTCCGTCGCCGGAGCTCACATAGAGGTAGCCGCTGATTGTGCGGCCGGAGATGCTGCGCAAAAGCTCCGTGCGGTAGGCATCCTTTCCGACCGTCTCGTTGGAGGCGGAGAGGTTGCAGATGATGGTGCCGCCCGCAAGGGTGAGGGCGATGTCCGGGGCGTTGGCAACCCAGGCGTCCTCGCAGATCTCTGCACCGATGCAAAGGCCCGGGATTGCATCCACGTCGAGCAGGATCCGGGAGCCGAAGGGGACTTTCTCCCCAAGGAGGGTCACCTCTTCTGCCTCCTCCGGTCCCGGCGTGAACTGGCGGATCTCATAGAACTCGCCGTAGGTCGGCACAAAGCGCTTGGGAATGAGGGCAAGGAGCCTTCCATTCTGAAGGACCGCTGCCGTGTTGTAGAGACAGCTCCCCCTGCGGAAGGGAAAGCCCACAAGGACCAGGGTGTCGGACCCTTCGGTTGCCTTCTCGATGTCCTGCAGCGCCTTTTCCGCGCCTGCAAGCAGGGCATCCTGCAGAAAGAGGTCGTTGCAGGTGTAGCCTGTGATGGCAAGCTCCGGGAAGACGACGAGCTTTGCGCTTTCCTCCTCTGCATGGTACAGAGCCTCCAGGATCTTTGTGGTGTTGTAGGCGGGGTCAGCGACCCGGATTGCCGGGACTGCGGCCGCCGCGCGGAAAAATCCATCTCTCATGTCTGCTCTCCTGTCTTCTTTGCCGTGATCACAATCCGCTCCGCGTCCTGTGTCGGAGGAGCGTCGGTCTCATCGTCCACTGCCTCAAGGAGCGCAAATCCGTTCTCCGCAAGAAGGTCCGCAATCTCCTCCATCGTCCAGCCCCTCTGCCAGTGGCTCTCCATCGATCTCGAGAAGAGGTCCGTGTCCCCGTGGCGCAGGTAAAAGGTGACGCTGCAGATGTTGATGTTTTTCAGGGGATGCTCCGGATCCTCCTCGTTGTCCACCGTATCGTAAAAGCAGTTCTCCCAGACAAAGCTCTCATTCGTCCGGTTCTCCGCGATGGTCTTCTCCCCCATCGTGTCCCGGTACTTGTGGAGCGTGTTGAAGTCGAAGACAAAGAGGCCGCCGGGGAGGAGGAATTCGCAAACGCCCCGCAGCATCTCCCCCATCTCCTCTTTGGTCAGGAGATAGTTGACGCTGTCGCAGCAGGAGATCATCTGCCCCGCGCAGCCGCAGAGGTCGAGGCTGCACATGTCCTGGTTTACGTAGAGGATATTTTTCGGATGATTCCCCTCTTCCTGCATCGCCTCGCTCAGCATGTCCTCTGAGAGGTCGACGCCGATGCAGTCATATCCCGCCTCTGCCATCCGCCTTGTCATCTGGCCGGTGCCGCAGCCGAGGTCGCAGAGGATCTTCCGCTCCGGAGCGCCATCGTCTGTGGCATAGCGTTTCAGGTTCCTCAGGATCCGCTCCGCCCACCGGTCATAGGGCACCTCGTCCATAAAGATGTCGTAGACCCTCGAAAAGCCGTCGGTATAGCGCCGACGCCTGCCGCAACGCCAAAGCTTAAGACCGCCATGATGACCCCTGCCAGGGCGACGCCGCCCATGATGGCAAGGGTGCTCTTCTTAAAGTCCATGTCGAGGAAGGACGCTGCAAGGGTCCCGGTCCAGGCGCCGGTCCCAGGGAGCGGGATGCCGACAAAGAGGAGCAGGGCCCAGTACAGACCCCTGCCAGCACCGGCCTTTAACTTCTCTCCGCCCTTGTGTCCCTTCTCCAGGCACCAGGTGAAGAACTTTCCGATTACCTTCTTGTCCTTGCCCCACTCGAGAACCCGGCGTGCAAAGAAGAAGATAAAGGGCACCGGGAGCATGTTTCCGAGGGCGATGAGGATAAAGGCGATGACAAGGTTGAACGCAGGATCCGCTGCGTGAAACGCGGTGGCGATGGGAACAGCGCCGCGAAGCTCAATGAGCGGCACCATGGCAATGACAAAGCAGTACAGGTAGTTCTTCAGCATTTTTCCGGACTTCTCCTTGTGATTCGGTTTTCAGTTCTCCGGGGCCTGGAATCAGAGGACACCCTTCTCTGCAAGGATCTTCCTGAGCGCGGCAATCACTGCCGCCATCTGTTCATCCGTACCCACAGTAATACGAAGATACTCGCTGATACGCGGTTTGTCAAAGTATCGCACGACAATTCCCTGTGCCCGCAGATCTTTGAAGAGCTCTCCCGCAGGGACCTTCGGGTGCCGTGCAAAGACGAAGTTCGTCTTCGAGTCCGGATAGACAAAGCCGAGGGCAGTGAGGTCCTTCTTGAACTGCTCTCTCGTTTTGATGATGTGGGCCGTCAGGCTGTGGAAGTACTCCGCATCTTTTGCCGCTGCCTCTGCCATCACGATCGAAGGCAGGTTCATCGTGTAGCTGTTGAACGAAAACTTGACATCGGTCAGATACCGGATCATCTTTTTGTTCCCGATCGCAAAGCCGATGCGAAGGCCCGCCATTGCCCGGCTCTTCGAGAAAGTCTGGACGATTAACAGGTTCTCATACTTTGGAAGGAGGGAGAGGGCGGATTCTGCTCCGAAGTCGACATAGGCCTCGTCCACAATGACCGGGATGTCCGGGTTTGCGGCAAGGATCTTTTCCACCAGGGAAAGGGGCAGCTCCACGCCCGTCGGGGCGTTGGGATTGGGGAAGATGATGCCGCCAAGGGTCTCGCCCTCTGCCGCAAAACGATCTGAACCCGGGATGTAATTTTCCGGGTCAATGGTGAAGTCGTCCCGGAGCGGTACCGCCGTGTAGGGGATTCGGTAGAGATCCGCCCAGACATCGTAGAAGGAATAGGTGATGTCCGGGAAGAGGACCCTCTTTCCGCTCGTAAAGAACGTGAGAAAGCTCATGGAGAGGACATCGTCCGAGCCGACACCCACATAGACCTGATCGGGATCCACCTGATAATAATCGCTCAGCGCTCTGGTGATCCTCGCCGCATTCATGTCAGGGTAGAGGCGGAGGCGGTCCGTCGTGCTTTCCAGCTCCTTCAGTGCCTCCTTCACCTTCGGGGTCGGCGGATAGGGGCACTCATTGGTGTTGAGCTTGATGATGTTGGGATCCTTTGGCTGCTCCCCCGCGGTGTAGGGCGTGACAATTCTGACATTTTCTTCCCAGGACATGGGCATTCTCTCCTTTGCAATCGAAACGGGCCGAATGAGACTGCCTCATCCGGTCCGGTACTCTTGTCTATTCTAATGCTTTTACAGAACTTTTGACAGGAAATCCTGCAGTCTCTGGTTCCTGGGATGGGAGAAGAAGTCCTCCGGAGCCCCCTCTTCCTTGATGACGCCCTCGTCAATGAAGAGGACGCGGCTTGCGATCTCCCTTGCAAAGGCCATCTCGTGGGTGACGACGACCATCGTCATGCCCTCCTCTGCAAGCTGCTTCATGACTTCCAGCACCTCTCCCACCATCTCGGGGTCGAGGGCGGATGTGGGCTCATCAAACAGCATGACCTCCGGGTTCATCTCCAGGGCCCGCACAATGGCGATTCTCTGCTGCATGCCGCCGGAGAGGGAGTGGGGATAGGCATCCGCCTTGTCCTCGAGGTTGACGCGGCGAAGGAGCGATAACGCCTTTTCCTTTGCCTCGTCCCTGGTGAGGATGCCGAGCTTTACCGGGGCGAGGGTGATGTTGTCCATGATGGTCAGGTTCTGGAAGAGGTTGAAGCGCTGGAACACCATGCCCATGCGGCGGCGGACTTTATTGATGTCGGTCGCAGGGTCATTTACCTTCACGTCGTCCAGCCAGATCTCCCCGTCCGTCGGGGTCTCCAGCAGGTTGATGCAGCGAAGGAACGTCGACTTGCCGCAGCCCGAGGGGCCAACGAGCACGATCTTCTGTCCCTTCTGGATATCGTAGTCAATGCCCCGGAGCACGTGGTTGTCGCCGAAGTCTTTCTTGAGGTTCCGGATGCGGATCATCGCAGTTTTATCGGTTGTCACTTTCTCTCAGCTTCCTTTCCAGTATGCCAAACAGGAACGACAGGATCTTCACGACGACGAAGTACATGACCGCGGCGCCAAGGAGCGGCATCATGTACTGGTACGTCGCGCTGGACACCTGGTCCGCCGCGTGCGTCAGCTCAGTCAGGCCCACCGCACCCGCAATGGATGTCTCCTTCAGGAGGGTGATGAACTCATTCAGGAGTGAGGGGAAACAGTTCTTGAAGGCCTGGGGCAGGACCACGTACATCATGGTCATATTTCTGGTAAGGCCAAGAGACCGCCCGGCCTCCATCTGTCCCTCGTCCACCGACTGGATGCCGCCGCGCAGGATCTCCGCGACGTAGGCACCGGAGTTGATGCCGAAGGCCATGCAGGCGACGAGGATCTTGTTCTTCGAGGAGGCCATGATGACGTTCCACATGATGAGGAGCTGAATCATCGTGGGTGTGCCGCGGATCACGTCGATATAGACGTAGGCGATATAGGAGCCGATCGTCCGCTTTCCCTTCTTGTTCCGCTGCAGATTGAACAGGCAGGCCAGGGTTCCCAGGACCACACCGATGAGGGCCGCAAAGAGCGTGACCTCCAGTGTGTTGCCAAGGCCCTTCACGTATAGGAGCCATCTGCCATTCCGGATAAAGGCCTTATAAAACTGCGTGCTTAAGCTGTCCATGAAACCTCCCGTACCACAAAGTCGGACAGAAGAATCTTAAGACTCCTCTGCCCGGCTGCATTGCAAACGCTATTCTCAGGGCTATTACTCTGCGGAGTAGCTGGAAATGTACTGCTCCACAAGGGTATCATAGGTGCCGTCTGCCTTCATGGCAGCAAGGGCGCCGTTGATGGCATTCAGCATGACCTCGTCATCCTTGGGCATTGCGATGCCGTACTGCTCTGTGTCGAAGTTAAACTGAGAGCCATCCAGGACCTTCAGCTGACCGCTGTAGCTGGTGGCAAAGGCCTCTGCCGGAACCTGATCCAGGATCACAGCGTCGTTCTTGCCATTGACAAGATCTGCAACGGCCTGGTTGAAGCTCTTGACGGAGACCGTTGCCGCATCGTTGATGCCGCGGGCAACGGTCTCACCGGTGGTGCCTGCCTGCACGCCGATGGCAGAAGCATTCTTTAAGTCATCCTCGGTTGCGATCGTGCTGTCTTCGGAAACCAGGACGGACTGGGTTGCATCGTAGTAGGGATCCGAGAAGTTGACGGACTCCTTTCTCTCATCGGTGATCGTCATGCCGGTTGCAGCCACATCGATCTTGCTGCCGAGAGCAGGGATAATGCCGTCAAAGTCCATGTCCTCGATCTCAACCGTGACGCCGATGCGCTTTCCGATCTCATTCATCATGGCAACATCAAAGCCGGTCACATTGCCCTCGTTCGAGGTGATGTCGTCAAAGGTGTCAGTGCCATCCCCGACGTACTCAAACGGCGGGAAGGTTGCATTGAGGCCAGCAGCTGTCGTCGCTGCCTCGGTGGCTGCCGTTGTGGAAGCGCCGGATGAACTGCTGCTTCCGCACGCTGCAAGGGAAGCGGCCATAAGACCCGCCAGAATTACGGATACTGCTCTCTTTTTCATAAATGATCCTCCTTGGACTGCACAGACTGCTGTTTCACCCCGGATTATCACCGAAGATGGAAAGCCACGGCCCTGCGTCGTTCTTTCTACCTACTATATTTCTTCGCAGAGGACAAATCAAGAAAAATTGTGACGAATTCTGAATGTTTATGCATCCTGCTCCTGTGCATCATTGCATACAATCCCGGATTTTCAGGCAAATCAGGCACTTTTGAAAGGCTGGATCGGCACCGCGATTATTCATAAGGTCTGCATATATGCAATCATGTCCATGCAGGTTATGCATACTTTTTCTGTATGACACGGCTCCTCTCACACAAGGTCCGGCTCCTCATATGGGTTCTGGTACTGGCCCTTTCCCTGGGTTTTGCCGCCAAAGGAGATTGCATTCTTCGGACACCGGTGGACACAGCCAAGGCAGAGGCTGCAGCGCTCCTTCGTCCAGACGGGTTTCCCCTCCTTCAGAGTGATCACGCTGTCCGGACACTGCCGCATGCACAGGCCGCAGGAGATGCAGGCATCCGAGACGGCAAACTTCTTTGTCTTCCGGACGTGATCATAGACAAGTTGCGCCGCAGGCCACAAAAGCGCCCAGGCGCCCCGGTCGTAGTTGTAGTCGCCGACCGTCCGGTCTGCGACCTTCTCTGCGACCTCTGCAAGCTCCGTCTCCGCCTTTTGGAGAACCTTCTGATTCTTATTCTCATCCACGACGGAGAACATCGGGAGGTAGGTGTCCACGGTCTGCACAGCAAAGACCGCGGAGATCGTGAGGCCGAAGTTCTCCTTCAGATCCGACATGATCATCGAGGAGGCGCCGCCCGTCACGGTCCCGTAGGTCAGGACGCAGTAGACATAGCGGTCCGTCCCATGGCCGGAGAGCTTCGCGGTCTTTAAAAACCGGTGCACGATGTCCGGAATTCCCCAGAAATAGACCGGCGTCACGATGCCGATGTCCTCTCCTGCTCCGGCCTGAAAGGTGAGTTCTCCTGTCTTCATCGCCTTTGCTATGGAGATCAGCCGGTCCCCGTTTCTTTCGGCGATCTTCGCCGCAGCGTGCCTGGAATTTCCGGTCGCAGAAAAGTAAAAGATCATGGTATCTGGTTTCCTCCTCGTGTGGGTCTTCCCTTCGCTTCTGTAGGGATTATAGCACGGGAAGCGACAGGTTCCGCATGCGGGTCCTGGGAGGAGGAGAGGGCGCTGCAGATTTTTTAAATTCGGTCTTGACAAATTTAATTGTGCGCAATATATTTACTTCATCAAGAGAAAATCAAATCACCCAAAACAGCAGATGCGACGCATGGCGGCAGGAGGTAACGATATGGCAGGTTTTTATGATTACAGCGTCAGGAATCCGAAGGGCGAGGACGTCCCGATGGCAGACTTCAAGGGAAAGGTCGTGCTGGTCGTCAACACAGCAACCGGCTGCGGCTTCACCCCGCAGTACAAGGACCTCGAGGAGATGTACCACGAGTTCCACGACAGGGGTCTCGAGATTCTGGACATCCCCTGCAACCAGTTCGCAGGACAGACGCCCGGCACGGACGATGAGATCCACGAGTTCTGCACGCTGAAGTACCACACGGAATTCCCGCAGATGAAGAAGTCCGATGTGAACGGGGAGAATGAGCTTCCGCTCTACACCTTCTTAAAGAGCCAGAAGACCTTCGAGGGCTTTGGCTCCGGCCCGAAGGCCCTCCTCATGAACACGATGCTCAAAAAGATCGATCCCGACTATAAGAACAACGCCAACATCAAGTGGAACTTCACGAAGTTCCTTGTGGACCGGCAGGGAAATGTCGTTGCCCGCTATGAGCCCACCACCAACATGAAGGATGTGAAGGATGAGGTCGAGGCGCTCCTGTGAGGCTCCTCCTCTGAATCCATTCTTCCAGACCGCCGCCGCTTCCGGAATCCCGGGGCGGCGGTTTTTGTGTCTGAAAAAGATGCCCGGGACACAGGATCCGGGGCAACTTTTCAGCTCGATTGTGGAAGTTCAGATGTCCCGTGCGGCGTGGAAGCCCACGGCAAGGACCGGCGCGGGTTCCCCTGCGCCACAAGCTCCGGCGTCGCCTCGGTGTTCAGGCGGATCGTGACCCCCGCCTCCTCGGCAAGCCTCTGCCCGGGGCTTGAACCCGCCGCCCGCATTTTATGTCACACCGTGAGGGACTGCCGGGTGCCAAACCCCTTCTCTTTGAAGGCCGAGCAGCAGACATCGAAGCGCTCCGGCCGGATCCGGACAAGGTGCATCGGGTGATCCAGGCGTGAGAAGACCGAGGCGGGATATCCGAGCCACATCTGATATTCCTCCGCGTTGTCCTTTGTGATCGCCGTGACCTCTGCCGTCCCCTGCACCTGGACCGAGGCGAGCTTTCCAAAGCCCTGATAGGGGTCAAAGATGGCAGCGGAGACGTCCCGGTTTTCCGCAAGGTGCAGAAACTTCTCCCCGCCCTCGCTGAGGATCACAAGCCTCTCCTGCATCCAGCGGTACTCGAGCGGCGTGCAGCGCACTCCCCTGGAGGATGCCGTTGCAAGGGCCAGCGTGCTGTGGGCCTTCAGGAAGTCCTCCAGCCAGCCCCGGAGCTCCTCCTTTGGCATCTTTACCGCCTCGGCATCCTTCCTTTTCCAGAACGCTGCCGCCGCTTCATACTGTTTCTCCGACATCGTATCCATCGTTTTGCTCCTTTCTCTTCCTAATTTCATATTCCATGATACCGCTTCTCACAAAAAAGTGCACAGAACCGGCAGTGCCCGCCGGCTGCTGCCGGCGGGCACTGTCTTCCCCTTTCTCTGGTTTCCTGTCTGTTTTTTCTTCGCCCTCTGTCCTTTTCCTCAGTCCTTCAGGTTCTGGAGCATCCGCACGGTCTCCACGTCATCGGGCGTCACGCGGATGTTTGAGATATACTCCTTCCCGTTCACGTCCGTGACCTTCATCTCGATCACGGTGCCGGGCTCCATCGCGCTCCCCGCGACCTGCTGGAAGAAGGGTATCGCCTTCGGGTGCTGCTGCTGAAAGATCTTCAGCCGCTCCATCAGTTTCATCATCTGCATTGGATTCTTTGGCATTGTCTTATCCTCGTTTCTGGTATCTCCCCCTGTATTCTCCCATCATCCTGCTTTTTTCTCCCCCGGTCCAGACACAATTTTGGGCAGGTGTCACGTTTTGTCAGGGAATGGGAACCTCCTGCCGGAGCGTAAAGCTGTACAGGATCTTTCCGGTGACCGGGATCCCCAGCATCCCCTGCAGGGCCTTTGCGTAGAGATCGAGCTGGGTCGCATAGAGGTCAATGAGCTGCTGCCCGGTGCGGACCCTGTCCGTCTTGTAGTCTACGACCACCGCGTGGGTGGTGCCGTCCTCTCCCCGCTCGATGAAGAAGGCGTCGATGATGCCCTGGATGAGGATCTTCTCCTCCTTCGGAAACTTCGGATCCACCTGGTTGGCATCCAGCGCATAGACAAAGGGCTGCTCCCTGCGGAGGTGCCCCGTCTGGGCGGCCTTTGCCATCCGCGCGGCAATTCCCGAGGAGAGAAACGGCAGAAAGTCCTCCGGAAGGAGCACCGACCTGTACTCCTCCGGGATCTCCCCGGAGGAAAGAAGTTCTGCCACAAAGTCCTGGAACTGCTCTTTTGTCACCCCTGCAGGCTCCTTCCACCTGCGGTAGGGGATGAGCTCACATCCACGGTGGATCGCCGTGCCCCTTGCAGCGCCGGTGAGCACTGCAGATTTTTCCGGTTCCGTCCCTGTCTTCTCTTTCTTTTCCGCTTCTTTGGCATCTTCTCCTGCTGTCTGCGTCTTTGTCTCTTCCTTTAAAAGGAGAAAGCGCGGTACCGGAAGGTCTGCATCCTGGTGCTCCGGGAACATCTCCTTTGCCCCCTCGCCCTCCCAGGCAGAGGTCAGTCCCTTCTCCTCCATCGCCGCATGCTTTAAGTCGGAGACCGAGGTCTTGGTGTAGAGATCCCTCAGGTTCTCATGGGGATAGCGGAAGGAGAAGTTCTCCATGAGCTTTCTGGCAAGGTCTGGGTCCGGGAGCGCCGCAAGGCGCATTCCCTGGTATCCCGCAAGAAGGCTCCTTCTTGCCCCCGCGTTCAGCTGATCCTCCTTCTCCATGAGACTGAGGTCCTGTCCCCTCTGGACATGGATGTCAAGGGGAAGCCCTGTGAGGCTCTCCAGATCATCCAGGGGATCTCCCAGCTCCTTCGCCCGCCCTGCTGCCGCAAGAAGGACCAGGTCCAGGTAGCTCCCGGAGCCCGCAATGACGGGGATGGAAAGGGGAGACTCGCTCCCCGCAGCGGGCACAAAGGCGGCAAGATCCGCCCGGATTCCGTCCGTGTACTTTTCCACATCCTTTACCGATGCCGTCAGGATCAGCTTTTCCTTTGCCCTTGTCATCGCGACGTACAGAACACGCAGCTCCTCTCCCAGGCTGTCCCTGCGGATCTTTGCCGCAACCGCGCTCTTTCGCACAGTCGGCACCGCGCTCCTCGTCTCAAGGCTGATGTAGTCCGCCCCGAGCCCCAGGTCGCTGTCCGTGATGACGCGCCCTGCTGTGTCCCTCGAGAAGGCAAAGCGGGAGGAGAGTCCTGACACGATGCAGACCGGGAACTCCAGGCCCTTGCTCTTGTGGATGGTCATGACCCGCACCACGTCCGCGTTCTCGTCCAGGATCCCCGCCTCGCCCTGGTCCACCGAGAACTGGTGCATCTGATCAATGTAGCGCACGAAGGCAAAGACGCCGCTGTAGGCGGTCTTCTCAAATCCTTCTGCGAGGACGATGAGTTCCTCCACGTTGGCGCGCCGCTGCAGGCCGGCAGGCAGAGCCTCCACGTAGCCGGCATACCCGGTCCCGTGGATGAGCTCGGCAAGCAGCGCATGAATCGGCTGAATCTTTGCCTCCTCCCTCCAGGCGGATAGCTTTTCCAGAAAGGCCTTTGCCCTTGCCCGGAGGCCGGCTTCCGCTTCCTCCGTCCCCGTGACGAAAGCCTCGAGGCTCTCAAAGAGAAGAGGCGGATTTGCTTTCTCCTCCTCTTCCTTTTCCCGCTCTGCCAGGATCCTGTCGCCGAGGGCGCGGATCCTTGCGATCTCCTCCTCCGTAAAGCCCCCGAAGTACCCGCGAAGAGCCCCGTAGAGCGGGATGTCCTGCCTGGGGTTCTGGATGATGCGCAGCAGCTGCAGGACCTCCCGCACCTCCTCGGTGGAGAAATACCCGGTCCGGTTCTGCATGTACAGGGGGATGTTCTCCCGCTCAAAGATCTGCCGGTAGGCATCAAGCCCTGTCGCGGAGCGCATGAGGATCACGATGTCCCGGTAGCGGCACTTTCTCCGCTCCCCGCTCTCTTTGTCCGTCACCTCGAGGGTGGAGACGAGGTCCTTGATCCTCTTTGCCACTGCGAGGGCCTCCCGCTTTCTGGCAGAGAGGGCTGCGATCTCGTCTTGGGCGGTGTCTCCGGTTCCCGCTGCAGCAGGAAGGGCTGCACCCTCTTCCTCCTCCCCTGCGGTCACGAGGAGGAGCTCTGCCCGGTAGGGGTCAGAGGCCCCCTCCGGCGCCGGATAGGATGCGCCAAGCTTTAACTCTGCCGCCGCGTCATAGGAAACGCCGCCGATCTCCCTGCGCATGATCTTTCGGAAGATGACGTTGACCGCATCCAGGACCTCGGCGCGGGAGCGGAAGTTCTGATCGAGGTCGATGCGCTCGGTCTCCGGATCCTTCGGCAGGTAGGTGTCAAACTTGGCGCCGAAGATCTCCGGCCTTGCGTTCCGGAAGCGGTAGATGCTCTGCTTCACATCGCCCACCATAAACCTTGCATACCGGCCCTTTCTCTCTCCGGAGATGGCAGAGAGGAGCAGCTCCTGGACTTCGTTTGAGTCCTGGTACTCGTCGATCAGGATCTCATCGAAGTAGCTCCGGTAGGAGGCTGCCTCCGGGCGCTCCGTATACGTCCCGTCCGGATTCCGGACGAGCAGGATCTCCAGGGCGAGCTGCTCGAGATCTGCAAAGCTGATGACGTTCTTCTCCCGCTTCTCCTCCTGGAGCGCCGCATGGAAGCGGAGCGTCACATCGATCAGGGCATCCAGGACGTCCCCGGTCTCCTGCATGCGATGGACCGTGGTCTCCGGGGACTCAAAGAAGTACCGCTCCTTCAGGCTCCTTATGCTCTCCTTGGCAAGGTCCCGGAGGGCCTTTGCCTCCTCCTGCATCGTCTTGTCGACCTCGTCCTTTTTGCTGATCCTGCCGAGGGTCCCGAATTCCAGGTTTGCCGCGGCAGAGAGGGTGTCGTACTTCTCCCGCCCTGTGGCGGTTTTGGCCCTCTGCAGAGCTCTCTCCAGGGCCTGCTTCTCCTTTCCCACCGTGGCCGCATAGGCCCCGGGTCCCCCGGGTGCCGTGCAGATCGCAAGACAGCTTGTGTAGAGGGAGAGGGCTGCCTGCAGGGACTCCTCGGATTCAGCAAGGACGCCTTTCATCCAGTCCTTCCCGAGGAGGTCCTCTGGGTCCGTAACCCTGTAGTCTTCCTTCCTCTGCGCAAGCCAGCAGTCGCCAAAGGGATGGGAGAGCGCCGTGTGGAGGAGCGAGAAGACAAGGTCCGGGATCTCCGTGTCCGAGAGTCCCTGGCAGTAATATCGGTGTACGAGGGCAAGCGCCGGGTCCTTTGCCTCATAGAGGCCGTCCAGAAACCGCTCGCAGACGTCCTTTTCCATCAGGGCGTTCTCCGTCTCGTCCATCTGCCGGAACCCCGGGTCCAGGCCGATCGTCGAAAAGCTGTTCCGCAGAAGGTAGGAGCAGAAGCTGTCGATTGTCGTGATCTGTGCGTGGTGCAGGAGCGTCTCCTGCTTCTGCAGGTGGCGGTTCTCCGGGTCCTTTGAAAGGCGGTCCGTGACCGCCTTTGCGATGCGCTCCCGCATCTCGCCTGCTGCCGCCCTCGTGAAGGTCACAACAAGAAGCCGGTCGATGTCCAGGGGATGGGGTCCCTCTGTGATCATCCGGATGATGCGCTCGACGAGGACCGCGGTCTTGCCGCTCCCCGCCGCCGCGGAGACGAGAACGTTGTGGTTTCTCGCGTTCAGTACCTGTTTCTGCCTGTCCGTAAATTCAAATCCCATGTCAGTTTTCCCTGTACCGGTAGCCCGGTATTCTCTGATCAAAGCCGCAGACGTTGCGATAGGGGCAGTAGGTGCAGGCCGTG
This sequence comes from uncultured Lachnospiraceae bacterium, assembly GCA_900318875.1. Classification (GTDB taxonomy): domain Bacteria; phylum Bacillota; class Clostridia; order Lachnospirales; family Lachnospiraceae; genus CAG-791. The sequence goes on along the minus strand of ONMH01000031.1, from coordinate 7,457 downwards.
TTCCCGTTCCCCAGGTCCACCGGGTCTGCATCGATCTTCCCGTCCAGGATCTCCTGCGCCATCTGGCAGATGAGGCGGTTTACGCCCTGCATCAGCTCCTCAAAGCTCTCCTGCGAAAAGGTCTTGGTCACAGCAGCGAGCGTGCCGTCCTTCTTATGCTTTAAGGGCACCACCAGGGAATCTGCCTCCCCCGTGTGGTCCAAAAGCTGTAAGACCTCCTCGTCCTCATTCAGCATGCCCTTTGGCCGGAGGGCCTTTGTGATCTCCCGCTCTGCCCGCTCTCTTGCGGAGGGAAGGTCCTCCCCGGAATCGCCGAGGGCAAAGACCGCCTTGTTCCCCGTAAGAATCGGGTCCTGGAAGCGGTAGTATAACAGCGCTCCCGGGAGCACCTCCTCGTCCGGATACTTCCGCCTTAAGTAGTCCAGGACCGCCTCCATGTACAGCAGAAGCTGCAGCTGCAGACCGCTTGCGATCTTTTTGGGGTCCAGGGACAGGTCCCCGGACTTGTAGTCCACGATCTTGACATAGAGGGTGCCCTTCTTTCCTGCAAGGTCCACCCGGTCGATCCTGCCGTGCAGGATGAGCTCTCCGCCGTCCTCCAGGGCAAAGCGGAAGGTCTCCTCCCCGCCAAAGGGTGCCTCGAACCAGGTCGGGGCAAAGCTCCCGCACTGCACCTGGAACTGGAGCGTGTGCACCGTGCGGCGGAGGATCCTCTGCATTCTGGTAAGGGCCGCCTCGCTCCGGACGCTGTCGTAAAACAGGCGGTCACCGTAGCGGGACGCACAGGTCTTCAGCGCCTCATCGGCGATGCGGTCCCCCTGCTCCCCCGTGAAGTCGTTCCAGGAGAGGCCGCTGGTCCTTAAGAGCCCCGAGAACTCGGAGATCGAGTCGTGCAGGACGTTCCCCGTGTCATCCGCCTCCAGCCGGTACTCCTTTCTCTCGGTGAGGTGCAGGCCGTACTTCAGGAACTGGCGCAGGGCGCACTTTGCCGCGGTCTCAAGCCGCGTGACGGATCCTGAGACCGTGCGCATGTACAAAAGGAGCGCGGTCTCCTTCGAGAGGGGCGTCGGGCGGTAGGTCCGAAAGGCCGCCCTTGTGAGCTTTCCCGTCTCCTCCGGATCCTGATTCCAGAGGGTGCCGTACACCGAGAGGAAGGTCTCCTGCGCCTTTTTCTCATCCCGGTAGGCCCCCTCTGCATAGCGGCGGAGTGCGCCGGAGAGGTAGGCCATGCCATCCTCCTCCGAAAGGAGCTGCCTCTCCGGGGGATCCTCCTCCGGAACTTCTGTCACAAGATCCGGATAGAGGTTGGAAAAGACCGGCACCAGGTAGGAGGGGCGCAGAGCGGAGCCATCCCGTGCGACCCTTGCAAAGGAGAGCCAGAGGGCCTCGGAGGGCTTTGTCACGTTCATGTACAGGTAGAGGCGCTGAATGTACATCTGCTCCCGCGGGGTCGGGGCGAGCTCAAAGCCCGCATCCCGCAGAAACTCCCGGTCGAGATCCGAGATGAGGCCTCCCTTATCCGTCCCCTTGGGGATGCTCCCGTCGTTGACGCCGACGAGAAACAAAACCTTCACCTCATTCATGCGGGAGCGCTCGATGTCGCCGACGAGCACCCTGTCCGCCTTCTGGGGAAGAACCCCCAGGCGGATCTCCGCAAACCCCGTCTCCACGAGCTTTAAATAGTCCTTTGCGCTGATCGGCTCGTCGCCAAGGAGTGCATGGATCTGGTCGAGAAGGGCGATTACAGACCGGTAGATCTGTTCATACTCGAGCTCCCGCACTGCATCGCCCTCGCCGGCAAAGCGGGCGGCAAGATCTGCCGTCTTCTCCCCTGCGCGGATCTGAACCAGATAGCAGTACAGCGCCTCGGTCCTTGCCGCAGCGCTCTGGTCTCCGGAGAGAAGGAGCGGGCTGATCTCCGCAAGAAAGGCCCTCCGCAGGGGTTCTGCCTCCGGATCGGAAAAGGGCTCTGACCACTTCTTTTTCCCCCGGATGCCGTGCCCGATGCAGTAGTTCTCCAGGACATCCGTCTGGGTCAGGGTAAGGTCTGAGAGGCCGGCGCGAAGGTAGCGGAACACGGTCTCGTACGTAAGGCCCGATGCCGCAAGGTCCAGGGCGCTCCGGATCGCCTCGGTCAGGGGATTTAACAGGACCGCCCGGTTCTGGTCCAGGTAGACCGGGACCTTCTCCCGCTCCGCTGCCTCTGTGAAAAGGTCCGCGTAGGCAGAAAGGTCTCCGGCAACGATGCCGATATCCCGGTAGGCAAGGCCCTGTTCCCGGACAAGCCGCCCGATGGACAGAAAAACCTGCCGCACTTCCTCCTCCTGCGAGGAGGCCTCAAAGAGATGGATTCGCGAAGGGACCCCCTTCCAGGGGGACACCGGGTGGCGGAAGAGGCTCTTTTCCAGGTGGCAGAGCTCCGGGCTGTTATCATATCTTCTGCTGCTTCCAAGGAGGGAGAGATCCTTCTCCCTCGGGACCCCGAGGCGCTCCCCAAGGCGAACGATGTCCCGCATGGTTTTTCTCGAGAGGTAGAACAGGTCCTGCTCCTCAAGGGGTGTATCTGCATCGATCTCTGTAAAGGACGGTCCGCCGTCCTCCCCCGCCGTGATGCTGAAAATCACCTTCTTTGCCTGCCGCATGATGGCGCCGAGAACCCGGACCTGGACCGGCGTAAAGCCGGTAAAGCCGTCGAAGACGACAACGCTGTTTTTCACAAGCTGGGACTTTGGGATCGCCTCCGCCAGGATGTCGTAGGTCTCCTCGCCCGTCACAAACCGGTCCTTTCCGTCCTCCAAAAAAGCGCGGTACAGGACCTCCAGGTCTTTCAGCCTTGCGGCAAGGGCCCCCTGGCCCTTTGCCCCGGCATAGGCGGAGAGCTTTTCCACGTCCTCCGGGGAGAGGTCGTACTGCATGAACTCGGAGATCTGGCTCTTGACCTCAGAAATCATGCCGAGGCTGTCGATCCTGCTCCCGATGACGGCAAGGTCCTTCCGGTACTTCCCGGCAAGGCGCCGCAGGATCAGGGACTTTCCCACATCGTCCAGGACGGCCCTGCCATCCTCCCCGGTCTCCTCAAAGATCCGGTGGGCAAGGCGCCCGAAGGAGAGGACATCCACGTTCATGATGCCGCGGCAGGCTGCGCGGGACACCAGGTCCTTCTGGGTCTGCATCGTGTACTGCTCCGGGACGACATAGAGGTAGTTCGAAAAGCCGGGCTCCCCGCAGCCTGTCATGGCGGCAAAGTCCGCGAGCTCTCCTGCCGCCTCCTGAAGAACAAGCTCCTGCAGATAGCGGCTCTTTCCTGCCCCCGAGGGGCCATAGCAAAACTGATATTTCATGGAACCTCCTTACAGGCTCTGTTTTCCATTTCCATCTCTGTGCCGTGCGCCAGGGCTGGTTTGAAAGCGACGTATCGACATCACTCTCAAACCTTGTCACAGCGGGATGTCCGCAACGGACCGGTAGATGAGGTCCGGGACGGCAGGGCTCTTCTTCGCATCCTCCATCGTGCCCTCTCCGGAGAGCACGAAGACGGAGACAAACCCCGCGTTGACGCCGGCCGCCACATCCGTGTAGAGCCGGTCCCCGACCATGGCGATTTCTTCCCTTTTGATTTGCCCATGTCCCTCCCGTTTGAGGCGCTCCATCAGGTAGTCCGCGATGGGGGTGTTGGGCTTTCCGATGACGCGGTCCGGCCGGCGGCCCGTTGCCGCCTCCACGAGGGCGATGAATGCCCCCGCATCCGGGATGCTCCCCGTCTCCGTCGGGCAGACAAAGTCCGGGTGGGTTGCAAGATAGGGGAGCCCTGCCCGCACGCCGTCGCAGAAGGCGCAGAGCTTTGCATATGTGAGTTCCGTGTCGAAGGCAAGGACGCAGACATCCGGGTGCTTTTCATCCAGGGCGATCCCGCCCTCAGCAAACTCCTCCTGCAGAAGGGCATTGCCAAGGAGGCACACCTTCTTTCCCGGGAAATGGCGATTTAAGTACCAGATCATCGCCTGCCCGGAGGTGACAATCCGGTCTCCCGCGATGGGGTATCCCATCTGCTTCAGCTTTTCGACATAGGCGGTCTCGTTTCGGGAGGAGTTGTTCGTGAGAAAGAAGAACTCCCGCCCGGTTGCCCGGATCCTGTCGAGAAAGGCCTTCGCCCCGGGAATCCACTGCTTTCCCAGGTAGACCGTGCCGTCCATGTCGAGGGCAAAGACCTTTACCCCCGGGAGGAGTCCCTCTGCATCCTTCCCGATTTTGGGGAGGGGGTTTCTTTTTTCTTCCATCTTCGCTTCTCCTTCCATCTGCTCTTCGTATTCTACCGCCTGGAAAGATCCCATACCAGCAAAAAGCCGCTCCACCTCCTGCAGAGTCTTCCCTGCGGGGATGGAACGGCTTTCTATTTTGGGATAGCAACCGGCAGCGGGTTCTGTCAGCCCTTTTTCTTCTTTTCTGCCTCATCGGCCAGGTTCTCGCCCTGGTGAATCTGCAGGTCCACGCCGGTGTCATTGGGCTCGTCGTCCTCAAAGACGTAGTCCTTTCCGGGCAGAACCGCATTCAGGATGATGCCGACCAGGGATCCGGTGGCAAGGCCGGAGAAGCCGATCGTGATGCCGCCCACAGGGATGTTGATGGCGCCTGCGGAGGAGTAGTTGATGCCGATGGAGAGGACCATGATCAGGGCTGCGATCAAAACGTTCCTCGACTTCGAGAAGTCGACGTGGGTCTCGACCAGGTTTCGGATACCGACGGCGGAGATCATGCCGTAGAGGACGAGGGAGATACCGCCGATGGTGGCAGAGGGCATCACCTCGATGATCGCTGCAAACTTCGGGCAGAAGGACAGGATGATCGCGATGACGGCAGCGAGGCGGATGACCGCGGGATCATAGACCCTGGTCAGCGTCAGGACGCCGGTGTTCTCGCCGTAGGTCGTGTTGGCCGGTGCGCCGAACAGGGAGGCAAGCGTGGTGGCAAGGCCGTCGCCGGTCAGGGTTCTGTGCAGGCCGGGATCCTTGATGAAGTTCCTGCCGACAGTGGAGGAGATGGCGGAGATGTCTCCGATGTGCTCCATCATGGTTGCAAAGGCGATCGGGACGATCGTGATGACGGCGGTGATGAGAAGGCCGTGATCCACGTTTCCGTCCGTGAAGATCGAGAAGACCGTGCGGTTGTACTGCATCGGGAAGCCGATCCAGGCGGCCTCCTTCACCTGCGTGAAGTCAATGAGGCCCGCAAAAGCGGCGACGATGTAGGAGGCGATGACGCCCAGCAGAATCGGGATGATCTTCACCATGCCTCTGCCCCAGATGTTGCAGATGATGACGACCACGATGGCGACCAGAGCGACCGGCCAGTTCGTCTCACAGTTGGAGATAGCGGACTGGGACAGGTTCAGGCCGATGCAGATGATGATGGGTCCCGTCACGATGGGCGGGAAGAACTTCATGACCCGGTTTGCGCCGAAGGCCCGGAACAGTCCCGCAAGGACCAGGTACACCAGGCCTGCGCAGGCGACGCCGAAGCAGGCGTAGCGCAGAAGCTCCGGCTCCCCGTTGGGTGCGATCGCCGCATATCCTGCAAGGAAGGCAAAGGACGAGCCAAGGAATGCAGGGACCTTTCTCTTGGAAATCAGGTGGAAGAGCAGGGTGCCGAGGCCCGCCCAGAGGAGCGTGGTGGATACCGACAGCCCCGTAAGGAGCGGCACCAGGACCGTGGCGCCAAACATGGCAAACACGTGCTGGAAGCCGAGAATCAGGACTCTGCCCTTTCCCAGCTCACTCGCATCATAGATTGGATGATCTCCGATCTCCTCTCGTTTCATGAATGTTTCTCCTCTCTCATTTGAGAATGCTGCGGGTGCGGTGCAGGAACCATTCCTGCACTTACCCCATTCCATGAAAAAGCCAAGAAGCATCCTTGCTTCCTGGCTCTGTCATCTGGTCTGTCGGCGGCCTTACTCCTTCTTTGCCTCATCGTCAAAGAAGGTCTCCTCCTCCGCCTCGGGGGTCTTTTCCTCCTCTTTTTCCTCCGGCGCTGCCTCTTCCTTCGGGGGCTCCTGCTCGAGGACGGTGTCCTCCGGGCGGGCCTCCTCGGTGCCGGCTGCCTGCTGCTCCTCAGGGGCTACGGTCTCTTCCTTCTTCTCCTCCGGTGCAGCCTCTTCCTCTTCGGTCTCCGGCGTCCTGGAGAGGTCCTCGTAGCACTGCTTCTCGTCGCGGAGAATGTCCTTCACCTTACCGGCGGAGTCCACCACCACATCTCTCACCCTGGCAGCGGTGTCCGCTGCGGTGCTGACGATCTTCTCGCCATTGGGGCCGATGGCCTCCTTCACCTTCGTCACAGTGTCCTCGGTGGTCTGGCGGATCGTGGTGTAGGCGCGGTCAACCGCATCCTTCACCTTCTCTGCGGACTCGTCCTTTGCCTCCTCGTCGTTGGTGATGTCCTCTCCGTTTTCCCTCTTTTCGCCCTTGCGGCTGTCCTTATCCAGATAGTAATACACCCCGGCGGCAACTGCTCCGGCCACGGCAAATCCTGCTAGAATCTTTCCAAATCCCATCTCTAAGTACCTCCGTCTCGGTGTGCGGCGCGGCGGCACTTCGTGTAAAACTTCCCCTGCCGTCCGCCATTTTTCATTATGGTACGACAAGAGGTCCGAAAAGGAAAGGGCCGCTTTCCGAATTTTTGTCAGAGCTGCCCTGCGGGAGGTGTGATCCCCTGTGCAGGGGGATTGTCACGCTTTCGGAAGTATGTTATGATGTGATCTGACTGAAACAGTCAACACTGTCTTTTTTCAGATTCCAATCGAGGTTTCCGGCATGAATGAGAAATTTTTTGACCTGAAGAAGGAAAAACAGGACAGGATGATCAACGCAGGGCTGCAGCTCTTTGCCGTGAACGGCTACCGCAACACGAGTACCGATGAGATCGTGGCGGCCGCACAGATCAGCAAGGGCCTGCTCTTCCACTACTTTGCCAGCAAGACCGGCTACTACAGCTTCCTCTATGACTACATCACCAGGTATGCGCTGCTGGAGCTGAACACGAGGATCCGCCCCGGCAAACACGATTTCTTTGAGCTCGAGCGCGCCTTCCTGAAGGCGGAGACCGCGCTGATGGAGCAGTATCCGAGCTACCTTCTGTTCCTCGACAGCGTGCGGCTCGAGGGGGATAAGGAGGCGCTCGCCTCCCTGAACAAGCCGGAGGAGACCGTGTTCTCGTTCTACAAGGAACGGGAGGCGGAGTCCGACTACTCCGCGTATCTTCGTATGGACTCCCGGGAGACCTTCACCTCGGTGCTCGGCTATGTAAAGGCCGGCATCATGCGGGAGGTGATCCGCGACAAGGCCCAGGGAGCCAGCGAGTACCAGCGCCGAATGAGCGCCATCCTGGATTCGTTCCAGAGACTCGCCGCAAGCCTGTAATCCCGCTCTCAAAAGGACAGCCCCGCAGGGCTGTCCTTTTTTTAT
>ONMH01000090.1 GCA_900318875.1 uncultured Lachnospiraceae bacterium | reverse complement strand
ATTTCTATTGTTTCTGTAAAAGCTTCGATTACTTCTCGGAGTTGAAGAGCGGTGTGGAGAGATACCGGTCGCCGGAATCGGGAAGAAGGGCGACAACGGTCTTTCCTGCAAACGCAGGTCTCTTTGCGACCTGAACAGCTGCCCAGAGTGCTGCACCGGAGGAAATGCCGGTCAGGATGCCCTCGGAGACGGCAAAGAGCTTGCCGGTCTCAAAGGCCGCCTCGTTCGGCACGCGGATGATCTCGTTGTAGACAGTGGTGTCGAGGGTCTTCGGAATAAAGCCTGCGCCGATGCCCTGGATCTTGTGGGGGCCGGGCTTCTCCCCGGAGAGGACTGCGGAGGTATCCGGCTCAACGGCGATGATGTCGACGTTCGGGTTCTTCTCCTTCAGGTACCTGCCAACGCCGGACAGGGTTCCGCCGGTGCCGACACCTGCGATGAAGGCATCGACCTTTCCGTCGGTGTCCTCCCAGATCTCCGGGCCGGTGGTCAGATAGTGTGCCTTCGGGTTGGCCGGGTTGTCAAACTGTCCCAGGATCACGGAGCCGGGGATCTGCTGCTGCAGCTCCTCTGCCTTTGCGATAGCGCCCTTCATTCCAAGCTTGCCCTCTGTCAGGACGAGCTCTGCGCCGTAGGCACGCAGCAGGTTTCTTCTCTCGACGCTCATCGTGTCGGGCAGGGTCAGGATCGCCTTGTATCCTTTTGCCGCAGCGACAGCGGCAATGCCGATGCCGGTGTTGCCGGAGGTGGGCTCGATCAGGGTTGCACCGGGCTTCAGCTTTCCGCTCTTCTCCGCATCTTCAATCATCGCGATGGCAATGCGGTCCTTGACGGATCCGGCCGGATTGAAGTACTCCAGCTTTGCCAGGATTCTTGCTCCGTCCACGCCGCTCTTCTTCTCGAAGTTCTGTACCTCGAGGAGCGGGGTGTGTCCGATCAGCTGTGTTGCGCTTGTATAGATCTTTGCCATGGTTTTTGCCTCCTTGTATTCTGCCCGGTGTCCGGGATCTTCTTCTGTTTGCCCTCTGTATTTCCTAGTAAGTTAATAGGTTTGCTTTGATTTATCTGTATTGTAGGACCGGCTCCTCTTTTTGTCAACAGGCATCTCGTCATTTTTTCCAAGAAATGATAAGATGTCTCCATACAGTTTGATTTCACCGGAGGTGCCGATATATGGAAGATTCCAAGCAGAAGAAACTCGTTGTCGCGCTGGGCCACAGCGCGCTCGGATACGATACCAACCAGCAGCTCGAAGCCGTTCGGAAGACCGCCCGGTTCCTCGCCGATCTGATCGAGAGCGGCTGCCAGCTCACCATCACCCACTCCAACGGGCCGCAGGTCTCCATGATCCACAAGGCGATGACGGAGCTCCACCGCATCCACATCGACTACTCCGCGGTTCCCATGTGCGTCTGCTCTGCAATGAGCCAGGGCTATGCCGGATATGACATCCAGAACAGCCTGAAGGCAGAGCTCCTCTCCCGCGGCATCTCCACCCCCGTGGCAACGATCCTGACCCAGGTCAGTGTAGATCCCTATGACGAGGCCTTCTATGCCCCGGTCAAGAAGATCGGCCGCTACATGTCCCGTGAGGACGCCGAGGCCGAGAAGAAAAAAGGCAACTACGTGACCGAGGAGCCCGGCAAGGGGTGGCTTCGCGTTGTTGCAACTCCGAAGCCCCTCGAGATTCTCGAGATCGACACGATCCGCCTTCTTGCAGACAACGGACAGGCCGTCATCTGCTGCGGCGGCGGCGGAATTCCCGTCATCGTGCAGGATCACGCCCTGCAGGGTGCCTCGGCCGTCATTGAGAAGGACGACATCGCAGGAAAGCTTGCGGCAGACCTTCACGCAGACCGGCTTCTCATCCTGACCTCCGTCCCGAACGTCTACCTAAACTTCGGAAAGCCGAATCAGAAGCCCATCTCCTCCATGAACGTGGAGACCGCCTCCTCCTGCATCCGCGAGGGACAGTTCGGGGAGACCGACATGCTGCCGAAGATCCAGGCGGCCATCACCTACCTTGCGGCGAATCCCGCAGGCGAGGCAATCATCACCACGGCGGACGAGGCTGTGGAGGCACTCGCAGGCAGAGCGGGTACCGTCATCACCGCGTAAGCGAAAGATTTCGGAAATGCAAAGGGCAGGGTCCGTTGAGGGCCCTGCCTTTTTCGTTCCGGCACTTTGCCGGCACATCCGGATATCAAAAAAGGTACCCGCTCACCGGCAGGTACCTCATTTCACTCTATGGTCTGTGCGGTTATCGCCGCACCGGCGAGGATGGCAAAATCCCCGATGTTGAACACGATCCTCTGCAGACGCTCCGGGCCGAAGGAGAAGCTCACGTAGTCCGTGACCGCCCCGTCCCGGAACCGGTCCAGGGTATTGCTGAGGGCGCCGCCAAGAACGAGGGCAAGTCCCGCCTTCCGGACGGGATTTTCCTTCTCCGAAAGGGTCTTTGCCAGGCCGCCCGCCACCGCACAGGTCATGCCGGCAGCAAGGGCGCGCACCGCCTGCGGGTGATCGGACAGAACACTCATCGCCATGCCGGAATTTTCGCACAGCCGCAGGGTGACGACCGGCTTCTCCTCAGAGCTTTCCGGTATCACCTTCCCGTTTCTTCCGACCGGGATTTTCTTTCCCTTCCAGTTCTTCCTCGCCCTCTTCTTGACGAGCTGATCCCCAGCAAAAGTCCCCGCCGCAATGGCAAGGGCTGCCGCAGCTTCTTTCACCTTCTTGTCCATTCCCCGTATTCCTCTCAGGCATTGCCCTCTGCGGGATTCTGCTGCTGCGCCAGGATCTCCTCCGGCGTCTTCTGCGCAAGGAGCGGCGTTGAGGTGCCAAGGTCGCTCCTGATCTCAATCCGCGGGCCGCCCTTGCCGTTTACGTAGTCGGCGGTGATCGTCACCCTGCCGATGTTCTTGTCCTTCGGAATCTCATACATGATGTCCATCATGAAGCCCTCAATGATGGAGCGCAGGCCTCTTGCACCGGTCTCCTTTTTGAGTGCCTTCTTTGCGATGGCATGCAGAGCATCGTCGTCGAACTCCAGGTCCACGCCGTCCAGGGCGAGGAGCTTCTGGTACTGCTTGATGATGGCGTTCTTGGGCTTTACCAGGATCTCTGTCATCTGGTCCTCCGAGAGCTCGGAGAGCGTGCAGACAATCGGGAGTCTTCCGATGAACTCGGGGATCATGCCGAAGGCCCGTAGGTCATCGTTTGTCACCTTCGAGAGGATGTCCTTGTCATTGTCGTGGGCATCCTTGAGCTCTGCGGAGAAGCCCATGGAGCTCTGCTTGGTCAGCCGCTCCTTGATGATGCCCTCCAGGGCAGGGAACGCACCGCCGCAGATGAACAGGATGTTGGTCGTGTCCACCGTGGTGAGCGGTACCATGCCGTTCTTGGAGTTGGCGCCCACCGGCACCTCGACCTCGGAGCCCTCGAGGAGCTTTAACAGCCCCTGCTGCACAGCCTCGCCGGAGACATCGCGGGAGTTCATGTTCTGCTTCTTGGCAAGCTTGTCGATCTCATCGATGAAGACGATGCCCTTCTCGGCCTTGTCCACGTCGTTGTCTGCCGCGGCGAGGAGCTTGGAGATGCAGCTCTCCACATCGTCGCCGATGTAGCCCGCTTCGGTCAGGTTGGTCGCATCGGTGATGGCAAGCGGCACATCCAAGAGCCGTGCCAGGGTCTTGACCAGGTACGTCTTGCCGGAACCCGTGGGTCCGATGAGGAGGATGTTGGACTTTCCGATCTCAATGTCATCCATCGTTCCGGTCTTCACCCGCTTGTAGTGGTTGTAGGCCGCCACCGAGATGGTCTTCTTTGCCTGCTCCTGGCCGATGACGTACTTGTCCAGCTCTGCCTTCAGAAGGTGCGGTGCCGGGATGTTGTCATAGGTAAATACCGGCTTCGGGCCGGTCTTCTTTTTCTTCTTCACCTTCGGTTGGGTTCCCCCGCCGTAGCCTCCGAAGAGATCCCCCAGGTTGATGAAGCTCACATTCGGATGGCCCTTCTTTTTCTTCTCGTCATCCTCCTCATCACTTTTATCCGTATCGCCATCTCCGGAGGTCTCCCCGGAAGCGGTCTCCTGCGTCTTTTCCGGTGTCTTGTTCTGGTCCGTGCTCTGCGGCGCGTTGTAATTTGATCCCGGGATGTTCCGGAGCCAGTCCTCCATGCCGGGCATGGTGGGAACCTTGCCGTTTCTCAGCTGATCCATCAGGGAGTCGTAGTCAATGCTGCTCGCCGTGTTGATCATCTTCTGCATGCAGTCCGGGCAGAGGTGCAGTCCTCCGGGGATATCCACCAGCGTCCCGGTATCCTTCTCACTCCTGTGGCAGATGCTGCAGAAGCGCTCCTCGGTGTCGTCGTTGTCGTTGTTATGGTTCTGATTCAAGTTATTGTTATCGCCCATGGCGTACCCAGCCTTTCTTAAAAGTTCGTCTTGTAAAGTATAAGACCTGTGGGAGATGCACACAACTGAACAATTGATGAAAAAAGTGGGAAGAAAGCAAAAGAAACGGCAGGGCCTGCGCACCTGGGCATCCCTGTGCGGACGCCTCTGTCCCGGTCCCTGCCGTCTTTTCTGTTGTTTTTCCGCTTTGTTACTTTCCGGGTTTTCCCACGGATGCGCGCAGAACCGGCTCTGCGGGAAACAGGTAGTTCCCGTCAAAGGCTGCGTTCTCTATCATCTGCAGGAGGTTCTCCGCAGCCTTCCTGCCGAGGGCCTCCTTCGGATGCCGCAGCGTTGTGAGGGGCACCCGGCAGACTGGGGCAAGATTCGCATCGTCCATGCCGACCAGGGAGAGGTCCTCCGGAATGAGAATGCCCTGGCGCTCTGCAATGTCGACGAGCTGGATGGCAACCTCGTCGTTATAGCAGACCGCTGCGGTGACGTTCTTCCACCGCTCCAGCACGTAGGCGCCGATCGGGGACAGATCCTTGGTCTCCGGCGTATCGATCCAGACGATCTCCTCTCCGCCGGTTGAGAATCCCACCTCTGCCATCGCCTGCAGGAACCCCTGATAGCGGAGCTTCCCCTGCCGGTCATCGGACTTGAAGATCCCGCCGATTCTGGTGTGTCCCGCCTCCTTCAGGATCCGCACCGCCTCTCTTCCCATGGAGATGTCGTCCATCCGCACGCAGGGGAAGGGAAGGTCTGGATAGGAGGCGTGGAAAAAGAGGATCGGAATGCGGCGGTCTGCGATCTTCTGATACAGTGCAAGATTCGGATTCGGCAGCGCGCTCTGGGAGGGCTCCACGAGGAGGCCGTCCACCTCATCCCCGGAGAGGATCTGCTCCAGGATCTGCCTCTCCCTTGCAACCTGGTTGTCCGTAAAGGAGACCTGCATCGCATAGCCCGCATCCGAGAGGGTGCGCTCAATGCCCTTTAAGATGGGCGGGAAGATGTAGCTCTCATAGAACGTGCTGATCACCGCGATCCGCATGGTCCGCTTTGTGCGCCGGGGCTTTCCGATGCAGCCGACATACGTCCCGCTCCCCTGGATCCTCGTCAGGACCTTCTGCTCCACAAGGGTTCCCGTCGCATGGCGGATCGTCTGGCGGCTTAAGCCAAACTGCTCCGCCAGTGCCTTCTCCGTGGGCATGCGGTCCCCCTCCCGGAATGCGCCGGATGCGATCTGGTTCTGTACCCACTCGATCACCTCGCGATATCCGCCCGTACCCGTTTCTGCCATCACACACTCTCCTGCTGCCGTGCTACGAAAAATGCCGGCAGAACCGGAAAGGTCCCGCCGGCAGCTCTTCTCTTCTGCCTCTATGTATCTTAGCGCGCCATGTAGAACTTCTCAAGATCGGCTTCTGTCGTGTCATCGCCGATGGTGATCAGCTCTGACCCTGTCAGCTTGGCAAACAGGGCGATGTCGGCTCTTGTCAGGGCCGTGGAGACCACGCTGTGGTGGGCGCCGCCCGCATAGCACCATGCCGCCGTACCGATCTGGAAGGAAGGCTTGTGCCGGTACATGATCTGGGCCACCGGAAGCTTCGGCATCGGCTGCGGCACCGGGACGAGCTCGATGTCCGCGCAGATGATGCGGAAGTGATCCCCGAGGTCAATCAGCGTGCACTGGATGCCATCGCCGGTCACGGAGTCGAAGACAAGGCGGGCAGGGTCTGCCTTGCCGCCGATGCCCAGCGGATGGACCTGGATCTTCGGCTTTGTCGCTGCAAAGGAGGCAGGGACCTCCAGCATGTGGGAGGCGAGCTCCAGCTCCTTCCCGGGGGTCAGGTCATAGGTGTAGTCCTCGATAAAGCCGGTTGCACCCTCTCTGCCCTCTGCCATCTTCATCAGGACCGCAGAGAAGGCTGCGATCTTGTAGTCGCCCTCGGGGCCAAAGCCGACACCCTTTGCCATGATGTCCTGGGCCGCAATGCCGGGGAGCTGATTCAGGCCGTGCAGATCCTGGAAGGTGTCCGTAAAGGCCTGGCAGCCGTTTTCCTTCAGGAACTTCCGGAAGGCGATCTCATATCTTGCCTGCTCCCGGACGGCTTCCGTGTTGTCGGTATCCATCGTGTACCGGGAAAGGTACTCTGCCATCTGGGCATCGATCTCTTCGTCCGTGACCCTGCCTGCAAGGTCTGCGATCTCGCCGATCCCCCAGTACTTGATCTCCCAGCCGTACTGGATCTCGCAGGAGAGGCGGTTGCCGTCGGTGACGGCGACGTCACGCATGTTGTTGCCGAAGGTCGCAACGCGCAGGTTCTTTGAGAGGGCGATGGCCTTTGCCACCTGGGCGAATCTCCGGATCCTTGCGATGACATCCTCGTGCTGATAGTAGCCTGCTGCCACCTCGTGCGGGATGTGGAGTCTTGCCAGGATGTAGCCGAACTCCCTGTCTCCATGGGCAGCCTGGTTCAGGTTCATGAAGTCCATGTCGATCTCACCGTAAGGGAGTTTCTCATTGGCCTGGGTGTGGAGATGGAGCATGGGCTTGTTCAGAAGCTGCAGGCCCTTGATCCACATCTTGGCTGGGCTGAACGTGTGCATCCAGGTGATGACGCCGACGCAGTCATCATCGCACATGACCTTCTTCATGTCCTCCACGCAGATCTTTGAGGTCTCGACCGTGGGGAGGAGCTCGATCCGGATCGTATCCGAGAGCTTCTCATTCAGAAAGCCCACCATCTTCCTGCAGTCTGCTGCCACCTGCTTCAGGCACTCCTCGCCGTACAGGTCCTGGCTGCCCGGAATGAAATACAGTTTTTCCATCTTTGCCTCCTTGCGGGTTCCGCAATTGATATATGTACCTATTTATCATCCTGCAGCCTGACCTCGGCCGCAGCTTTCCCTTGTTTCTCTCGAATAATAGCATTCTGTACGGAGATTGGTCAATGGTACGGATGGAACTTTGTCGCTTTCGACAAATGTGTCAGCAGGATTTGTGCATCTTTATACATTATCCAATTTCATAGTTGTACATTGATATATGTACCTATATTTCTCTTCAGAAAATCATGGGCGGCTAAAGGGCAGTCCTCCCGCTCCGGGAGAACTGCCCTTTCCATCGCCAGTGCTTTTGCCTTCTCAGATTAGGATGCCATCCAGATGATCACACTCGTGCTGGATGATCTGTGCCGGGAAGCCGGTAAA
>ONMH01000027.1 GCA_900318875.1 uncultured Lachnospiraceae bacterium | reverse complement strand
TGGCCTTCGGATTGTCCGCTCCTTTTACCTCCAGCGGGACCGCAGAAGTTTTCCCCTCATACAGGAAATCAAGCGCTGCCGTATTCCCGGATCTCCAAAAATACGGGGTCTTTCCAAGGGATATCGGTTCCTGACAGACGAAGGTCCGGGAAAGCGCATGGGCTGCATAAAGTCATAGGACTTTTGCAGGAATTGTACCAAATCTCCTGTAACTTTCGATTGCATCCCCTGCAGAAATGGCAGGAGTTCGGGATTCTCCTCAAAGGTCCCGCAAATGCCGCTTCGCTCTCCGATTGCCCCGGACACAAAAACACGCACCCCCTCTCTTGGAGTGCGTGCTGTCGCGGGAGACGATTCCCACTGTGTTATGGTCTTTTACTGATTCCAGGGGAAGCTGTAGTAGTACTGACCCTGGCTGCTGGAGCCGCTCTGGCTGTTCTGGCCGCTGGAGCTGCCGGAATCCTCCGTGCCGTTACTCGAGGAGACGACAGAGCTGTCGCTGAGCGTCACTTTGAGCTCCTGCTCTGCATACTTGCCGTCACTGCCATTTCTCTGGATGGTCAGCGTGACCTCGGTGCCGGCTGCATAGTAGCGCAGCTGATCCTGCAGATCCTCCATGTCGCTGACGGAGGAGCCATTGATCTTGGTGATGATATCGCCCTTCTGAAGGCCTGCATCGGCAGCGCCGGAGCCGTCCATGACGGAGGCGACATAGACGCCCTCCGGCATGTTGTAGGCAGAAGCCACCTGGCTGGTGACCGAGACGCCCTGAATGCCGAGATACCCCTTGTCCTCATCGGAGACCTTGGTCTTCGTGGACTGGTTCATCAGGGTCTCGATGACCGGGATTGCATCCGAGATCGGGATGGCATAGCACATGCCCTCGACCGTGGTGGCACCGATCTTACTGGAATTGATGCCGATGACATTGCCGTTGAGATCGATCAGCGCACCGCCGGAGTTGCCGGGATTGATGGCTGCATCGGTCTGGATGAACTTGTTGGTGGTGCCGTTCTCAGAGTCTGCGATCTCTCTGTTCAGGGCGGAGACAACACCTGTCGTCACAGACTGGCCATAGCCAAGGGCGTTGCCGATGGCGATGACGGACTGGCCGACCTTCAGGTTGTCAGAGTTTCCGAGCGTTGCGATGGCGATTGCGTTCTTTGTGTCATCCGACAGATCGGCGAGCTTGACGGCGATGACCGCAAGGTCCATGTCGGAATCCGTTCCCTTGATGTTGGCGTCTGCTGTGGACTCATCCACGAACTGCACCTGCAGGGAATCCTCATCCGCCACCACGTGGTTGTTGGTGACGATCAGGAGTTCGTCATCGGTCTTCCCGATGATGATACCGGAGCCCGTTGCCGTCTGCTCCTGGCTGTAGGTCTGTCCGAAGAAGTCCTGGCTCGTGGAGGTGTAGTTGTTGTAGACCGCGACGATGGACGGCATGTCCTTCGCGACGATCTTTGTCACCGTGTTCTCCTGTGCCTCGGCATCCGAGGTCTGAAGGCCCAGGGATGCACTGGAATCGGTGGAGCTGTCCTCAGAGGCACTCTCTGTGGAGCTTGCAGCTGCAGAGGACTCCGTATCACTGCTGGAGCTGCTGCTATCCTCGGCGATCGAGAGCGTTGCGCCCTCGCCCTGGCCCTCCGTGGAGGCCTCTGCGACGGAGGCAGTTGTCTGGTTCCCGGTGACCCTCGAGATCCCGTAGGCACCGGCGCCTGCGCAGATGCCGAACACCGCTGCGAGGGCGATCGCGAAGGCTACCTTGCCGCCCCTGCCGTTCTTCTTGTTGTGGTTGTGGTTCCCGCTTCCGCCTGCTGCACCGCCGCCATTGGTATTGTAGCCGCTGGAATAGGAGCTCTGATAGCTGTCTCCTCCATTCGAGGAGCCATCGTTCTGGCTGTACTGATACGTTCCGTTGCCGCTGCCAGATGTGTTCTGATACCCATCATATCTGTTGTCGTCCATCGTAATCCTGCCTTTCTTAAATCCCCGAATACACGATCTATGTCTTTGCAGGGCAGCTGAATGATTCCCTGCACCCCGCTTCCTTATCTTCAATACCGAGTATATCGGCGAACTGTGATAAAAATGTGAAGCCGTGTTGATGAATCTGTGTCTTTTTTGGCGTTTTCGAGGTATTCTGGTTTCTGACAGCCGACGCCGTCTGAAATGAGGAGGTACCCTTGACAGAAGAGTTTGATACAACGTGGGGAACGGAAGAGAAAAAGGCAGCAGCAGTCCCGGCAGAGGAGAGGAAGAGAGCAGTCCTTGCCGGCCTCAACACCGGAAGGAACCGGGCGGAGTACGACGCCTCGATGCGGGAGCTGAGGGCCCTCGCAGAGGCCCTTGGCCTTGTACCTGCCGCCACGATGGTGCAGAGCGCAGATGCCATCACCCAGAAAACCTATATCGGGAGCGGCAAGGTCCAGGAACTTCTCCTTCTCATTGAGGACTGCGGGGCGGATGTCGTCATCTTCAACGAGCAGCTGACGCCGATGCAGGTGCGGAACCTCGAGGATGTCCTCGACACGGAGGTGCTCGACCGGACAGGAATCATCCTGCAGATCTTCTCGGAGCGGGCACGCACCAGAGAGGCAAGGCTCCAGGTCGCCTCCGCAAGGCTCTCCTACCTGCTGCCGCGCCTTGCCGGCATGCGCAAGAACCTCTCCCGCCAGGGCGGCGGGTCCGGGCGCCTCTCAAACAAGGGTGCCGGTGAGGAACAGCTTGAGCTCGACAGGCGGCACATCGAGCGGCAGCTCTCCGAGATCCGACGGCAGCTCGAGGCCATCGACAGAGAGCGCAGCACCCAACGGGCCATGCGCCTGCGCTCGGGGCTTCCCAGGGTGTCCCTTGTCGGCTACACGAACGCGGGAAAGTCGACGCTCCTGAACGCCCTCCTTGCCCTCTCCCCCGGAGCGGATGCGGAGAAGAAGCAGGTCCTTGAGAAGGACATGCTCTTTGCAACGCTGGACACCCAGGTGCGGAAGATCTCCGTCCCGGGGCACACGACCTTTCTCCTCTCCGACACGGTCGGGTTTCTCTCAGACCTTCCCCATGCCCTCGTGAAGGCCTTCCGCTCCACCCTCGAGGAGGCAAAGTACGCAGATCTTTTGCTCGAGGTCGTGGACAGCGCAGACCCTGCTTCCGACCTCCAGATACAGGTCACGCAGAGGACCCTCTCGGAAATCGGGGCGGGGGACATCCCGGTCCTCTTTGTCCTGAACAAGGCGGACCGGCTCCCGGACATCACGATTCCCTCTGCCCACGGGGACAGGATCTACCTCAGTGCAAAGACGGGAGAGGGACTCTCAGACCTTCTCGACCGCATCGACGAAACCCTCCTGGGGCGGCGGGTGACGAGGACCTACCTCGTCTCCTACAGCGAGGGAAAGCTTCTCGCCTCCCTCGCATCCCGCTTTCCGGATGCTCAGCAGGCCTATCTGGAAGACGGCGTCAGGATCGCGCTCACCCTGCCGAGAAAGGAGGCAGAGGCCCTTGCCTCCCATACGGGCGTTGCCATTCTCTCCGACAGGGAAGTCTGACGAAAACAAACGCCGGAAGTTCCGGGAAGTCCTGCTTCCCTGGAATCTCCGGCTTTTCTTTCTGCTGTATTTTCCTTGTGCTCTTCCGGGCCGCTATCCCTCAAGGTAGAAGCTTAGCGTATGGAGGCTATCATCCTCCGAGTAGCGAAGGGACGAACTGCCGGGGAGGTAGGAATAGATGGCCCTGCCATCCACAAGATCCGCCTTCATCTTCTGGAACACCGCATCGTCCGCGCAGCGAAGCCGGAGCACGCCCTGTCCTGTCTGCTCTGCCTGCTGTGCGATCTCTGCGAGCTGATCTTTGTCATACCGCGTAAAGTACAGCCCCTCGTGGACGTAATAGTTGTCCTTCGTCGCCGTGCAGTCGGGGAGGGCATAGGGCACGCCGAAGCTGTGGGTGGAGGAGAGGTCCTCCGTCGTCACGCACAGGTAGTCGTAATTGATCCCGGAGAGGTCCTCGGATGATGCTCCGCTTTGATCCAGGAACTCCGCATCGCCCCAGGTGGGGTCCACATAGGTCCAGTCCCCGTCCGCAAGGACGAGGTCCCAGGCGTGGGCGCCGCCCTGGGCCGTGCCGGTGACAAGGGCCGTCTCAATGCCAAGCTTCTGGAGCAGGAGCTGCGCCGCCTTGGCATAGCCGCTGCAGACACTTTTCTTCAGGACAAACACCGAGTAGATGTCCTGGTTGTGCGCTGCGCCGGTATCATACGCGGTGTTCTGAATGATGGTGTTGTAGACGTAGAGGATCTTTGCAAAGTCCCCGCCGTCTTTCGGAGCCCCCTGCAGGATCTCCTCCACCGCGGCATCGATCGCGCTCTGATACGCCGTGCGCTCCTTGTCCGATACCGTGTACCTTGCCGTAAAGGAGAGGGCCCGCGTCGCCCCAAAGCTCCTGTAGGTCGTGTAGGTGTAGCCGTCTGTGTAGAAGATCTCCGGGTGGTCCGCCATGACGGACGTATACACGCGGCTTAAGGCATCCGGATCGAGGGTCGGGACCTCTGTCTCCTCCCCCGAGGTGATGCCTTCAAGGATCCTGTCATAAATGGCCCTGTCGGCATCGCTAAGGAGGCTCCTGCAGTACAGGGAGACCGAAGAGGATTCCTCCTCTCCTGCTGTCTCTGTCTCCTCTGCTGCAGGTTCCTCTGTTCCTGCCTCCTCTGCCGTCTCCCCGGGGATCGGCTCCCAGGAGGGGACAGAGGCAGGGCGCTCCTCCCGCCCCAGGAAGACATACAGGGCAAGGAGAAGAAGCAGAAATACAAACAGGCCCCGGACAAAGCCGGAGCCTCTTCTTTTTCGGTGTCTCCTGTTCATTCGGGATATAAGCCGTCCTCCTCCAGGACGGAGATCTCCAGATAGTCGAAGTCGATCTCCTCCACAAAGGAGTCCCTGTCAAAGCGGCACTGCGCGCGCCTCTGGAAGTCATGGATGTTCTTGTCGAGCCAGATGGGCTCCGCCAGGTCCAGCGCCATCACCGCCTGGTTCAGGGCATGCAGCACCTTGTGCGTCCTCGTGTCAGCGGTGTCATCCTCCACCACGGTCTCCCGCAGGGCATGATTTTTCTTCATCACTCTTGCGCGCAGTCGAAACATAGTCCGTCCTATCGCAGCTCAGCCGTCATACCCGTTCGGGTTCTGCTTCTGCCATCTCCAGGAGTCCTCGCACATCTCGCGGATGCCGTACTGAGCCTCCCAGCCGAGCTCCTTCTTTGCCTTTGCGGCGGAGCAGTAGCAGGTCGCGATGTCTCCGGGGCGTCTCGGATCGATGACATAGGGGATCTTGATGCCGGTGGCTGCCTCAAAGTTCTTCACGATATCCAGCACACTGTAGCCGTGGCCGGTGCCCAGGTTGTAGATGGAAAGGCCAGAGCCGGGGGCGAGCTTCTTCAACGCGCAGACGTGGCCCCTTGCAAGGTCCACCACGTGGATGTAGTCGCGCACCCCCGTGCCATCCGGGGTGTCATAGTCGTTGCCGAAGACATGGAGCTCCTTCAGCTTTCCGACAGCGACCTGGGTGATGTAGGGCATCAGGTTGTTCGGGATGCCGTTGGGGTTCTCTCCCATGGTGCCGGACTTGTGGGCGCCGATCGGATTGAAATAGCGCAGCAGGATCACGTTCCACTCGGGATCCGCGTGCTGGATGTCCGTCAGGATCTGCTCCAGCATGGACTTGGTCCAGCCATAGGGGTTCGTGCAGGTGCCCTTCGGGCACTCCTCCGTGATCGGCACAAAGGCCGGATCGCCGTAGACGGTGGCAGAGGAGCTGAAGATGATGTTCCTGCAGCCGTGCTTTCTCATGACGTCGATCAGCGTCAGGGTGCCGGTGATGTTGTTGTCATAGTACTCCCAGGGCTTCTTCACGGACTCGCCGACGGCCTTGAGACCTGCGAAGTGGATGACCGCCTCGGGCTTTACCTCGTCAAATACCTTGTTCAGACCCTCCCGGTCGCGGATGTCCACCTTGTAGAAGGGGACCTTCTTTCCGGTGATGGCCTCGATCCTGCCGATGACCTTCTCACTCGCGTTGTAGAGGTTGTCCAGGACAACAGGCTCATGGCCTGCGTTCTGCAGCTCCACCACGGTGTGGCTTCCGATAAATCCTGCGCCTCCTGTTACCAGTATTTTCATACTTCCTCCTTGCCTGCAGTCATATGCCGACTTTTCACGCTTCAGGGTTTTTCCTGTGCATGTTCATTGTGCCAGAGAACACCTTCCGTCTCCATCCACGATCGTCCCAAAACGATGGAACTTTGTCGCATGACAGGGTTACAGCACAATGCCGCACTTCCCGCAGAGTGCCCTTGCGGACTCGACGGAGTCGATGCCGGTCCTGTTCTTGATCGGGGCAAACTCCTTCTCCCTGTCCACCTCAAAGGGCAGGCAGGAATCCATCTCGTGGACCATGTCCAGGATCAGCTGCTCAAACTTGTAGCCGTTTGGCTTCTCGGGCTTTACGTGGGTGCCGTCCGGGGCCATGTAGGGGATCTTCTTCTCCACGATGTGGAGCATCAGCTTCTCGTTCATGACCTTCTCGAGGTCCGCTTCGCGGAAGAGGTAGTTTAAAATCACGCCGAAGTTGTAGGCGGGATCGCCCTTCTCATTCTTTGCGGAGAGAAGCTCCGGGGTCATGTCGTAGTACTCGACGATGGACGGCTTTCCGTCCTCGAGGCACATCGCGCCGACCTTCTCGTCGGGGCTGACCTTGCGCACCACCTTGGCGCCGGAGGCCGCCTTCCTGTCGAGGACGGCGCCGACAAACACCGGATCCGCAATGCGCTGGAGCACATTGTCGACGGCAAAGCAGTTGAGCCACTCGACGCCGTTTTTCTTCAGCTCGTCCACAAGGCCCGCCTTTGCCATTGAGGTAAACCAGCCGCCGTTTCCGTTCGGGGAAGAGGCGATGCGGTACTTTTCCTCCATGTAGACCTTTCCGTCATAGTCGACGGCAGGCGCCATGTCCTGCGTAAAGAAGCGGATCTTCTCCGGATCATAGCCGAAGTAATTGTGCTCCTTCATGAAGGAGACCGTGGCATCGTGGTTCTTCTCGGAGGTCATGATATAGAACGGGATAAAGCAGCCCGCCTCCCTCACGACGTCCATCGTGTTCTCGATCAGGCGCTGCATGATGAACACGGGATGGGTGATGCCGATGTCATACATACACTTGGGGTTGTCAGAGCCAAGGCGCGTCCCCATGCCGCCCGCAAGAAGGACGGCAGCGACCTTCCCCTGCCGGATCGCAGCAAGGCCGAGCTCTTTGAAGTGCTCCTTCTTCTCTTCGATCTCGGAGAGCTCCATCGCGCCAAGGGGCGTAATCTTCCCCCTTGCCGGGAGCTCGTCCCGGTCCTTCACATAGTGGATCATCGAGAAGTCCAGCGCCCCAATCTGCGAAAGCAGCGCCTCCCGCTCCTCCTTTGTCAGCTCGTCCCAGTACTGCAGGGCATGCTCCTGTCCTGCCGCTGCAAGTTTCTCCCTTGCCTGCTCATAGGTGATCATAGGCTCCCCCTTCTGCGCTCATCTGCGCCTTTTTGCCTTTTCCTCCCGCTCCTTTGCCGCCTCGTCGAACTCCTTCTGCTGCTCGAGCATGAGCTCTTTGTCGTCAAAGTAGTTGATCTTCATGCTGCTGCGGACCGCATCCAGCGTCTTTGCCGCCTTCTGCTCTGCCTCCTCCGTGCCCTTCTTTAAGACGTCATAGACATAGGAGATGTCCTTCTCGTACTCGTGGCGCTTCGTGCGGATGGGCTCGAGCGTCGTCTGCAGGACGTTGTTTAAGAACTTCTTGATCTTGACGTCGCCCAGTCCCCCTCTTCTGTAGTGGTCCTTCAGCTCATCCAGGTTCTGGTAGTCGGGAAGGAACTCCTCGAAGTGCTCCTTCGTTGCAAACGCATCCAGGTACGTGAACACGGTATTGCCCTCGACCTTGCCGGGATCCTCCACGTGCAGGTGTCCGGGATCCGTATACATGCTCATGACCTTCTTCTTAATCTCGTCCGGCTCATCGGAGAGGTAGATGCAGTTGCCGAGAGACTTTGACATCTTCTCCTTGCCGTCGGTGCCGGGCAGGCGCTGGGAGGCTGCATTCTCCGGGAGCAGGATCTTCGGCTCCACCAGGGTCTCGCCGTAGATTGCGTTGAACTTGCGCACGATCTCCCTCGTCTGCTCGATCATCGGCTCCTGGTCCTCGCCCGCGGGAACTGTGTCCGCAAGGAACGCCGTGATGTCGGCTGCCTGGGAGATCGGGTAGGTAAAGAAGCCCACCGGGATGCTCTCGCCAAAGCCGCGCATGCCGAGCTCTGTCTTGACCGTGGGATTGCGCTCGAGCCTTGCCACGGTGACAAGGTTTGCATAGTAGAACGTGAGCTCCGTGAGCTCCGGGATCATGGACTGGATCAGGATGTTGGTCTTTGTTGGATCAATGCCGCAGGAGAGGTAGTCCAGCGCCACGTTGATGATGTTCTGGCGGACCTTCTCCGGGTTGTCCCAGTTGTCGGTGAGCGCCTGGGCATCTGCGATCATGATGTGGATCTCGTCAAACTTCCCCTCGTTCTGGAGCTGTACCCTGCGGCGCAGCGAGCCGACATAGTGTCCGATGTGAAGGCGTCCGGTAGGCCGGTCGCCGGTTAAGATGATTCTGCTCATGTTTCCCCGTCCTTTGCTGTTATTGTCTTACAATGTCTGATTTTACCGCAGTTTCCCGTCCCTGTCTATGAGCGCATACCCCGCCCAGTAGTCATGCATGGCCTCCGGATCCGGGATCTGGTTGTTGCGATGGCGGAAGGGCCGGATCTTTAACGCCGCGGGGTCCGGGTTCAGCCTCGCGCCCCAGAAGGAGAACGTCGAGTTTGCGGTGATGATCCCCCTGCAGGCCGCCATCAGGCGGATGTCCTGCATCGCATTCTGCCCATGGTTGACATTGACCACGGTGTTCTCCTCGCCCCTCGTGCCAAAGCGGCAGCTCTCTGCAAACGCCGGGTCATCCGAAAAGACATAGAAGTGGATCGGAAGACCTTCCTTTGCAAAGTGCTCCTCTGCGAGGGCACAGGCGGATCTGTAGTAGTCCTCCGTGCAGATCCCGGTCAGGATTTTTGCATTGCCCGCGTCCAGGTAGTCGCCCCGCCGGATGTGGACCGCAACGGGGATCTCCTCTTTTGACTGCATCTTTTTCAGGAGTTTATCATTTGCCTCCCTCGTCGAAGGATCTTCGATCTGCGGGAACCGGAACAGGCCGCGGAGCTTTGGCAGGATGTCCGCATAGTACTTGTTGCAGGCAAAGTACCCCTCGAGATAGGCATCCTCCATCGAGAAGATCTCCGGGTGGTACATCTCGCTCTCCTCGAAGACCCTGGTGAGATGAAACTTTTTTGCAAGCTTCCCGGAAAGGCCATTCCCGCCCCTCAGCTTCCGGATCTCTTCCTCTGCTGCGATCTCCATCGGGAGGTTTCCGAAGCGGGTCAGCTCCAGCTCTCTCGGCGCCAGGACGCTTGCCTGCGCCTTCTTGTCCGCAAACCAGGAGACATCCAGCTTTGCCTCTTTTCCGAGGGACAGGAGCTTCTGGTACAGCGCGTACTGCTGCATCTGATTGCCCAGTCCCCCGCAGACTCTCACAATGATCATACGGTCTCTCCTATCAGGTTTTTCCCCGATTCTGCTGCTCCCTGTTCAAGCGCCTCTTTTGCGCGCCTCTCCTTCTCCTCCTCGGCGGTGGCCTTCCGGATGAGGACGGCAAGCTCGTCCCTGGGAACCAGGTGGAAGCCCCCGCCCTCCACGCGAAGGACCCTGTCGCAGTTCTCCACCGTCGTCAGGCGGTGGGCGACGATGATGATCGTCTTCTTCCCCTTAAAGTCGTCAATGGCCTCCATGATGCCGTTCTCGGTCGCGGAGTCCAGGGCGCTCGTCGCCTCATCGAAGATCAGGATGTCCGGGTCGTTGTAGAGGGCCCTGGCGATGCCGAGGCGCTGCCGCTGGCCTCCGGAGACGCGGACGCCCCGCTCTCCGATGCCGGTGTCAAGGCCGTTTGGAAGGTCCTTCACAAAGCTGTCGATCCGCGCCTCTTTGAGGGCCCTCCAGACCTTTGTCTCATCGATCTTCTCCGGGGCGATGCCGTAGGCGACATTTGCCCGGATCGTGTCATCCAGCATGTAGATCATCTGGGGGACATAGCCGATGCGGTCATACCAGCCGGGGAGGTTGTCCCGAATGTCCATCCCGTCCACGGTAACTTTTCCCTCCCTGGGGACAAGAAGCCCCAACAGCACGTCCACAGTCGTGGACTTGCCGGCCCCGGAGGGGCCGATCAGGCCGATGGACTCGCCCTTTTGGATCGTAAGATCCGTCCGCTCCAGGATGTCGGTGTCGGTGCCCGGATACCGGTAGGAGAGGTGCTCCAGGGCGATCTCATTCTGAAAGCGCACCGGGGTGACCTCCGGCGCATGGTCAAAGGCATGGGGATTTGCATGGTGCTCTCCCAACTTTGCCATCGCCTCTTCCACGGCGCACAGCGAGGACTCATAGTAGGAGATGTCGTTGAAGGCATTGGCGATCCGGTTTGCGGAGGGCATGATCCGGATGCCCACCATGCACAGCACCGCCACCTGGCCGATCATCGAGGAGACGCCGGTCCCCTGGCCGATGAGGACACCGACGGCGGCAAGGACCCCCACCATCATCACGGTCTCAATCGAGAGGGATGGGATGTTGGAGAGCGTCGCCTGCCGGATCTGGATGGCGTTCAGGATTCCGGAGTGGTGCTCATACTGCTTCGAGAAGTACCGCTCCTTGTGCAGGACCTTCGTGTCCTTGATGCCGCTTAAGGCCTGCAGGAGCCACTTCGTCGTCTGGGCGCTGTTCTGCTGGACCTCAATCCCGTAGCGGTGCAGGACCGGGCCGAAGAGTTTCCGGTTCAGGATGAGGATCCCGCCGATGAAGACAGCCATGACGATCGTCATCCAGGGATTGGTCACGAAGGAGAGGACGAACAGGAAGAGGAAGATCATGGACTCCGTCGCAAGGCGAAGGAGCGCGAGCAGCAGGCTGTAGGTGCCGCTCACGTCGCCCTGGATGTTGCGCATGACCTTTCCGGTGCTCGCGTTCAGGTAGTACTCATAGGGCCTTCCGATGTAGTCCGTGAAGATCCGCTTCGAGGTCTCGTACTGGCCGTCGTAGACGAACCGGTACTGGGTGTTGTACATGAAGTAGAGATACAGGTTCTTTGCGATGTACACAGCGCAGAGGAGAAAGCAGAGCACGATGATGAACTGCCTCGGATTGTCCAGGGGAAACAGGGAGTACACCGCATAGAGATATTTGTTCTCCAGCACCTCATTGGGGTCCATCGCAACGTCCACAAGCGGCAGAATCAGGGAGGTGCCGATCGTCTCGAGCACCGCGCCGATGAGCATCATAAAGGCAAGAAGCACCAGCTGGTGCTTCTGCTTTCTGGTCATGATTCTTCCAAGGCGATGTATGACATCCTTCATGCTGTCCTCTGTGGCGCGCACGCCGCGTCATCCATAAGATTTATTCCCACAGTGCCGCGCAGACCGCCCCCTGTCCCCAGGGATAGGAGCCGTACTGCTGCACGTACTGTCCAAAGTCAATGCACTCTGCAGAGCACTGCAGAACTTTTCCCTCATCGTCCGTGAGGGATAAAAGCGCTTTTTCGCTCCGCTCCGGATCTGCAGAAAGCCCCGCGCGCTTTTGTGCCCACAGGATCATGCCGGAGGCGGAGGTGTCAACCGGCCCCCGCATGCCAGGAAGCGTCCAGGCGTATAGACCGTCCTGCCGCTCATAGCCCGCCGCGTCCGCAAAGAGCTTTCGGATCGGGAAGGAGAGCTCCCCGGCAGGGTCACTCACAAGAACCTCTGCCGCACCAAGAAGAAGCCACCCCGCAGCCCTCCCCCAGCCGACGATCCCCTGGCAGATGCCGCCTGCCGCGTCGTACCCGTGGTAGGGAAGTCCCGTGCGGGCATCCAGGCCATTGGAGAACCAGTTGGAGAGCTGGCGCTTCCCCAGGGATACTGCCTCCTCATCGGAAAAGGCCGCGCCGTAGGCGGAGAGAAAGAGCGCCGTCTGCCCCGCGCCGTCCGCAAAGATGTAGCTGTTGTTTCTTGCCGCGTTGTAGACGATGGACCCCAACGGATCCTGCCTTGCATGCTTCAGGAACGCCGCACAGGCATCCGAGAGGTCCTTCAGCTTCGGCTCCCCCGTCTTTTCATAGAGGCGAAGCGCCGCATAGGCGGCGACCGCATCGTCCGTATGGGTGATCATGGGGTCTTTTCCCGCGGCGCGGACCAGGTAAGAGACAGCAGCCTCCTCCGCCTCTTTGTTCCCCGCAAGGGCTGCCTCTGTAAGGCCCATGAGGAGGAGCCCTGCGGGCCAGAAGACAGGATCCGTGTTCTTCTTCTCCCCCCGGAGGACCCGCTTTGCGAGGGACTTTGCGGCCTCTTTTGCCGTCTCCCTGTGGTTTTCCAGAAGGCCGAGCTCCCGGATGGCCTCCCGCAGCACTGCCTCTTTACTCTGCATCCCTGTGTCCTCCGCGCCGGAGCCTGCGCGCCGCAATGCCAAGGAGGTACTCTGCCTCCCCGCTCCTTCCAAAGAGAAGGAGGAACAGGCCGTTGTAGATTGCCGTCACGATGACCGCCATGACAAGGAAGCGCACAATCGTAAGCTCCGAGAGAAGGGAGCCCGCGATCCAATGGCAGACGAGGATGCTCACCGCCGTCGCCGCCACATACCTTGCGGAGTCCGCAAAGTACCCGGAAGGCTTCCTGTCAAAGCAGGCCCTGTAGATGATGATGGGCTTTGTCACGTTTGCGATGAGGCCTGATACCACAGTGCCCACGTAGATGCCGGCAAGGCCGATCTTCTGTACGAGCCAGATCGAGAGGACGAGGTTCACCGCGCCCTGGATCAGGGCGAGCCACTTGTCCTGCTCAAAGACGCCCGCAGCCGTCTTGTAGTTGGAGAGCACGGTCCGCTCCCCCTTGAAATAGAGATCCATGAGGATCAGGGAAACCGCCGCAGAGGGGAGCACCCAGCTATCCCCGAGCCAGATCCGGATGAGGGGCGTCAGGAGCGTGAAGAACCCCGCGACCGCAAAGCCGTAGATCCAGGAGGCAAAGAAGCGGTAGACCCTGAAGAGAAAGAGCTGCCGTTCTTTTGACTCCGTCGCGATCAGATTTCCAAAGCCCGAGATCACCGAGTTGAAGATGATGTTCACGAAGTTCGTCACCGCGTTGATGACCAGCGTGTAGTTGTCCACCATGCCAGCGACGGAGACCTGGATGAACGAGGAGATGATGAGGGAGTCGGTCTGAAGCCTTGCCACATCTCCCACCTTGTGCAGAACGAGGGCCCGGGTCTTGGTCCAGACCTCGTCGTGCTCCTCCTTTGTGAGGGGCCTGACATTCTTCTCGAGAAGGTACGGATAGAGGCGGTTTAAGTACCAGGAGACGAAGATCTTCTGGGCGAACTGCACGAACATGTCCGTCAGCAGGTAGAAGAGGAAGTTCCTGGTAATGACGATGACCGCGATCTGAAGCCCTGTCGTGACAAGCTTTGTGATCGTGTTGATGTTCGTCTGGATATAGTTCTTCTGCTCCGCGTTGCAGAGGCTGTACTTGTAGCTGACAAAGTAGGTGCTGACCGTGTTGAACAAAAAGATCAGGTAGTACAGCGTGAGCTCTGCGCTGGAGACACCCGGGTTTTTGACAAGGCGCGGCAGGAACGGCACGAGGACCAGGCCGATGCAGGCGACCACGAAGGCGATCACCGTGTAGGCCTTGCGGTACATCTGCATGTAGGACTTGATCTTCTCCCTGTCGTTCTCCGCGACCGGCTTGTACAGCGCAAAGTTCAGCGCGGTGCCGATGCCGAGCTCCGCCATCGAGAGGATGGAGAGCACGTTGGAGTAGGTCGAGTTGATGCCAAGGAGCTGCTCCGAGAGGTTCTGGATGAAAATGGTGCGCAGGACAAAGGACATCAGCATGGTGGCTGCCTGTCCGATATAGCCGAACAGGATGTTCTTCTCTGCAAATCTGACTCTGCCCAAAAAAGGTCCTCTTTCTGAAATGGTTCAGCGGTGCAAAAGCGCTTCGATCTCCTCCGCATTCTGCTGCGCCTTTGCCCGAAACAGCGGAATTGCGCCGGCAAGGTCATACCGGATCTCGTCCTCGTTGGCAAAGAGCCAGTCGCAGGCATCCAGAAGCTGCTCCCCCGTGTGCAGCTCCTGCACCGGCAGCACGTACCGGAAGGACCTGCCGAAGAGGTCCTCCGCGATGCCCCTTGCCTTTACGGAATAGCCGATGACAAGCGTCGGCACCAGCGAGGAGTAGGCGGCGATCGTCGCATGCGTCCTCGCCCCGATGAAAAACCGGCAGTTCGCAATGATGCCCTTGAGCTGCTCTGCGGGAAGGTCCGGGATCATGGTGACCCGTCCCGTCTCCCGGAAGGCGTCGCAGAGCTTCTGAAGCGGCACCCTGTCATCGCTCCTTTGCCAGACGACGTGGGGGATCAGCGCAACGTCCATCTGCGTGGTGTCCAGGATGTGCCGGATCAGATCCCGGAAAGCTTCCAGCACGGCCCCGCCGTCCCTGGCATAGCTCTCCGCCATGGGGCTTACGTTGATGCCGACCGTGTTGCCGGAGCGAAAGTCCTTCGGCAGTGCCTCCTCCGACTTCGGCAGAAGAAAGGCAGGGTCCGGCACGAGGCAGAGCTTCTCCTCCGGGATCCCGGCGGTCTTCAGGGCGGTGTAGGTGATGCTCTCCCTTGCGAGGATCCTGTCATAGCGGGCGAGGTCCTCACAGAGGGCATGATTTCCCTTGATAAGATCCGGCTCGATGGAGCAGCCAAGGAGCATGGTCTTTGTCCCCTGGCGGTGGAACATCGCGTTAGCCCGCATGAGATCCGGCACCATCGAGTCATAGCAGTAGTTGTCGCCGCCGATGGAGACAGCAAGAGCAGGCTTTTTCTCCCCCGTCAGGGCTTTGTACCGGTAGCGAAGGAACGACTCCTCATCCTTTGTGAGCTTTCTCTTTGCATAGTAGAGCGCATGGGTGAAGAAGTGCTGCTCGATGTGCTGCTCCTCGATGATCGTGAGGTGCTTCTTTACGTCTGCAGGAAGATAGGTCTCATCCTCCCTGGCGGCGTTTGTCATAAGGGTAATGGCTTCGTCCGGGAGCGAGCGCGTGAGGCTGTCCACAATGGCCTCGCACCCGTGGTTTCCGCTCCCTGCGTGCATGTATAAGGCAAGCTGATTGGTCATGGTTCCTCTCCTGCCGCGTTCTTTGCGGCAGCCGCGCGGGAATTCCCGCGAATCGGGGCCCTGGTGCAGCGGCACCAGGGCTGATTTGAAGGGACGGTTCAACGTCACTTGCAAACCTTTCTCTTCGTTCCGATTTTCGTTTATCTTCTGGACATTGCCCCGAAGTAGAGCCCGGGGGCAGCAAGAAACAGACGGATTTTCGCCCCGTACCCGGCAGGGAGAAAGGGGCGCACCGCCTTCTCGTCCCATCTTGTCTTCACATAGGCAGAGAGCGTTCTGATCTCCGCCTCATACCGGCTCCGCTCCTTCCTGGAGAGCTTTGCAAGCTTTGCCGCCGTCAGCATGGCGGAGACCGCAACTTCTCCCCGATCTTCTTCTCTGCCAGGTCCCAGCAGGTGACCTGGTCCAGGTAGGAGCGGACAAAGGGCTTTTCCATCGCCCCCGCCGGGTTCTCCTCATAGCCGTAGAGGGCGCTGTCCAGTGCGGCGTACCGGGTGTTCTCCCCGATGACATCGAGGAGAAACAGCATGTCCTCGCCGATGGTCAGTCCCTCCCGGAAGGCAGCAGTCCCGATGCAGCGCCTGGAAAAGACCTTGCTCCAGACCCTGGTGTCACTCTTTAATATCCCCTCCCGGACGATGTCCGCACCGGTGCGGAGGGTGATCTTCCCGCTCCCCGGCGCCTTTCCCCCGGTAAAGCCGCAGCCCGCGATGTCCGCCTGCTGTTCTTCCTTTACCTCTTCGAGCGTCCGGATCATGGAGGGCTCCATCCAGTCGTCCGCATCGAGGAAGGTGATGTCTTCCCCCGCTGCCGCCAGAAGGCCCTCATTTCTTGCCCGGGAAACCCCGCCGTTTTTCCGGTCGAGGACCCGGATTCTGGAATCCTTCCCGGCAAGGCGCTCTGCAAGGGCCAGGGTTCCGTCCGTGGAGCCGTCATTGACGACAAGGATCTCCAGGTTCTCATGGGTCTGGGAGGCGGCACTTGTGACGGCTTTCTCCAGGGTATGCTCTGCATTGTAAGCGGGAATGATCACGGAGACAAGTTTCAAAGACATGACATTTCCTTCTCTGTGTCTGGCTATCTTCTTTCCGGCGGCATTGTGTCAGGGAAAGGTTCTCACTTTGCCTGGAACCTTCTCTGTGTCTGGCTATCTTCTTTCCGGCGGCATTGTGTCAGGGAAAGGTTCTCACTTTGCCTGGAACACGCGCTCCATGGCCACGTTGGCGCCATGGCAAAATCCTCACTTCGTCTGAAACACCCGTTCCATGGCGACAATTGCGGCCTTGTTCGGGCTCTGGATCATCATCGCAAGCAGGCGGTTGGCGCGGTCCTTGGGCTTTTCCGGGTTCTTCTCCTGGATGAGCTTTAAGTGCTCGTCCACAATCTCCCGCTGAATCGTCTCCCGGATCCCGCGCCTCTCACCGGCATCCTTTCCGCCCCTGCGGAGCTGGTTCTTGAGCTCTAAGAGCATCAGGTAGTAGAACTCCCGCTCCACCTTCTGCTTCCCGTCGGGGATCCCAAAGTCCTCCGCAATC
>ONMH01000150.1:13734-14151 GCA_900318875.1 uncultured Lachnospiraceae bacterium | reverse complement strand
GCAAAGTCCCTCTCCTATACCGTGCAGGACTTCGCCAAGGCCGCACTCTTTGCAAAGCACCCCATCGACCTCGGCACCCGCTGTACCGTGTTCATGAACAGCCGCGTGAAGCAGGCCCAGAAGGAGGGCGCAGAGGTCTCCGACATCTCGGCAGGTCTTGCGTACTCCGTCATCAAGAATGCACTGTTCAAGGTCATGAAGGTCTCCTCTGCCGCAGAGCTCGGCAAAAACATCGTGGTCCAGGGCGGCACCTTCTACAACGACGCCGTCCTGCGGGCCCTCGAGAAGATCGCAGACGGCCAGGTGATCCGGCCGGATATCGCCGGCATCATGGGCGCCTTCGGTGCCGCCCTGATCGCCAGGGAGCGGTACGACGAGAGTGTCCCGACCACCATGCTCTCCTTCGAGGAGATCGAG
>ONMH01000150.1:0-13705 GCA_900318875.1 uncultured Lachnospiraceae bacterium | reverse complement strand
AACATGTACAAGTACAAGATGGGCCGGATCTTCGGCTACCGCCCGCTCTCTCCCAAAGAGGCGACAAGGGGCACCGTCGGCATCCCCCGCGTCCTGAACATGTATGAGGACTACCCCTTCTGGGCGACCTTCTTCACAAAGCTTTGCTACCGCGTGGTTCTCTCCCCGCCGTCGACGCACAAGATCTATGAGATGGGCATCGAGTCGATCCCGTCCGAGTCCGAGTGCTATCCCGCAAAGCTCACCCACGGCCACATCGAGTGGCTGATCCAGAAGGGGGTCGACTTCATCTTCTATCCGTCTCTGTTCTATGAGCGGCAGGAGTTCAAAGGCGCGGACAACCACTACAACTGCCCGATTGTCTCCTCCTACCCGGAGAACATCGCAAACAACGTGGAGGCCATCGCCGACGGCACCGTGAAATTCCGGCACCCGTTCATGGCCTTTACGGACATCGCCACCGTGACCAATGCCCTCGTCAGGGAGTTCCCAGAGATCCCGAGGGAAGAGGTCTCAAAGGCAGCCCTTGCCGCCTGGGAGGAACTGGCACACTGCAGGAAGGACATCCAGGCCGAGGGCGAACGGGTTCTCAAGTACATCGAGGATCACAACATGAAGGGCATCGTCCTCGCTGGCCGTCCCTACCACGTCGACCCGGAGATCAACCACGGCATCCCGGAGATGATCACAAGCTATGGCATCGCGGTCCTCTCCGAGGACGGCATCTCCCAGCTCGGAACGCTGGAGCGGCCTCTGCGTGTTCTGGACCAGTGGATGTACCACTCCAGGCTCTACGAGGCGGCCTCCTACGTGCGCACAAGAGATGACCTGGAGCTGATCCAGCTCAACTCCTTCGGCTGCGGTGTGGACGCCGTCACCACCGATGAGGTGAACGAGATCCTCGAGGGTTCCGACAAGATCTACACCTGCCTGAAGATCGATGAGGTCAACAGCCTGGGTTCTGCGAGAATCCGTGTCCGCTCCCTCATCGCCGCGGTCCGCATCCGCGACAAAAAGAAAGCAAAGCGCATCATCCGCTCCACGGAGCAGAAGAAGGTCCCCTACACCGAGGAGATGCAGAAGGAGAAGTACACAATCCTCTGCCCGCAGATGTCCCCGGTCCACTTCGATCTGATCCAGGCGGCGGCAAGATCCTGCGGCTACAACTTCGTCGTCCTGCCGAACGACAACCGCAAGGCTGTGGACTACGGCCTCAAGTACGTCAACAACGACGCCTGCTATCCGTCCCTGTTCGTCGTGGGGCAGATCATGGAGGCGCTGGAGTCCGGCAAGTACGATGTCAACCGCACGGCCATCATCATGAGCCAGACGGGCGGCGGATGCCGTGCCTCAAACTACATCGGCTTCATCCGCAGAGCCCTGAAGAAGGCCGGCATGGAACAGGTGCCGGTTATCAGCGCCAACCTCTCGGGCCTGGAGTCGAACCCGGGCTTCAAGATCAACCTAAAGCTCCTCGTGCGCATGGCTTTTGGCTGTATCTTCGGCGACGTGTTCATGAAGTGCATCTACCGGATGCGGCCCTATGAGATCGAGAAGGGCTCCGTCGAGGCCTGCCACCAGAAATGGCTCAAGCGCTGCACCGCATTCCTTGAGAACACAAAGGGCGTTCCGATCCGGAAGGTGCATAAGATGTGCCGGGAGATCATCCAGGACTTCGACAGCATCCCGATCCACGAGGACTGGAAGAAACCCAAGGTCGGCGTGGTCGGTGAGATCCTGGTCAAGTACGCACCGGCGGCAAACAACCACCTCGTCGACACCCTTGAGGCAGAGGGTGCTGAGGCAGTCGTGCCGGATCTGATGGGATTCATGCTCTACTGCTTCTATAACCAGATCTACAAGGCAGACTACCTGGGAACGAGCAAGAAGGCCAAGGTCGCCATGCAGGTGGCAATCAAGGCCATCGAGGACTTCTTAAAGCCGATCAACAAGGCCTATGCGGAGTCGAAGCACTTCGAGCCCTCGAAGTCGATCTACACGATCGTGGACTATGCAAAGGAGCTCGTCTCCATCGGCAA
Source organism: uncultured Lachnospiraceae bacterium (assembly GCA_900318875.1). Taxonomy (GTDB): domain Bacteria; phylum Bacillota; class Clostridia; order Lachnospirales; family Lachnospiraceae; genus CAG-791. The sequence continues at coordinate 11,666 of ONMH01000150.1, read as the reverse complement.
CCAGACCGGTGAGGGCTGGTTCCTCGCAGGCGAGATGGTGGAGCTCATCCGGAGCGGCGTCCCGAACATCGTCTGCATCCAGCCCTTCGGCTGCCTTCCGAACCACGTGGTCGGCAAGGGCGTACAGAAGAAGGTGAGAAAGCTCTATCCGCAGGCGAACCTCGCGGCCATCGATTACGATCCCGGTGCCTCCGAGGTCAACCAGCTCAACCGCATCAAGCTGATGCTCGCCTCCGCACAGAAGGCGATGGACCGCCAGGCGGCCATGCAGGAAGAGGCAAAGGCATCCGCAAAGGCACAGGAAGAACCCAGAAAAGAGGAAAAGCGCACCGCATAAGCCCTCTGAACAGAACCATACAGAAGCTGACAAAGGCACCGCCGGGAAACCGACGGTGCCTTTTGCACTGCCGAGAAACCGGCGGTGCCTTTTGCACTGCCGGGAAACCGACGGTGCCTTTTGCACTGCCGGGAAACCAGCCTCTGCGCGCAAAAAGAAGCCCTGAAATCGAATTTTCAAATCGTCTCGATCTCAGGGCTTCTGCTCTGCGTTCTCCAATGGACTGAGAACCTCCGTGCTGTCTTCTTTTTGTCCTTTTCTCTGGATTTCCTGCTGCTCAGATCCGGATCACTTCCTGGCCGACATTTGCGGCGTCATCGTTTCTTTCTCTGCTATTCGGAATCTCTTCTTAAGGAGCTCGACAGCGAACCTATGACCTTCTGCTCTCTTTCCACATCCAACTTTGTACTCTTCTTGTACTGTGGTGTCCTGGGCTTTTTCTCTCTTCTGTTTCCTTCTGTTATCATCCCTCAGGCTGTTGCATCCGGTTCAACTGCCGGTGTCGTATTCACCTTCCGAATGTTTCAAATCGGACATTCTCGAAGAATTCCTGCCTCAGCTGTCCATCACTTCTATGATCTGTACTCGATTGCTTTGGTATTTGTCTCCGTGTTCTTGTTATAAATCTCTGTTCCTATCGTGTCCGGCGGATTGTACCTCCTCTTCTGCCCTGAGCCTCCAGTTTCGTCCTTTATATATTTCTATATAAACATCAGTTGCGTCCCACCGGTGCTTTTCCGGCTGCCTTCCAATCGGCCTGTACGGGGCTCCTTGTCGGCGGTTGCTGATGACCAGAGTGAGGAGATTTCCAGGCTTTTTTGTTGCATCTCCTCTTCTTTTTTCTGACTACATCTTAGCATCGGACCCAGATGTTGTCAATCATCTTTTTTGCAATCCTTAAATTATCTGTGATTTCAGAATCTGGCTGTCAATACTGAAACTTCTGATGAAACCTCCCTACTGCGCCGTGCTCTCCAGGAAGGTTAAAGACCCATAGGTCTTGACCGCCACCGTGCTGCCATCCTCCTTATCGGTAATGGTGAGCCTTGCGTTCCAGTCGCCGCCGGCGTCCGTCTCCTTCACCGTGATGGCAGCTCCCAGCTGATCGATCAGCTTCTGCTCCACCTTTCCCGGCGTATAGCCGGAGAGCTCCAGCGTCCCCGCGAAGTTCTCGTTGTTGAGGAGCATCAGGTTGATTGCAAAGCCGGCGTAGGCAGTGATGTTCTCCTTCAGAAAGTCCCGGTAGGCCTCATAGTCCGCATCCCAGGAGGCGTAAGCAGCATCGTCCCGGTGATCCGTAAGATCTGTGTTCTCTGAGAGCCACCTGCCGAGATAGTCCGTCACCTTTCTCGCCCCGGAGGGATTCAGATGGGCATCCGCATCATAGAGGTCAGTGTCAAAGTCCACAAGGGAGGCATACTGCAGATTCAGATAGGGGACAGACAGTTCCTCTGCCAGGGCCGTGATGGCATTTGCCGCCTCCTGCTCGTCGGCCGTTGCGGGATAGGGGACGTTGATAAGAACCGGCTCAATGTCATTCTCCCTGCAGTAGGAAACAAACTTCCGGATGTATTCCATGCCGGGGGTGTTTACCTCCCGCACCTTACTCTCCGGGATCAGGGTGTCCCTCCCCTCCCCGGGGGCAGATACCGAGATCCGGGACTCGGCGCCCTTCTCCGTGGTCATCTCAATCCCGGTAAACGCCTCCTTGATGCTCTTTCCGGAGAGCTCACTCCAGCGGCTGTGGTAGAGAACAAACGGATAGAGGAGCTCCTGCTGCGTCTCCCCGTCATCCGGGTACAGGTCCTGCACCGCCAGGGCTTTGGTTTTTGTCAGCGGGAAGGCATCAAAGGAGTCGTGTGCCCACTCGGCGCTGGGTGCCAGGTACTCGCTCTCTGCAAGGCTCACATCCAGCACGGCCACCTTGGGCTTGTGGTACTCCGCCGCATTGCGCAGGATCCAGTAGGAGGTGGCAATCGTGATGCCGTGACCTCCCAGGTTGTAGGAGGTGATGCCAAAGTCCTTCCAGAGCTGCATGGGAAAGATCCCGTTGATCACGTGGCTGGTCCCGAGAAACAGAACGTCCACGTCGGTATTCTCCGCAAAGAAGGGATCCGTCTTGAAGTCGCTGTCCGTGCGCTTTGTCACCCTGGCAAAGAAGAAGATGCCCGCAAGGACAAGAGAAGCGGTGAACAGGATACTGACCGCCCGAACTGTGATTTTTCGCTTCATCCTATTGCCTCCTAGAACTGAAAGTAGATAAAGCCGGAGGCGTTGTAGGTTCCGCCCCAGACGCCGATGACGGCAATCAGCACCACGGTTCCGGCGATGACAAGTTCCCGGAACAGGCGGTTCTGGGCAAGGAGCCAGTCGGAAAGGCACCTCCCCGTGTACTTGGCAAGATCTGCCAAAAGCAGCACAAGAAGTGCCGCGGCAAGGACCAGAAGGTTTGCTGAGTCAAGGCCGTAGGAGGCAAGAGAGGCACCCATGATCTCGCCGGGTCCGAAAGAAGCAAAGATCCTCTGGATCATGCGTAGGCTCGCGGCAAGGCCGTTGCCCCGGAAGAAGATCCAGGTGAAGTTGATGACAAAACAGTTGATGAGAATCCGGAAGATGCGGAAGGATGCGGCAGCGGTGTTGATCCGAAGGACAGCCCCCACGCGGTGCCAGAAGGGCTGCAGCATCTCCTCCAGAACGAGGAAGAGGCCATTTAACGCGCCCCAGAACACAAAGGACCAGCTGGCGCCGTGCCATAGGCCGCTGACCAGGAACACCATCATCAGGTTCCCGTACTTTCTCGCCCTGCTGCAGCGGCTCCCGCCCAGCGGAATGTAGAGGTAGTCCCGAAACCAGGTGCTGAGGGAGATGTGCCAGCGCCGCCAGAACTCCTGCACCGAGGCAGAAAGATACGGCGCGGAGAAGTTCTCTGCAAGTTCAATCCCAAGCATCCCGGCGCACCCCGCTGCCATCATCGTGTAGCCGTAGAAGTCGCAGTAGAGCTGCAGGCCGAAGAGGATCACCGCAAGCACGATGACAGACCCCGCGTATCCGCCTGCCTCAAAGCCGTCATATACCGTGTCCACAAAGACGCCTGCCCGGTCCGCAATGACAAGCTTTAAGAAGGCGCCCCAGAGAAAGAGGAGGAACCCCTTCTCCACCGTCCGGAACGATGGCAGCTTCGGGTTCTTCAGCTGCGGGAGGAGGGACTTTGCCCTGCCGATGGGGCCCGCAAGAAGCTGCGGGAAGAACGAGACAAAGAGCGCATAGTCGATGATGTTCCGCTCCGCGGGGATTCTGCCCCGGTACACATCGACAAGATACCCTGCCGCCTGGAGCGTAAAGAACGAGATGCCGATGGGAAGGGCGATGCCGGGCTCTCTGAGGAGATTCCCGCTGGGAAACAGCGAGAGGATCTGGTTCAGGATCTGCAGCGCAAAGTCCGTGTACTTGAACACGCACAGAACACTCAGGGTAAGCACCAGTGCGATGACGAGGATCTTCTTTTTCTCCTGTCCTCTCTCCCCCATGCTCCGACCCGCAGCGAAAGTCACCAGCGTGCAGAAGGCCAGCAGGATCGGGAAAAAGAGAAAAAAGGCTGTGGAGGTAAAGACCATTTGCGACACTCCTTCTTTGCTACGCGCAGCATCCTGTTCAGCTGCGAACCTTATCTCTGCGGTTGCGGACTGCCAATACAATCAGCCCTGCCAGGGCGGCCAGGGAGAGCACCTCGCTGAGGATCCAGCCTGTGGGATAGGCGTAGGTCACCGTGATCTCTCCCTGATATCCTGCGGGCAGAATCACGCGGACCACGTTGAGATCCCCCGCCTCTGCGGTGAGCGCATTTCCCTCTGCATCTTCCGCGCGGTACTGCTCATAGTAAAGGAGCGGCAGCTCCACCCAGCTTTTCTCTTCGGAGTTGTTGGCGCAGGTCAGGGTCATGGAGAGTTTTTCCTGGCTCAAATCACTCCAAGTCACCCCGTCTCCGGTCTTCACCGTCTCCGGCACATAGGCATACTCCGGATCGATCTTGTTCGCCATGAAGTCTTCCGATGTGTACTCCACGTCTTTGTTGTAGAGGTATTCCGCCATACAGATGTCGGTTCTTCCGAGCTCTCCGATGTCATAGATCTTCATGACCGGCATCTGGCTGAGCTGGGGATAGACATTCACGAAGGCGAGCATCGCAAGGCCGACTGCCGCCGCCTTTTTGACAGACTCCCCCCAGTAGGCCTTCATGGCCGACAGCACCGCGCACATCAAAAACGGCGACATCACCGCCGCGACGGCCAGATACCGGACCTGGAACTGGATGTTGACCACCAGGGTTGCATGATCTCCCAGAAGGTCACAGATATTGTCCCACGGGAAGTACTTCGTCGCCATCCACAGCGACAGGACCGAGGCAAGCCACAGGTGAAGCATTGCCTTCGGGATGACCTTCTTCCCGGCATCAGAATGGTCTTTTGTGTAGAGCAGGAGAAACAGAAGCAGCACAATCCCGCAGGCTGCGCCGATCGAGTAGGTGTTGGTGCCGTATGCAAGCTCCGACACCCCCGCAAGGTCCACACCCCAGAACCAGGAGAGGAGATCTCCCCACTCTGCCCCGTTTGCCTGAATGCGCAGGGCATTGCGGTAGGGCTGGTTGATGGCAAGGCTGTGATAGGCCGAAAGCATCGGGAGGAGAAACCATGCGTTCAGCGCAAGGGTGATTCCCGCCGTCTTCACAAGCTGGAAAAAGCGCTTCTTCTCCAGAACCTTCCGGATACTGACAAGGAGCAGCAGCACCAGAAACTCCCCGCAGATGACACAGGAGAGCATGTGGGACTCGATGATGCCGGTAAAGCCGATGACAGCCGGGATCCAGGCACGCCGAAACTCGCGGCTGCTGGGATCCCTTGTCAGGATCGTGAGGATCCCGTACACAATAAGAGGCAGGAACGCCATGGCCTGGGTCTCCCCGAGGGCATTGCGGTAGTAGGTGCCGATCAAGGGATAGGGGCAGGCGGCATAGACAAAGGCGCAGGCAAAGGAGGCAATTCTTCCTCCGGAGAGTTTTCTGCAGCACCAGTAGACCGAGATCAGCCCGGCAAGGTGGATGAGAAACAGGAAGACGTTGTAGGAGAAACCGACCGGAAAGCCGATGATCCGCAGGATGGCAGGGATTGTCAGGAACAGGTCGCCGTAGAACACGGAGACCGCATAGCCATAGCCGTAATCCCAGTTGGTCTGAAGCTTGCAGGGAAGAATTCCCTCCCGGATGCTCCTGGCAAGGCCTTCAATGCGAAGAAGATGAAAGCCGATGTCATCCCCATGGGTGATCCCGCCGGAGAGTTCCGGTGCAGATACCACAAGCGCTGCTGCGAGCAGAAGGAGGAGCATTCTCCTCCGGTACAGAAGGTTTGACAGGGAGCCCTCGGATGCGACGCCAGCCACAATCAGATCCAGCAGGAAAAACACCACAAAGGCCGTGAACAGACACATGCGCTCCAGCTGGCTGGTCCGCGCAATGGTGATGTCCCGGATGATCAGATACCCACTGCCGGCATAGTAGTTCTTGACCTGAAAGTCCTCCGTGGAATCCAAGAGCCAGACGCTGTAGGTGACATGGGTCAGCTTTCCAGGGAACTTGACGTTATCTGCCAGCAGGGCATTGCAGGTCTTTGTGGTCGCTCCCACCGTGGTGTAGTTGTCGTAGGTGTCACTCTCATAATTGACCGTGATCTCATAGACACCGGGGTCCATGTGCTGTTCTGCCGTCATGTCAAACAGTCCGTCATCTGCAAGAGGGAACGTGTCATCGACATACCAGCCGTTCCGGTCATCCGGAATGGTGGTTCCCACGATATCCCTGTAGGGAATTGTCTGCACGGACCGGTCTGCCCGCACAAGGTTCCAGGCCAAAAGACACAGAATCGCCAGCTCCACAGCCAGCAGGAGGGCAAATCCTCTCCTCTTTTTCACTTCCCATTTCCAGAATCTCATCTTCTACTCCCAGTTGGCTGTATCCGCCTGGCGCTCTGTTTTCTTCTCCGGCCTGCGATATGCCCCGCCGCGTGACCTTCTTCCGGTGCGGTTTGCCCTATCATCATACAACCGAAGTCCCCCCTTGCAAAACCACAACTGCCCAAAAGAAAGCAGGAAAGCGGTTCTCTGCTCTCCTGCTCCCATACCAGCTGTCTTCCGGTTTTTCTGCTCACATGACCAGCGGATACTTCGCCGTCAGCTTTGCCACAATCTCTCTTGCCGGCGCGATGCCATCCTCCCGGTTTTTGATGACCAGGGAGATCGCCTCTGCGATGCTATCCATATCCTCCGTGTTCATGCCCCTTGTCGTGACGGCGGGCGTTCCAAGGCGGATGCCGGAGGTCACAAACGGGCTTCTCTTCTCATTCGGGATCGTGTTCTTGTTGGCGGTGATGTGGGCATCATCCAGCCACTTCTCCACTTCCTTGCCGGTCAGATCGTAGTTCGTCAGGTCGATCAGCATCAGGTGGTTGTCCGTGCCGCCGGAGACGATCCGGATGTCCCGCTTCATGAGGCCGCCTGCCAGCGCCTGTGCGTTGTCAAGGATGTTCTGGGCATAGACCTTGAAGGAGGGATCCAGGGCCTCCTTGAAGCAGACTGCCTTGGCTGCGATCACGTGCTCAAGCGGGCCGCCCTGAATGCCGGGGAAGACTGCCTTGTTGAGCTTGTACTTGTCTGCCGCCTCCTTGGTGGCAAGGATCAGGCCGCCTCTGGGTCCGCGCAGCGTCTTGTGGGTCGTGGTCGTCACGATGTCGCAGTACGGGAACGGGCTCATGTGCAGGCCTGCTGCCACAAGGCCTGCGATGTGGGCAATGTCCGCCATGAGGACGGCGCCGCAGGCATCGGCTGCCTCGCGGAACTTCTCGAAGTCAATCTTTCTCGCATAGGCAGAGGCGCCGGCAATGATGAGCTTCGGCTTTGTCTCAATGGCAAGGCGCTTTAACTCATCGTAGTCAATGAAGCCGTTCTCATCCACGCCGTAGGGCACCACGTTGTAGTAGGTGCCGGAGATGTTGGCAGGGGAGCCGTGGGTTAAATGTCCGCCCTGGTTCAGGTTCATGCCCATCAGGGTGTCGCCGGGCTTTAAGACCGCAAACTCCACCGCAAGATTGGCCTGGGCTCCGGAGTGGGGCTGTACGTTTGCATACTCGCAGTGGAACAGCTCCTTGGCGCGCTCGATGGCGATGGACTCCACGACGTCCACGTACTGGCAGCCGCCGTAGTAGCGGTGTCCCGGATATCCTTCCGCATACTTGTTGGTCAAAGGGCTCCCCATGGCCGCCATCACGGCCTTGCTGACCCAGTTCTCTGAGGCGATCAGTTCGATGTGGTCATTCTGCCTCTGCATCTCGTCCTCAATCGCCTGGGCAATTTCGGTCCTTTCTGACTTCATCCAGTGAATACATTCCGCCATCCTCCTTATGGTGCTGTTGCGCCTTCGCAGCAGCCTGATAACGTGTCATTGCGCTCAGTATACCATACCGGCAAAGCCGGTCAACGCACAAAAACCTCTCTCTTTCTCCTATTCCCTGTCGACGTCCACAAGAGGAGCAGGAGGGTGACCGCCGTCACAAGTTCCGAAAGGCGCCAGAGTTTTCGCTCCTGATAGCGGATTCGGATGGTCCCCGCATAGTCCTTCGGAAGATAGAGCCGTACCCGCGCAGCCTCTCCGCGCCCTGTGGCAAAATTCTCTCCGGTCGCCGCATCCCTCCCGGCATACCCCGGATAGTACAGAAGCGGCAGATCCACACAGGAGTCTGCACCGGAGCCGTTGGTGAGGGTGAGTTCGAGGATCCCGTCCTGTTCCCGGAAATCCGTGATCGCCACCCCCGCTCCGGGGACGGGATCGGAGGAGGAAAACAGGGATGGGTCCGCCCCCTCCGGGAGATATTCTCCGCCGCCGAGATTCGTCGTCTCCACCGGGGGCTCTGCGGTGTAATTCCAGCCCTGCCCTCTTCTCTGGGAACTTGACATGACGCAGATCCCGGACACCGCGGACAGAAGAACCATTCCCCACCATACGGCAAGGCGCGCATGGGCGTCTGTCTCCCCCTGCAGCGCTTCCAGAAGACACATGCTGGCAATGGTGGAAAAGAGCCCTGCAGGTCCCAGAAGCCGCCAGGGGAACTGGATATCCGAGACCAGGGCTGCGGCCAGCGCTCCCTGCGAGGCGATCGCCTGCCAGGGAAACCAGAGAGAGCTCATGAAGGCGCTCAAAAAGCCCAGCCCTGCACAGAGTTTTCCCAGAAGGCATCCCTTTCCTCTGCGCCGGAAGTTGCCGACAAAAACAAAGGCGATCGATCCGTAGAGGGGAACGCCGGCAGAATAGGTGATGTCCCGAAGTCCTGCGTTCCGGGCATCCGCTTCCTCGGAGACCGCAACATTTCCTCCGCTGACATCCGGAAAGGGATTCAGCAGCTGACGGAAATGCGCGCCATACACTCCCATCTTCTCTGCCCCCTCCCTGCTCGTCACCTGAATGGGATTGCGCATCGAATCCGCAAAGGGAACGGCAAACCAGGCGCCAAGGCAGAGCGTCAGCGCAAGGACGGCAATCAGTCGGATCAGCACCGGCCGCCTGAGAGTTCTCCTGATGCAGAGAAGGCAGATCAGCAGAAGGAAAGCGCCGGCAAAGAACGAGCTGATGACGTGCGAGAAAAGGATCCCCGCCAGGCCCAAAACTGCCGGCAAGAGAACGGAAAGCTCGGCGGCCATCCTCTCCCGAAGCGGGCGATCCTTTCTGGGCGGTGCCGCCGTATAGATCCGATAAAGGCCTGCTGCAAGAAGCGGAAAGAACGCCATGGCCGTGTACTCTCCCACCGCCGCTCTGCGATACAGGCAGAGAAGCCGGTATGGCAGCAGCGTGTACAGAAGGGTGCCCGCAAGAGCGGTCTTTCTGCCGGGGAACATCCGCCGAAACGAATGCCAGGAGATTCCCACCGTCAGAAGGTTGATTCCCAAACCATACAGGGCATAGGTCCTCTGCGCACAGACGCCGGCAAGGCGAAGCAGCGCGGGAAACAGCAGAAACAGATCGCAGTAGTAGAGCGAGGAGCCATATCCCCAGCCATTGTTCCAAAACGTGGATACCCGGACCGGAAACTGCCCGGAGGAAAGGCCCGCTGCAAGCGCTTCGGTCCGAAGCAGGTGAAAATCAAGATCATCCCCGGCACACAGGTGCGGAAGAAAGAGCGGAATACTGGTAAAAACGGCTGCAGCAGCAAGGACAGCCAGGTACCGCCTCCCTCCCCGGTCCAGACGGCTCCGAAGAAGCAGCAGCAGATGCAGGGCGAGAAATCCCAGAATTCCACAGGCAAGCAGATCGGTCGGAACGCCCGGGACCCTGGTCACCGTGACCGAATTCAGATACAGGTATCCATCGCCCTCGTACCGGATTTCGGTTCCGATCTCCCTCCCGGTGAGAAGGTGAAGGGTGCATTCCGCTGTCCTGTTCACGCCGGCATGCAGCGGAATCCGTGTAAAGTCCGCTGTCTGGATTCCCCCGCCCGTGCAGCCAAAGAAATTGCCGGCATCGCTCAGGCTGTACGTCACCTGGACCCGGTACCATCCCGATTGGAGCGCAATCTTCGGCGTCCGGACGGTGATCTCGTCCTGTCCCTCCGAAAAGAGCGAATTGTCCACATACAGGCCGGGCAGGTCGGAATAGGGAAACTGGGTCATCAAAACTCCCTCCTCACAGAGAAAGCTCTGGGAATCCCAGGCGCCCGCAACCTCCTCCGTCTTCTGTCCCGCCTCTTTTACAAAGAGCAGGGTCAGAACCACGGCAAAGACAAGTTCTGCCGCGGCAAGTACCCGAAAGGCTCTATTCCGCTTCTGCTTCATCTCTATCCCTCGCTGAGGCAACATCCGCGAATGCGGCTTTGCCGAATGCGGCAGCCGGCGCGCCAGCACCGTCGCTGCTGTTTTTTGCCCCTTGCCGCGTCTTTCGCGGCATCCGCGGGAGAAATCCTCCCGAATGGGAAGCTCCCAACTGTCCGCACTCCCGCGCCGATGATATCTATTGTATCTTTTCGGCCAAAAGGCGGTCAATCCCCGGCTGCCTTCGCCGCAGCACCTCCGTGTCCCTTCCCCCGTATGCACATTTGCACAATCCACGCCGTATTTTTCACCTTGTTTTGATAGGTTGCCGATTGCGGGAAATCTGGAAACGTCGTAGGATATGGCATTAGAAAAGACGGAAAACACGTTGATGCATTGTCCGCACAGGCTGCGGGAAAAGGAAGTGCCGTTTGTACAGTACAGAGCGGAAGATGAAAAACAAGAATACCATTCAGAAAAAGGACGTGAAGCGGTTTTTTCTGACCAACCTCCGGGAAGCAGCACCGATGCTTTGCTTCATCGTTGCCTACTTCGTCAGCTTTTCCATCCTCGAAAACATGACAAGACTTCACTACTACGTGATTTCCTCCCCGCTGGACCACATGATCCCGTTCTGCGAGGTCTTCGTCCTCCCCTACTTCTCCTGGTTCCCCTACATGGTGATCGGAGCAGGGCTCCTTCTGTTCTTTGATAAACCGGAATACCGGAAGCTCTCCTGGATGCTCTATCTCGGGATGGGGGCGTTCATTGTGATCTCCGCCCTCTTTCCGAACATCCTGTACCTTCGGCCGGAGACGATGCCCCGTGACAACCTCTTTACCCACATGGTGGCATCGCTCTACCGCACAGACACGCCGACGAACGTGACCCCCAGCATTCACGTGTTCAACACGCTGGTTATGGTCAACGGCATCGCCCGCAGCCAGGAGAAGCACGCGAGAGCGCGAGGCGTCCGCGCCTTCTTCTTTGTCGACGGGATTCTGATCATCCTGTCCACGATGTTCATCAAACAGCACTCGGTGTACGACGTGGCCGCGGCGTTTCTCATGTTTGCCCTGTTCTACATCCCGATCTACCGCCCGGACCTGCTCCCTGGAAAGCTCGGAGAGAACTCCTCTTCCATTCGGAAACGGCTCCGCTCTTTCAACCAGTCCATCACAAAAGCCTGCCGTCCGGCAGGCTTTTGTTTTGCGCTTTTGTTTGCTTTTTCCACTGGGCTGCTCCGGGCGCTCCACAGCCCCGGAATCCCTGTTCTTCTTTCGGATTTCCCGCCGGCTGCCCTGCTGTCAGTTGAACTTGAAGAAGTGCCTTGCGATCTTGTAGGCCCTTGCGGTCAAGGCGCGCCCGCCCTTGCCGGGAAGTCTGGTGGCAAGGCCGAAGATTCCGTTCTTGAGCTTGGCATAGAGGAAGTAGTCCTTCTCCCGGATGTACTTCCAGAGATCATCCTTCTTTTTCAGGTCCTGCT
>ONMH01000070.1 GCA_900318875.1 uncultured Lachnospiraceae bacterium | reverse complement strand
CCAAAGTCCGGCGCATTTTCGCTGTCCCCCTCAAAGTACGCATCGATCCAGTAGCGAAAGACAAAGTAGCAGGCAAGGCGCAGAAACCAGTTTTTCTCCTCCGGGACATCCCGACGAAACGCTGCATCCCAGTCATCATAGTGCGCTGCCGCCTCCCGGATGGCAAGAAGCTGCGCCTCCCACCGGTCATTCATCTTCTCCTGCTGCCTGCAGAGGGCTGCAACCTCCTGCGGCGTGCAGGAAAAGAGGATCCCCGCATGGTCCAGGGCACGCTCTGCATCCTCCCCCTCAGCCTCTCTCAGGGCAGAAAGCACCCTGTCCTGCTCTGCAAGGACGGCATCCCTTCTTTCGATCTCCTCCTTCGTGAGGGGCTCTGTCTCCTCCTCTTCCTCCTCCGGGAGGGTGACGCTGCAGATCTTCGGAATGCCGGGCTCTGCAAAAAAGAGCCTGCCCGCCTCCGGGCAGGAGAGGGAGAGATCCCGCTGCTCATAGTCCCCGCAGCAGCCAAAGTACCGCGGGTACTCGTCGCAGGCCTGACAGAGGGCATCATAGCCGAGCTTCCGGATGAGGCTGCAGAGGCCGTCATCATCGTAGAAGGGACAGAATCCGTCCTCCCGGAGCGGAAAGTACCGGTACCCGCCCTCCTCCCGGATGAGGGAGCGGATCTTCTCGCCCAGCTTCCCCGGCACCACCTGATAGCGGTAGTAGGTCTCGTCGTCGATGTCGAGCTCCCAGTCCCTGCAGCAGGTGTCCGGGCAGGCCCCCGCAATACATCTGAATTTGTTATAATAGGCCGGAAATACCAGTTTCATTGTTTCCTCCATGGCCGCCATGCGGCCCGATTTTCAACAGGGGAGGTGTCCCATGCGGCAGATCACCGTCCTTGCCATCGGCAGGATGAAAGACAGAGCGCTGGAGTCCCTCCAGCAGGAATACACAAAGCGTCTTGCAGCCTTCTGCAGGACCGAGATCATCGAGGTCCGGGATGAGCCCAACGAGCACACGGAACGGCCTGGGGAGGTGGAGCAGACGAAGGACCGGGAAGCCGCAAGGGCCCTCGAGAAAATCCGCCCCGGGGACTTTGTCGTCCTCCTCGACCTGCACGGCACCGAATGGACGAGCGAGCAGTTCTCGGAAAAGCTCTCCTCCTGGGTCGATGCCTCCGCAAATGTCGTCTTTGTCATCGCAGGCTCCCTGGGTCCGGGGAAGGCACTGCTTGCCCGCGCCGACGTGCGCTGGAAGCTCTCGGATCTCACCTTCACCCATCTGATGACAAGGGTGCTTCTTTTGGAACAGATCTATCGCGGCTTCATGATCCGTGCAGGCCGCAGCTACCACAAGTGACAAGAAAGGAATCCCATGGCAAGTGAACTTCTCACCTCCCACGACATGGCGCGGCTGTACTGCGAGGCCTGCAGCGGCTGCGGAGACTGCTGCTGCGGGATGGGCGACACCATCCACCTGGACCCCTGCGATATCTGTGCCCTGACAAGGAACCTTTGCCGGGACTTCTCCTCCCTCCTCACAGACACCGTCGCCCTGCACGAAGAGCGGGGCCTTGTCCTGCCGCACCTTAGAATGAAAGAGACGAAGGATGGAAACACGCAGTGTCCGTTTCTGGATGCAGACCGTCGCTGCAGCATCCATGCCTTCCGGCCGGGCCTTTGCCGACTCTTCCCGCTGGGAAGGAACTACGATCCCCAGACGCTCTCCTTCTCCTACTTCGTGGTCCCGGAGGGCTGCGACATGCCAGGCAAGGCCAAGATCCGGATCTCGAAGTGGCTCGGTATCCCGGACCTTCCAAAGTATGAGCGCTTTGTCGCGGACTGGCACTTCTATATCCGGGATGTGCAGGAGATGCTCGCAAAGACGGAGGACCCCGCCTACCGGAAGGCCCTCTCCATGTTTGTTCTGAAGGTCTTCTTTCTCACCCCTTACGATCCGGACCGGGACTTCTACGAACTCTTCTCCCTGCGCCTTCGCGAGGCGCGGACGGTTCTGTAGCGGATTTCCTCTGATACAGGATCTTCTTATAGACGGCAAACGCACTGGGGATGGAGCAGACGGCGGCCGCCTCCGGGAGGGAGACGAATTTCTCCCCCTCCGGAAGGCAGGGATCCCCTTCCCTGGGTTCCCGGACCCAGATCTCATATCCTGTCATCTCCCAGACAAGGTGCGTGAATACATGCCGCGCCGGGGGAAGTTCCCGCACCGACAGGGGCAGAAGGCCCTCCTGCAGAAGGAGCGCCTCTGCTTCTTGTTCTGTGAGGTGTCCTGTCTCATTCGGAAACTCGAAGAGCCCCGCGAGGAGCCCCGTCTCCTCTCTCTTACGGATCAGGACCATGTCTTTCGTGCGGACAAGAAGCACGGTCAGCTCCTCCACGCGCTTTTCCTTCTTTTTCTTCGGAACGGGAAGCGCTTTCTCTCTCCCCTCCCTCCTTGCAAGGCAGTCTCCCTCCCAGGGGCAGTCTGTGCACTTCGGCGCCCCGTTCGGCAGGCAGATCATGGCACCCAGGTCCATCAGCGCCTGATTGTAATCCCCGGGGCGATTGTCCGGGATCCGCTCCTGAAAGAACACCTCTGCGGCATCCCGGACCGCGGGGGTTCCGATCTCCTCTTCGCAGGCAGTCCTTCTTGCAAAAATCCGCTGCAGATTTCCGTCCACCGCGGGAACCGGCTCTCCGAAGGCGATCGAGGCGATCGCAGCCGAGGTGTAGGCGCCGATTCCTGGGAGCTTCGCAAGGTTCTTTCGGGTCCCGGGCATGACGCCGCCGTATTCGCGCTCGATGACGATGGCGGCCTTCCTCAGGTTCCGGACCCTGCTGTAGTAGCCAAGGCCCTCCCACAGCTTGCTGCAGGTGTCCTCATCCGCCTCCGAGAGGGCGCGGATGTCCGGTAGCCTTTCGATGAACCGGGCGTAGTACTTTTTTACTGCCTCCACCCTCGTCTGCTGGAGCATGATCTCCGAGAGCCAGACATGGTAGGGCGTGGGATCCTCCCGCCAGGGGAGGATCCGTCGGTTTGCGTCATACCAGGCAAGAAGCCGCAGGGTCTCCCCCTGCACAGCGCCGCTCACAGGAGCTTCTCCGGCATTCCGGAGAGGACGGAAGAAACAGCCTCGAGGGCGCGCTGCTCCCTCTCCCCGAACCGCCCCGGCACCGTGCTGTCGAGGTCGAGAACCCCGAGGACCCTTCCGTCATGGATAAGGGGCACCACGATCTCGGAGCGGGAGGCACTATCACAGGCGATGTGCCCCGGAAAGGCGCTGACATCCGGCACCACAAGCGTCCTCTTCCTGCTCGCTGCCGTCCCGCATACCCCCTTTCCCAGGGGAATGCGGATGCAGGCGGGCTTTCCCTGAAAGGGTCCAAGGACGAGCTCCTCTCCCTGCAGGAGGTAAAAGCCGGCCCAGCTCACCTCTTTCATTCCCCAATAGATCACCGCTGCCGCATTGGCAAGAAGCGGCAGCGCTGCGCGCTCTCCCTCCGCAAGGGACCGGATCTGTTCTGCGAGTTCCTGATTTTCTTCCATCTTCCTTCCTCTGTATCTGCTGTCATACGCGTTGCCGTTTTGCTCTGCAACCCATTGTATAGTAAAATCTCTGTCATGAAAAACAAGAGCCGTTCCAAACAGAAAAATCACAGGAGAAACCGGCGCACGACAGCACTCCTGGTGCTGCTTCTTGCCGCGGCACTGGCTGTTTTACTTATTGCCGTTGTCCCGGTGCTTCGCCTTCGGCATGCCGCCTCCGCCCTGGCCTCCGGCGACTACGACACCGCGATCCTCATCTATTCCCAGTATGGCACGCTGTACAGTGCAGACGAACACCTGAAAGAGGCACAGTACCAGAAGGCCGTTTCCCTCCTGTCAGAGGGATCCTATTCCGATGCCCTCTCGCTCTTTACAGCGCTCTCCGGGTACCGTGACAGCGGCGACAGGGCAAAGGAGGCAGAGCTCGGTTTGATCTCCACGGAGATCGATGGCGGCGACTACAACGGCGCTCTCACAAAGCTGAACGCCCTGGACGATGGCTACACCGGAAAGGATGCACTCATCCAGAAGGCGAAGTTCGGCAGAGCACAGCTCCTCGCCGGCATCGGAAAGCTCGAAAACGCCGCCTCCGAGCTGGAGGCACTGGGGGACTATGACGGCGCAAAGGACCTCCTGAACAGCGTCCGCTACAACCTCGCCATTGATCTTCTTGCCATCTCGGACTTTTCCGGGGCAAAGGATGTCTTAAGCAGTGTTCCGGACAGCGTCAGCGATGCCGCCACCCTTCGCGGCCTGCTCGATGCCCCGTTTGACGGGGTCTACCAGTGCGTCTACACGGACACCGCAGGGCGTACAGAGCCAGGGGTCACTTCCTATCTCTGGATCCACTCCGTGATCGGGACCGGCACCACGTCCACCGTCCTCGGCATGCAGGAGGACTTCTCGGAGGGGACGCCCGATGCCGCTTCCTTTGGCACGGCGGCGCTGAACTACGTCTACTACCAGAACCCGGATGCCCTCACCTGGTACTTCTCCTATGCGGGCTCCAAGGATGATTCCGATACCGACGGCGGGGACTGCTGCGAAAAGCTCGTCCTCTCTGATGACATGAAATCCGCCGTCACCTCGATCGTGGACAGCAGCACCCGGAAGGAGGTCACAAATGCCAGGACGAGGACCTGGGCCCTTGTCACAGACACCACTGTTGCAGACACCGTCCGGGCAGGATTCCGAAACCGCCTGAAGCAGGACCTTGGGATGACGGGAAATGCCTACTTTGCGGATGCCACGAACAGTACGGCTGTCACCCACTACTGCTGTGTCGACAACTGCACGAACGTCGGCACTCTCGTCGCAGAGGATGCGGTCTCCCGCTCCTACTACTGCGAGGAGCACCGCTCCGAATATGAAAAGGACTCCCGCGTCAGCGCGCAGGAGCCCTGATGTCTTTTTCAGTCGTTCGTCTTTGGTACATCCTCTACGTTGGATGTCTCCGCCCCGGTGGATGCTGCTGTGCTCTCTTCCGCAGCGGCGTCCTCCGGGGTTTCTTCCTCCCCGCCGGCGTAGACGCGGTAGATCGCCGCGTGGTCATAGATGCAGGCCCAGGTATCCGGCGCCTTTGCTGTACAGCAGATGTAGTGGGTGCCGTCCGCCCCGGTCATTGCAGAGACCGCGCAGAACCCCGCCGCCGCGATGTAGCCGGTCTTTGCCGAGAACACGATGCCGGGGACGTTCTGCGTCTCCATGCGCTTTAAGAACCGGTTTGATACCGTGATCCCGTCCGGATGCACCGTGGTCTTCACGGTCGTGTACTGCCTGGTGGAGAGGACCTTCCGCGCCAGCGCATTCTGCAGGGCAGCCCGCATGATGAGGGCCATGTCCTCCACCGTCGTGTACTGGTTCTCATCATAGGAGCCCACGGCATTTGCAAAGTGGGTATCCTTACAGCCAAGCGCCTGCGCCCTCTGGTTCATCTGCTCCAAAAAGGCGGCATCGCTCCCCGCAACATACCTGCTCAGGGCGATGGCCGCATCCGCGCCGGACTGCAGCGCTGTCCCGTAGAGGCAGTCGGCAACCGTCACAATCTCTCCGGCCTGAAAGCCCACGGCGGAGTCGTTGTCCGTGGACACGGTCTCCAGAATGTCCTGTGTGATCTCCACCGTGTCCGAGAGGTTCGAGACCTTCTCCGCGGCAACGAGCACCGTCATGACCTTTGTCATAGACGCCGGATACATCCGCGCAGTGGCATCCTGCTGCGCCAGGATCTCCCCGGTGTCCGCATTGACCAGAATCCCGTAGCTGCTGTTGATCTTCTTAAAGGCAGCCGTGTTCTGTGTCTGCGTAAAGGCGCTGCTCTCCTCTCCCCTTGCCGGCAGTGCCGCGGGGAAGAACAGGAGGAGAGGCAGAACTGCCAGGAAAACTGCTGCAGTCCGGCTTCCCTTTTTCTTACTGTTCATAGACAAACGCATCCTCCGCCTCCAGCTGCGGGATCTGCTTCTGCAGGATCTTCTGCGCCATCGCCCGCGTACTCTCCATGACCGCCGCCAGGTTGTCCTTCGTCACCCGTCCTTCTCCCGCGCGGATCTTCTCACAAATCAGATGGTTGATCTCCGGGGAGAAGTGGATGGGGTCCATGTAGTTGTCGAGATTCGTCACAACAGGATCCAGGTTCTGGAAGTCATAGACCTCCACGTTGTCACAGGACAGGAGCGCTGTCATGATCTGCTCCCCGCTCCAGAGGTATTCTTCATACAGGCCGCTCCTCGTGATGCTGTCCCACCAGAGGGCGGAGTAGGGCGGCAGGAAGAAATAGAACTTCGTGTCCGGGTGCTTTTTCACCTCGGAGAGGAGCAGCTCAATATTTCCCTGCACCTCCTCCGCACAGACATCCGCTGCCTGCATCTCTTCCGGCTCCTTCTTTCGAAGGTACTCCCTGAGGGCTCCCGCCTCGGAGAAGCTCTTTCCCCCCGCCCAGTTGTAGGAGAGGTTCTCATCGTAGCCCGCCAGCGTCCTTGCCACCATGTAGGGGATCTTCTCAAACAGCACCGAGCTGTTGAACAGGTAGGCCGTATCGTTGAGGGGGCTGTCGTCGTACAGATACATGGGGCACCCTGTGGATTCGAAGGTGGTCTCTGCCGGAAGAACCATGGCCGCCGCGTCCAGGTTGAAGAACACCGTGGTGACGTGCTGCGACGAAAAGGCAAGGTCCAGGTACCAGACAAGGTCCGCGATGCAGCCGTAGGAGCGCACCGCCTTGACGGTGTGCACGCCGAAAGCCTCATCATACCAGGAATTGTCGTTGTTCTCCACGACCGAGGAGCCCACGATCACCGCGTCGTAGTCCAGGTGGCGCAGAGCCCCGGGCACCTGATACTCCTTCTCCGTCTGCACGGCGGAGAGGCCAAACCAGGGCGCATGGTAGTGAAAGTAAGGGTCCACCGCATACACCAGAAGGGCGCAGCAGGTAAGGAGCACACAGGCTGTCATGAGGAAGGGTCTTAGGAACCCGGAGAGGGTGTTACGATCTTTCTTTCCCATCCGCTTGCCTCCTAAAACTTAAAGTACAGGAAGGTGGTGACGCCCTGCAGGGAGAGCAGGCACCAGACCGCCAGGAAGCCGACAAGGATCCCGTTCTTCCGGTTCCAAACCATTCCCTCGGAGATCTCCCGTGAATTTTTCCCGGAAACCAGAATGATGGAGAGCGCAAGGAGAAAAATCAGCTCCTGCAGGCGGGCCAGGTTCAGGTAATCCGGCGCCAGGCGGCTCACCACCTGGTTCACAAGATAGAATTCCGGGATCTCCAGTGCTGCCGCCATCCGGTACAGGAAGCCCGGCCAGGTGGGATAGAAAAACCGCCGGAGGATGGCGAGGGAGATGTCCAGCCGGTCTGCACCGAAAAAGACCAGTGTGAAGGAAAAGACCCAGAAGTTCAGCACCTGCAGGGCTGCCGTACCGGCGCGGCCCTTCACCTTCTCCGAGGGCGCTCGCAGAAACCGCCTTGCCAGCACCACCAGAATGCCGGAGAGCACGCCCCAGTACAGGTAGTTCCAGCTCGTCCCGTGCCAGAGGGCGGAAAGGACGAAGATCAGGATTACATTTACGGCGGTGCGCAGGGCTCCCTTCCTGCTGCCCCCCAGGGGGATGTAGACATACCGGGTGAAAAAGCCCGTCAGCGAAATGTGCCATCTGCGCCAGAACCCGGCAAAGTTCTTTGCCTGGAACGGGGAGTTGAAGTTTTCCGGCAGGTCGATTCGGAACATCTGCGCGATGCCGAGGGCCATGTCGATGTAGCCGCTGAAGTCAAAGTATAGCTGGAACACCGTGGCTGCGAGAAACACGATGACGGTCAGGGTGTCCAGGTAATAGGCATTGGCAAAGCCAAAGGCGGAGGCCGGGGCGAGCCGGTCGGCGATCAGGACCTTCTTGGCAAGGCCCAGGAAGAACCGCACAAGTCCCCTCATGAAGGCGTCCGGGGAGAACTCCCGGCGCTTTGGGTCATGAAACTGCGGTGCCACCTTCCCGTAGCGGATGATGGGGCCCTCTGCCAGCTTCGGAAAGAACACCGTCGTCAGCGTGAAGTTCAGGAACGTGTCGTGCTCCGTCTCCTCCCGGTACCGGTCCGCAACAAAGGAGATCTGGCTCAGCGTGTAGTAGCTGATGCCGATGGGAAACAGGATGGAAAAGTCCTCCGGGAGGGAAAAGCGGCCGCGGAGAATGCCCTCGTACGCGGAGGCGTACTTGAACGCGCACAGATAGAGGATGTTGAAGAGAATGCCGAAAACAAGAAGAAATTTCTTTCTCCCCGTGACAGAGACCTCCTCCACCTCCTCCAGGTCGGTGAGGTTCTGGAACCCGGCGCTGATCGCGAAGTTCACGAGGATGCTGACGAGGATCACGGGCACGTTCCAGACAGAGAAGAGCCCGTAGAAGAGGAGGGAGAGGACAATCAGCGCAAACTTTGCAGGCGCGGTATATCCCAGCCGGTGCAGTCCAAACCAGGCAAGGAGCGATGCCGGGAGAAAGAGAAAGATGAACGCAAAGGAATTAAACAGCATAGATCAGACCCACCTGGTGTGATGCAGTTCCCCCTTCCGGGAGAGATCCAGAAAACCGTTCTGCCGCAGCGCCTCGTAGAGCACGATGGCAACGGAGTTCGAGAGGTTGAGGGAGCGGATGTCACCCCACATGGGGATCCGGATGCAGGTCTTCTCGTGCTCCCGCAGGATCTCCTCCGGGATCCCCGCAGATTCCTTTCCGAACATGATGTAGTCGTCCGGCCCGAAATGGACGTCGCTGTAGACTCTGTGTCCCTTTGTCGTCGCAAACCAGAGGTGCGGGCGGGCAGGATCCGCATCCTCCCCGCCATAGGCGATTTCCGGATGCTTTGCAAGGAAGTCCTCATAGTCCACGTAGAGCGTCTTGTTCAGTTTCGGCCAGTAGTCCATCCCGGCCCGCTTCAGATATTTGTCGCTCAGGACGAAGCCCAGGGGCTGGATCAGGTGGAGAGCTGATCCCGTCGCCACACAGGTCCTTCCGATCGCGCCGGTGTTGAAGGGGATCTCCGGCTCATGCAGTACAATGCTGATCATTTTCTCTCCTAAAATGCCTGGTGGCGCACCACCGCATACTCATCATCAGACTGCCAGAAGGGACAGCGCTCATGGTGCCCGAACTCCTCCTGCATCATCCGGGCATAGTCATCCTCATCGATGTCCGCAAGGCAGACATACTCCTCCAGCTCCTCATCCCCTGACATCTTTGCCGCCCTCAGGTTCTTCACAAGAAAGGGCAACTCCACGATCATCATGAAAACCCAGCCCACAAGATAGGACCAGGGAATGGCGTCCATGCCCATGCCGCGGCCAAAGACAAGGAGAGCAGCCGCAGCAACGCGGGAGCACATGTTCACCGTGGTGGAGAGAAGCGTCACCTTCAGATCCCCGATTCCCCTGAAGTACCCCTGCACGCCGTTGGTGATGGCGGGGAGCAGATACATAAACGCAATCAGGTGCAGGTACCGGGTCCCGATGGTGAGCACGGCCGGATCGCTGGTAAACAGCTGCATCATGGGACCTGCAAGCAGATAGAAGAGGACCCCGGAGAAGACGCCGTAGACCAGCTCCAGGGACATGCCGTAGCGAAACACCGCAAGGACCCTCCTGTGCTTGCCAGCACCCTCATTCTGCGCCATGACGGAGGTCATCGCGTGGGCGATGTTCTGCTCGATCACCATCGCGTAGTCATCCGCCCGGTTCACGGCAGAGAACGCCGCGGTGGAGGCAACGCCCATCGTATTCACGATAGCTTGTACGCCGAGCTTTCCGAACTGCACCGCGCTCTGTTGCAGGGCGCTGACAAAGCCGTAGGAGAGCGTGAGCCTGAGAAGACTGAAATCAAAGATCAGCCACTCCCTCCCAAGCTGCAGCACCGGGATCTTTTTCTGTACATAGATCCAGCACAGAATCCCGGAGAGCCCCTCCGAGACCACGGTTGCAACCGCCGCACCCAGGATGCCCATGCGCAGCACACAGACAAAGAACAGGTCCCCGAGGATGTTAAGCGCCGCACTGATTGCAAGAAAATACAGGGGCGACTTCGCATCCCCCATGGCGCGCAGGGTCCCTGCAAAGTAGTTGTAGATGAAGTTGAAGATGAGGCCGAAGCCGATCACCCGCAGGTAGACGGATGCCTCCCCGATGATGATCTTCTCCACCTGCAGGATCCGGAGGATCTGCGGCGCAAAGACCATCACAAGGACAGACATCAGGACTGAGAACAGGGCTCCGGAGAGGAGGCCTGTGCTGACCTCCCTGCGCAGGCGGTCCATCTGCTTTGCACCGTACATCATGCCGATGAGGACACCGGTGCCGAGGCAGATCCCCTGCTCAAACAGGATGATCAGCGTCATCAGGGGATTCGAGGTGCCCACGGCAGCCAGTGCCGTGGCACCGACAAACCGTCCCACGACGATGCTGTCCACCGCGTTGTAGGTCAGCTGCAGGAGGTTCCCGAGGACCAGCGGGATCGTGAACTTTACCAGGATGGGGAAGAGCTTCCCCTGGGTCATGTCATGAACCATGGGATCCTCTGCTCACATCTTGAAGCGGTAGCCGACACCCCAGATCGTCTCGATGTACTGGGGCTTCGAGGTGTCATACTCGATCTTCTCGCGGATCTTTTTGATGTGCACGGTGACCGTGGCGATGTCGCCGACGGACTCCATGTTCCAGACCTTGCGGAAGAGCTCATCCTTCGTGAAGACATGGTTCGGATTCTCCGCGAGGAACGTCAGAAGGTCGAATTCCTTGGTGGTGAAGTTTTTCTCCACGCCGTCCACCCAGACCCTTCTTGCGGTCTTGTCGATCTTGAGACCCCGGATCTCGATGATGTCGTTTGTCTTCTGTCCGGCACCCACCAGGCGCTCGTAGCGCGCCAGGTGCGCCTTGACCCTTGCCACCAGCTCGCTGGGGCTGAAGGGCTTGGTCATGTAGTCGTCCGCGCCAAGGCCCAGACCCCGGATCTTGTCGATGTCGTCCTTCTTTGCGGAGACCATCAGGATCGGGATGTTCTTCTTCTCCCGGATCTTGCGGCAGACCTCAAAGCCGTCCATACCGGGCAGCATCAGATCCAGCACCACCAGGTCGTAGTCGTCGTTCAGGGCGGCCTCGAGTCCGGTGTCGCCCCTTGTCTTGATCGTCACCTCAAAGCCCGAGAGCTCCAGGTAATCCTTCTCCAGATCTGCAATGGACTCCTCGTCCTCAATAATCAGAATTTTTCTCATAGCATCCTCTCTCTTATTCCCTGTTACGTTCCTGCCTTGCTGTCCACGGTGGTGTTTCCACCCTCCGCCTTCGGCTCCATCTCCCGGTACTTGCGCAGCACAAAGTGCATGCAGGTGCCCTCTCCCTCGTGGGAGGTGGCCCAGATATACCCACCGTGATCCTCGATGATCTTCTTCACGATCGAGAGTCCGATGCCGCTGCCGCCCTGGGCGGAATTTCTCGAGGAGTCGGTCCGGTAGAAGCGGTCGAAGATGTTCGGGAGATCCCGCTGGGCAATGCCCTTGCCGTTGTCCTCGATCTCCACGCGGACAGAATCCTGCTCGTCCAGGATGCGGATGTCAATCCGCCCCTTGGGCTTATCCATGTATTTGACGCTGTTGCTGATGATGTTGTTGATCACCCGCTTTAACTGCTCCGGATCGGCGATGATCAGCGTATCCGGGGAAACCAGGTTGAAGTAGTTCAGCTGGATGCCCCTGGACTCCATGTCCATGCCGATCTCCTCGACGCAGTCCCCGAAGTAGTCCTTCACGTTGATGCGCTGGAAGTTGTACGGGATCTTGTTGTTGTCGATCTTCGCGTACAGCGTCAGCTCATTGATCAGCCGGTTCATGTCGTTCGCCTTGTTGAGAATCGTGCGCAGGTACTTCTCCTGCTTCTCCGGCGTGTTGGCAACCCCGTCGATGAGGCCCTCCGCATATCCCTTGATCGAGGTGATGGGCGTCTTCAGGTCATGGGCAATGTTGCTGACCAGTTCCCTGTCATGCTTGTCGTTCTCGAGCTTCTCGTCTGCAGATTCCTTGAGCCGCAGCCGCATGTCCTCGTAGTTCTGATACAGCTCTCCGATCTCGCCCTTCTGGTTCACCGGGAGCATGTATTCGAGATTCCCGTCCCGGATCTGCTTCATGGCCTTGTTGAGCTCATCCACGGGATGCAATACGCTGCGTCGGATCCAGTTGGTGAGCAGGATCCCCGTGATCGCCATGACAAGGATTAGGGCGATCAGCATCCCGATCAGGAAAACCCGCGGGATCAGGGTCATGAACGTCGCCACGATGAACAGCGATCCCTCGGAGCCGTCCGAGAACGTGAAGTCCAGCTGCTTGACGATGCAGTCCAGATGGCCGATGTAGTAGCCCTCTCCGGAGTCCGCAGTCACCTCCGCATACCCCGGCAGCTTGTCAAAGATCTTGTCCGTCTGTCTCTGGTTGGTCGTATAGTACACCGCATTTCCTTTTCTCACAATGAGAAAGGTCCGGTCGTTCAGCTCCTGCTTCAGGCTGTCCAGGTACGCGGTGTCCTCCAGGGACGTCGGATCCGAGGCAAGCCGGTCTGAGATCTCGTTGTAGAGGCTGTCCATCTCCTGCGTTGCAGTCTGCTGATCCGTCCAGAAGGCGGAATAGCTCTGTATGGTCCCATCCCCCGTCTGGTGAAACAAGATGTTCCCGACGACAAAGAAGGCAACGAGGAACAGGATGACCGGCAGAATGATCACAATGGAGAAGGCGATCACCAGTTTTTTCTTAAATGACATGCCTGCTGTCCTTTCCATACACCACGCAGACCCGGGCAGCGCTGCCCTGTCTGCACAATGGCTTAACCAAAGAATTATATCATAGTCTGAAAAATGATTACACTCTGGCTGACCATTCTCTTTTTATAGAAAGTTGGTATCAACCGGTGAGGTACCTGTTTGGGCAGGAATGGAAAAAGAAATTTCAAAAATTCTATTGACAGGACCGGGTCGTTGTGCCATTATAATAACAGTAATCGTTACTGATTCAAAGGAGTGCAGATGGCAACGAAGTTCAGCAGACAGCGCCAGGCGATCTGGAATTACCTGAAGGACAGGAAAGATCATCCGACTGCAGAGTCTGTGTACCTCGCCGTGAGGCAGGACTGCACAAATATCAGTCTCGGGACCGTGTATCGGAACCTGATGCTGCTGAAGGACACCGGAATGATCCGGACCGTGGATGTGGGTGACGGCGTCATTCACTTCGATCCCAATACCAGCGAGCATGACCATTTCATCTGTGTAAACTGCGGAAGGGTCATTGACATCGAGGGCGGGGACACGGAGGCCATCAAGGCCGAGGCGGCTAAGAACTTTGCAGGCCGCATCCAGGGATATTCTGCATACTTCAGCGGACTCTGCCCGGACTGTGCCAGAGAGGAAGCCCGGAAAGTCAGCGGCGACGAAAACAACTGAATACGGATCAACAGCAATACCATTACAAAACCATTTTCAACACGAAAGGAGATTGCAGAAATGAAATACAGATGTCTTGTTTGCGGCCACATTTACGATGAGGAGAAGGAGGGCGTGAAGTTCGCAGATCTTCCTGAGGATTGGAAGTGTCCTACCTGCAAGGCTCCCAAGTCCAAGTTCGTCCCTGTTGACGAGAAGATGACCTGGGCAGCAGAGCACATCGTCGGTGTCGCAAAGGACGCTCCTGAGGATATCAAGGCTGACCTTCGTGCAAATTTCGAGGGTGAGTGCTCTGAGGTTGGCATGTATCTCGCTATGTCCCGCGTGGCATTCCGCGAGGGCTATCCGGAGATCGGCCTGTACTATGAGAAGGCTGCACACGAAGAGGCAGAGCATGCTGCCAAGTTTGCAGAGCTCCTCGGTGAGGTTCTGACCGACTCCACCAAGAAGAACCTGGAGATGCGGATTGAGGCCGAGAACGGCGCAACCGCAGGCAAGGTTGATCTTGCCACCAGAGCAAAGCAGAACAACCTGGATGCAATTCATGACACCGTTCATGAGATGGCACGTGACGAGGCAAGACACGGAAAAGCATTCAAGGGTCTGCACGACAGATATTTCGGAGAGTAATTCTTTATCCCCTGCAGTATGAGACAGAGAGCCGGAGACGTGAGTTTCCGGCTCTTTTTTCAGCGCCCTTCATTTACAAAGTACACCTGTCCGGGGTACACTGCACTGCAGAAATGCAATAACACCGGAAGATCGGCAGCCTTAGCGGTGTAAAAAAGAGAAAGGAACACATAACATATGAAGATTGGTATTATCGGTGCCATGGATGTGGAGATCGCCACCCTGAAGCAGCAGATGAGCGCAGAGGAGACGGTGACAAAGGCGGGCATGGAGTTTGCCTGCGGTAAGATCGGCTCCACAGACGTGGTCGTCGTTCGAAGCGGTGTGGGCAAGGTCAATGCAGGTTGCTGCGTGCAGATCCTGGCAGACGTATTCCACGTGAGCCACATCATCAACACCGGCGTTGCCGGGAGCCTGAACAACGACATCAACATCGGCGACATTGTGGTCTCTACCGGAGCGATGTACCACGACGTTGATGCGACCGTATTTGGCTACCAGAAGGGCGAGATCCCACAGATGGGCATTGTCTCCTTCCCTGCCGATGAGGTGCTCCGTGCCGCCGCGGTAAAGGCTGTAAGAGAGGCTGCTCCGGATGTCCAGGTCTTTGAGGGACAGGTGCTCAGCGGTGATCAGTTCATCAGCACCCATGAAAAGAAGGAAGAGCTGATGAAGAACTTCAGGGGATACTGCGCCGAGATGGAGGGTGCAGCGATCGCACAGGCCTCCTACATCAACGGCATTCCGTACGTGATCATCCGCGCCATCTCCGACAAGGCGGATGAAAGCGTGCAGGAGTCCTATGACGTATTTGAGGGCAAGGCCGCTGTGCACTGCGCCCGCATCACCCAGTACATGGTCTCTCATCTGCAGTAATCCTGCAGTATAGCAAACCCTCCGATCCCGGAGATTCCAGGATCGGAGGGTTTTCTGTTTCAGGATTGTCTGCCAGCTATTTCAGGGCAACAAAAAATGCCTAGAACCGGAATCGAACCAGTGACACGGGGATTTTCAGTCCCCTGCTCTACCGACTGAGCTATCTAGGCATTAGTAGCGGGAACAGGATTTGAACCTGTGACCTCCAGGTTATGAGCCTGGCGAGCTTCCAGACTGCTCTACCCCGCGTCGTTTGGAGTTGTAAAACTCTGGAAAAATATGTTGCTAAGTGGATGGAGGTGGATTCGAACCACCGAAGTCTACGACAGCAGATTTACAGTCTGTCCCCTTTGGCCACTCGGGAATCCATCCATATTGAAAACTTTTGAACACACTGGAGATGTGTTACCAGCCGATGATCGGACTCGAACCGATAACCTGCTGATTACAAATCAGCTGCTCTGCCAATTGAGCCACATCGGCATAACTGAGCATCGCATAAATGTGTAATGGGGCCTACAGGGCTCGAACCTGTGACCCCCTGCTTGTAAGGCAGATGCTCTCCCAGCTGAGCTAAGACCCCAGTTAACTGCGATATCATCATCTACATCAAACGATATTCAGTTGAAACGACCCGGATGGGACTCGGACCCATGACCTCCGCCGTGACAGGGCGGCGCTCTAACCAGCTGAGCCACCAGGCCAAATATCTTGAAGTATTATACTCCAGGACTATTGATTTTGCAAGCCCTGTGCCTTCAAAACCGAATACAGAAAAATCATTACCTTCGTAAATGATTCAGACCT
>ONMH01000044.1 GCA_900318875.1 uncultured Lachnospiraceae bacterium | reverse complement strand
TCAACACCGGAGACATTGTAATCGTCCAAGGCAAGAAGCTGACGGTTTCTGGCACACAGCACTACGGTGAATATGTAGTATTTCGAGACAAAACACATGTAGCTGCGAAAGCCAAAGAGGTAACAATGTATCGACATGGTGATGGTTGGGTACGTGTTGTATAAAGAAAGGAGTCGGCATTCGCCCCAGCCCATTTTTTGCCAAAATGGACGGTGTACCCTGCCGGATTTTATGGAGGCAGCTTATACCATCTGGGCTACGGTCAACGTCAACATGATCGCCGCCATCAAGGACATCACGATCTGGCAGGGCATTGATCCCCGCTCCTATGCGATGGTGGCAGGCGGCGGTGCCTGCGGCCTGCACGCCATCGCCCTGGCCGAGGGCCTGGAGATGGACAAGCTCCTGATTCCGCGGACGGCAGGCGGTCTGAGCGCTGTCGGGGCATTCTCTCCGATATCGTCTCGGAGTACAACGGAAGCCTCTACACGAGAACCAACAACTTCGACTTCGAAGCGGTCAACCATCTGCTGGGTAAGCTGAAGGAGAAGGCGATGCAGTTCTTCCAGAGAAACAAGATCTCGAAGGACAGGCAGAAGATTGAGGTCTACATGGAGGCCCACTATCCGTTCCAGGTGTACGAGCTTGCCATCGATATCACCAAGTATCTTGGCGAGAACCTGGAGGTCACCCCGGAGAGTATCCCCGGCATGGAGGAGGCCTTCCACGAGGAACACGAGCGGACTTTCTCGATCAAGGATGACACGTACCTCGAGTGCATCACCTGGCGTGTCAAGGCCATCGGAAAGCACGAGCGGGAGGCACTTCTGCCCGCAAAGGACGCCGAGCCCGTGGACCTCGCTTATGAGCCAGCCAAGAACACCGGCACCCGGAAGGTCTTCTTCAAGGAGTTCGATGACATCAAGATCACGCCGGTCTTCCACGGTACCAGCCTGAGCTATGGCGACACGGTGCACGGACCGGCGGTCATCGAGGAGCCGACGACCACCATCGTCATCCAGCCCGGCTATCGGGCCAGAATCACCCGGTACAACAACTACTGTATCGAAAAGGAAAACCGCGCCAAGGCAAAGGCATAAGCTGTCTGCGCGGTAAGGGGATCCGGGGCTGTCGCCAAGGGACAGCCCCGGGTCCTTTTTGCGTGGTACCTGGGACCTGGAGGGACGCCAAAAATGCCGGAGATAGCGGTTGTGAAAGGGAGGAGACAATTCTATGATAGAGAGGAGAAAAATGCGGGAGGCCAGATCATTCGATGTGAGAAGACGCACAGGAAGCTGCTTCGACACAGATGACAGGCAGAAAGAAAACGGCTTTTGAAACCATCTCCTCTGGGATTTCAGTGGCTGTTGTTCTTCTGACGGCGCCGCGAATTCACAAAAGGAGGGAGATGGGATGCGGACAGACACCAGAACCATAGACATGACAGAGGGACCGATCGTGAGGGAACTGGTCCTGTTCTCCCTCCCCCTCCTTCTTGGAAACGTATTTCAGCAGTTCTACAACACCGTGGACAGCGTGGTGGTCGGAAATTTTGTCAGCGCGGATGCACTGGCTGCCGTCACTATGACCTCGTCTGCGGTCAACACGCTGGTGGGCCTGTTTGTCGGCATGTCCACCGGCGCGAGCGTGGTCATCTCCCAGAAGTTCGGCGCCAAAGACCGGCCAGGCCTTCGGAAGGCGGTGCACACCTCCCTCTTGGCGACCCTGTTTCTTGGCCTGTTCATGATGGCAGCAGGGTATGCGGCGACACCGCTCCTTCTTCGGATCATGCAGTGTCCGAAGACCATTGAGCCCCTTGCCGCCTCCTACCTGCGGATCTATTTCCTGGGTATTCTGGGTCTCATGTTTTACAACATGGCCTCCGCTATCCTGCGCGCGGTCGGGGATTCGAGGCGGCCGCTCTATTTTCTGATTCTGACAAGTCTTTTGAACGTGGTCTTGGACCTTCTGTTTGTCGTTGGCTTCCACCTTGGCGTTGCCGGCGCGGCCTTTGCGACCATCCTCTCCCAGTTTGTCTCCGCGTTTCTCGGCCTCTTTGTGCTTGCAAAGAGCAGAGAGGACTACGGAATCACGATGCGGGAGATGCGGATTGACAGAGAGACGCTTGGAAAGATCATCCGGATCGGCCTCCCCGCGGGACTCCAGATGGCGGTTATCTCGTTCTCCAACGTCTTTGTTCAGGGCTATATCAACAGCTTCGGCAATGCCTCTGCCGCGGGCTGGGGCATCTACAGCAGGGTGGATGCCTTTGTCATGCTCCCGCTCCAGAGCATCGCCCTTGCGGTAACGACCTTTGTGGGACAGAATGCCGGCGCAGGGCGTGCGGACCGGATCCGCAAGTCCATCAATCGTTCGATCCTGCTCTCCATGGTGCTCACCTATGCGATCTGCATCGCGGAGTTTGCCCTGGCACCGCAGGTCACAGAGCTGTTCAACCAGGACCCGGAGGTCATTCGGTACGGGACGCTCTTCATCCGGGTCAACTGCCTTTTTGACGGCCTGTGCGCCTCCAACCAGGTCCACGCCTGTGCCCTCCGGGGCATCGGCGATGCGGCGGCGCCGATGGCGATCATGATCTTCTCCTTTGTCGTGTTCCGCCAGATCTACCTGTTTGCGATCTCCCATACCCTGAACCTGATCCAGCTGATCTCCTTCGGTTATCCTGCAGGATGGCTCGTCTGCACGCTGATCATGGCGGTCTACTTCCGAAAGAGCGGCTGGGAGAAGAAGATCCCGGAACGAACGAAGGAGCCTGCTGCCTGAGGAAGAAGCGGATAGCCTGTTCTCTGATTGTAAACGGAATTGTGAACAATAATAAACATGATGGTTGACAACGTGGCCTTCCCATGCTAAGGTACTCCTGTTTACCGGAAGGAATCCTTAGGAGGCATGCCTTATGAAAACTTCAACCAGAAACCTTGTGATATGCGCCCTGTGCGCTGCGGTCATCTGTGTCCTTTCCCCGCTCTCTCTGCCGATCGGCCCGGTGCCGATCTCACTTGCAACCTTCGCCGTGATGCTCTCTGCAGCGCTTCTCGGCGCAAAGTGGGGCACCATTGCAACCGCCATCTACATCCTGCTCGGCGCCATCGGCGTCCCGGTCTTTGCGGGCTGGACCGCCGGCATCGGCTGCATCGCAGGACAGACGGGCGGCTACATCATCGGGTACCTGCCGCTTGCATTTATCACAGGCCTGTTCATGGATAAGCTGGTGCGCCGTACCGCAGGCAAGGCAAAGTATGCCTTCCTGATGGTCGGCATGATCCTCGGCACCGTGGTGCTGTACCTGATCGGCACGGCCTGGTTTGTTGCAATCTCCGGCGCTGCCCTTGCGGATGCGATGGGCTGGTGCGTCATCCCATTCATCCCGGGTGATCTCATCAAGATGATCATCGTGACGATTGTGGCACCGAAGGTCAGTGAGGCCCTGGAGCATGCGGGTCTTCGCATCGGCGGGGAGGCTGCATGAGTGAAAAGACGCTCTTTCTTCGCCCGCACCACGGACTCTGCATCTTAAACTTCCGCGGGCACGGCTACAGCGACGCCTTCTCCGTCCACATGGCGGAAACGGTGCAGAAGCTTAAGGAGAACCCGCAGACGAAGATCGTGCTCACGACGTGCTGTGACGAGCTCTGCTCGGTGTGTCCCAACAGGGAGGGAGAGCATTGCACCTCGAAAAAGCCGCCCCTCTTTGATGCGAACGTTTTGAAGGAGACAGGCTTTGCAGCAGGGCAGGAGCTTTCTTGGAAGCAGTTCTCTAAAAAGACCGATCCGCTGAGCCACCATGCGCTGGAGAAGACCTGCCCCGGCTGCGAGTGGCTCTCCCTCTGCCGGGAGATTGCGGGAAAGAGGGAAACCACTTAGTGCACCACGGGGAGTGTGTGTCAGAAAAGGACAGAGACGCAGACTGCGCCTCTGTCCTTTGCGTATCCGGATGGGAGCAAACTGACCTGATGTCCCGATACGGGGAGAACCCATCAGGGCATTTTTTCCCGAGGGCGCCGCTGGGAGCGCGGCACGGGGGATCGGCATGAGAACGAAAACAGCCGCAGCGCTGCCGCTGCGGCTGTCTTGGATGAAATGCACATCACCAGGGAGCGGCAGTTCTTTAGTTGATCCGGTTGATCTGCTGCTTGGTGACCAGCGGATAGGAGACAAGTTCCCTGCCGTCGAGGTTTTCGTGATGCATGTCGACAGCAGAGATCTGGCTGTTGTCATAGGTGCGGTAATAGTAGATACCGCGGTCCATATTGCAGCAGGAGGAGTAGATCGTGATCTCATACTTGCCGCCGCCCAGGTCGCAGCAGCCTCTCTGCTGCTCCACAGATCCCAGGATGTGGAAGAACTGGCTCACAGAGGAGTCCTCATCGTCAGGAGAGGTGGAGTTGAGCTTGGTGAAGGCGACCTTCACAAACCGGGAGCCGGAGGAAAGATCGCCCGGCAGACCGATGCCGCCCATGCCCCTGCTGTAGGGGTCCAGATCGAGACCCTTTGCAAAGGTGTTCTCCGAGGGACTTGCAGATACGCCGCGGTAATCATTGAGGCGGAAGAGCTGCTTGTCAAAGGTCGGGTTGTTGGTCATGACGCCAACCGGGTTCTCATAGATGTGAATGCCGTCTTTGACAGATTCCACGACGAGGGATCCCGTCTGGTCGCCGACCATCCAGTGAAGCGGAGTGATTGGAAGCTCCTTGCTGAACGGAATATTGACGAGCCGGATCCGGTCGAGCAGCACCCGCGCTTCTTTCAAATTCTTGCACTGTGCGAGAATCCATGCGATGAACTCAAAGTTGCCCGGGAAATTGAGCCCCGCCATGGAGAGTCCGTACTCGTTGGTGGCATCATAGTAGAGCGGAAAACCGCCGCAGACAAAGGCCATGCCGATCAGAGCGTAGTGGCTTGTGATTGTCTCCTTTGTCCGGAACGGAATCGGAAAATTTCGTGGCGTGACCGTCACGGACTCCTGATAGGAAAACTCCAGGTCTAAATTTCGTCCGAAGTAGTGATCTTTGGTCTGGTACATTGCACAGGTACACATGGTCTGTTTCCTCCTATTATGTTAGGTTGAAATCCGTCTCGGTGAGAATTTCCAACAACTCCAGAATAGCACAATCTTGCCCAAAAGAGACCGATAAAAATCCGCGAAAGCGTATAAATCATGGAAATTCGCGGGAAATCAGAGTAAAAGTGTGGATAAAGACCGAATTCCGTCGCAAAATTCAGCTGATTTCCGGTTCACGTCCGCAGATCGCCCCTTTCGCATCCCCGGAGCATTCCCCAGGCAGTAGAATCCGCATCTGCACAGCGGGCGCCCGAAGTGACGGTCTGTTTTTTTATGGCACGGATGCAGCACGGCACCCGGGGAGGCAAACATGTCGGTTTCCATTCTACAGATCGCAGGCATTGCGATCACCCTCGCCCTCATCATCGGCGTCAGTCTCTACTCCGGGAAAAAGGTCTCCGGAGGCGCTGACTTTGCAACTGGAGGCGGCGGGGGCGGAAGCCTCCTGGTGTGCGGCGGCATCATGGGTGCCCTGGTCTCCTCGCAGGCGACCATCGGCACCGCACAGCTGGCCTTCACCTACGGTCTCTTTGCCTGGTGGTTCACTTTGGGTTCCGGCATCGGGTGCCTGCTTCTTGCCCTCTTCTTTGCAGATCCCATCCGCAAGAGCGGCTGCACCACTGAGTTTGAGATCATCCGCCGGGAGTACGGAAAGCAGGTGGAGACGATCGGCTCTTCCCTCTGCTCCATCGGCATCTTCATCAGCGTCCTCGCACAGGTGGTCGCCGGCGCAGGCCTCGTGAGCGTTCTGTTCCCCAGCATCGGCACTGCGGCAGCGGTGGTCATCATGGCCGTCCTGATGGCGGTCTATGTGCTCTTTGGCGGTGCCATCGGCGCCGGCATGGGCGGCGTCCTGAAGCTGATCCTTCTCTACATCGCCTCGATCGCGGGCCTTGTCACCGTGCTGCACATGACTGGCGGCCTGTCCGGTCTTGGTGCCTCCCTCCAGAGCGTTCTGGTCGGCACAGACCTTGGCAATGTCCAGTCCGCAGTCTCCCTCTCCAACATCAATACACCGGCTGACCTCGCCTCCCGCTTTTACAGCCTGACCGCAAGAGGACCGCTGAAGGACATCGGCTCCGGCCTCTCCCTTCTTCTCGGTGTGCTCTCGACCCAGACCTATGCCCAGGCCATTCTGACCGGCAAGACCAATCGGGAGGCCAAGAAGGGCGCCCTGCTCTCTGCCTGCCTGATTCCGCCCCATGGCATCGCCGGCATCGGCATCGGCCTGTTCATGCGCACCAGATATGTGACTGCCGCGGAAGCGACCGCCCTGGCAGCAGCCGGCAAGTCCATTCCGGCAGGGATGGGCACCATTGCCTCCACAATTCAGGTCTTCCCGATGTTCGTCGTCAACCACATGCCCCAGTTCTTCGGCGGCATCATCCTGGGCACGCTCCTTGTGACCATCATCGGCGGCGGCGCGGGACTCTCCCTCGGCGTTGCGACGATCGCCGTGCGGGATATCTACACCTCCATCAGCCCGAAGTTCCAGAATCCCAGGGTTGCCCTCAACGCAAACCGTCTGACGATCATCGGCGTCCTTGCCCTGGCGGCTCTCCTTGGCATGGCTGTGCCGGGCGCCACGATCAACGACTTCGGCTTCCTGTCCATGGGACTGCGCGGAAGCGTGGTGTTCCTGCCTCTCGTGTGCGCCCTGTTCCTTCCCGGAAAGATCGATCGGCGTGCGGCCCTTGCCTCCACGGTATTGGGCCCGGTGGCAGTGCTTGCCGGCAATGCGGTGGGTCTTCCCTTTGATCCCCTGTTCCTCGGCATCGCGGTCTGCTTTGTGATCCACGCCCTGGGATACCGCAGAAAGGGCGTTGCCGTCACGACGGACTGATCCCATGACAGGTTAATAACGAAACGAATGAAGAGGAATCCGATGGCAGGCAGCCCCGGGTTCCTCTTTTCTCATGCGCCGGATTCCGCCCGGGCCGCGTTTCGGAACGCCCGGGGAGAGCAGTGATACCGGGCCTGAAAGACCCGGTTGAAGGTCGCCTGGCTCTGAAACCCCGCCTCGTAGGCGATCTCGGTGATCGCGCGGTCGGTGTCCCGCAGCATGGAGGTCACGTACAAAAGGCGGACCTCATTCACGTAGTGATTGAAATTCTGGTGAAAGGTCCCGGAGAAGATCCGGGAGAGCGCATAGGGGCTGATGCCCAGATCCCTTGCCATGCCGGTCAGGGTGAGGTCCTCCTGAAAATGAGCGGCGATGTAGGAGACCGTCCGGTACACCGGATCCTGATCCTTCTCGTCGGTTCTGGCATAGAGCGAGAGCCGGGGCAGGGACTGGGCAAGCACGATCTGGACAAAGGCATGAAGAAGGGCACGCGTGCTGAGATCTTCCGGATCGATGCCTTTCGCCGTGATGGCGGCAAGGCGCGAGAGGGCGTAGGGAATATCCGACGGTTGCAGTTCCTTTGGAATCAACGGTGTCACCGGGCGCTTCGTGGTCAGCACCTCTGAAAAAGTCCCGAGAAACGAGGGGGAGGCCAAAAGGTGCAGGGCCCTCCCCTTTGTCCCGTCAAAGACGTGGAAGTGGTGGATCAGGCCGGGAAAGATGATCCCGACATCCCCCGGCTTCATGGGAAAGAGATCGATGCCGCAGCCCAGGGTATAGGATCCCTCCAGCAGTTGCACCACCTCCAGGGAGGCGTGCAGGTGCGGAGAAAAATGAGAGGTCGGCAGGATCCGGACTTCACAACGGTCCTGATTTTCTTCGTAAGTTGGCAGCATGGCGCAGAACCCTATGCAAGATTTGATTGGTTTTTGTTCTCATTTGACAAGCAAAGCAGTCAGAAAAATCCTATCATGTGGAGCGTAAAGAAGAAAGAGATAAGAAGAATAGAAAGCACAGCATTTACGACGCTTTTTGACCTGGAGGTATTGCTATGTCCGAGATGACGTTACACACAGAGAATATAAACCGCAGTGAGCAGACCGGGAGAAAGTCTCTCGCACAGCGCTTTGCCGCGTTTCTGAAGGAGACCAAGGCCTGGTATGATGAGCTCTCGAGAAAGACGGGATACCGCTATCCGGTCACGTTCTGACAGATACAGACAGCGGCCGTTATCGTTGGAAACGCAGCCTGCAGCCATTGTGCTGCAGGTTTTTTTATGCCAGTCAATCTGCAACGAATCCCCTTCCCTGGTTGCAGCATCGGGATTGGGAGCAGAGGACAGTTGCAAGAAAACCGGACCGATTTTCTCTTGAGGAAAAGTGCCATCCCGTCCCTTCAGATACCATAGAGTTCGTCTGAGAGCCCTGACGGGAGAAGAAAGCACTACAACAGGAGGAAATCATGGGAATCAAGTCCAGTATCAGTCTCTACAGCCTGCAGTATCAGTACCTGTGGGGGAAGATGAGCCTTGCGGACATCTTTCAGTTTGCAAAGAATCTCGGCACCGATGGTATCGAGCTATTGCCGGATCAGATGCTCCACGGTGCGCCGGAGCCGGAGGAGGACACGCTCCGGATGTGGGATGATCTCGTTACAAAATACCCCATGGGGCTTGCCAGCGATGATGTCTTCCTCAACACAAACCTCTTTGCAAATCGGGAGCTGACCAAAAGGGAGTGCGTTGCCCTCATGAAAAAGGAGATCCGACTGGCACACCGCCTCGGCTTTCACACGATCCGTATGGTCTCCATGGTTCCGGCCTGGATCCTGGAGCCCTGCCTGGAGCTCGCCGTCGAGCAGGATGTGACCCTGAACATCGAGATCCACGCGGGCCTGGGCTTTGGGGTGAAGAAGACGGATGAATACATCGAGGAGATGCTGCGCCTGACCAGCCCCTACATTGGGATCGTCCCGGACACCTCGCTGTTTATGAGGCGGGCGCCCCGGGTGATGACCGAGTACTGCGACAGGGTGCTCGGCGGTCTCAATCCAGATATCGTCAAGTACACCGATGAGGTGTTCGAGAGCGGGACGGATTTCTTCCAGTTGAATCGGAAGTCGAAGGATGGCATGGATCCCAAGCTCAAATCCCTGATTAAAAATGATGCGGATGCGTTCTATGCGTCCAACATCAGCGGATATGAGAACCGCTCGCTCCACGAGCTCGATGACCTCGCACCCTACATCAGACACGTTCACTTCAAGCTCTATGAGATGACCAAAGAGGGAGAGGAGTACAGCATCGACTACCGGGAGATTCTGCAGTACCTGCATGACCACGGCTATCAGGGCTATGTCTCCACGGAGTACGAGGGGAACCGCTGGGTGCTCCCGGATCATGAGATCCCGGAGATCGAGCAGGTCACGGCACATCAGAAGATGATTCAGAAGTACATCCGCGAGATCGAAGGATAAGGAGGAGATCGCCATGTTTGACAACAACGTGTTTCTCAAGGACAGCTGCCGCAACGTCACCGATGCGGACGGGAAGGTCATTGGATATGAGATGGATACCTACATCACCTATTACCGCGGGATCCCCCTGTCCATGATCAACTTCCTGGCGGTGGAGACGGACGGGGAGAAGGTCCCGACCGGGGACATCCGCTTTACACCGGACCACATCGACTGGTTTACTCTGGATGAGATGAAGACCGTGGGAACCATCAAGTGGGAGTACGGCGAAAAGGGAACGGTTCGCGTTCTGAGAGAGGGTGGGCTTTCGAAGGGCACCCACCGGGTACATTTGACCGTCTGCACGAGGACCGCCTACATCCCGATCCCGCTCGAGGGAAACATGACCCGTGACGTGGTCATCGCCTGAATGCAATCGCCATATTGAAACACAGTTTGGCCGACCCGATCCCGGGCCGGCTGTTTTGCCGTTGTCTGCTCTTGTATAATGATGGGTGCCTGTCAGCGCAGACGACAGACGGATCGAAAAGGGGATACAGAAAGATGAACGAGAAGACCATGTATTATGCAGTGCACCGCTTCCAGGGAGAGGAAGAACATCTCGAGACTGCGATGAAGGTGCTCTTCGTCATGGATGGAACCATGCGGGTGCGATATCAGGAGGAGAGCTTTGATCTGAACCGGGAGGACATCCTGCTGGTGAATCCTGGCCTCTCCTGGGAAGCAAAGGCGCAGGGGAAGGGCGCCCTGTACGGGGAGGCTGCCTTTTCAGCATCTTTTCTTGCTGCGGCGATTCACTCCTCCACGATGATTTTCTACTGCAACTCTGCGGTGGATGATCGGCACTCTTATCAGGATCTGCGGGACCTCTTCTATCAGCTGACGGCGGAGTACACCGCGCGGACCCGCTCCTCCGATCTTCTGATGGATCAGCTCCTTCTGGGAATTCTGGATGCCCTGGTAGAGCACTATCAGCTGGATCCCAATCAGTTCACCAGTGCGGAGTCAGAAGGGGATTGCCGCATGCGGGAGATCATGCAGTACATTGTGGCCCACCTCGACCAGGAGATCAGT
This sequence comes from uncultured Lachnospiraceae bacterium, assembly GCA_900318875.1. Lineage (GTDB taxonomy): Bacteria > Bacillota > Clostridia > Lachnospirales > Lachnospiraceae > CAG-791. Next base: position 6,475 of record ONMH01000044.1, on the reverse strand, counting down.
CTGTCGGAACTGGCGGAGAAGATGTATGTGTCTACGTCGACGCTCTCCCGAATATTCAAAAAGAGCACAGGTGTCTACTTCGCTGATTACGTGATGCAGCTGCGGGTTCGGATGTCCCTTGCACAGCTGGCCTATTCCGACGAGAGCCTGACCCAGGTTGCCCTCTCCTGCGGTTTTGCCAATTCAGCCACCTTCAGCCGTGCCTTCCGCAAATGCATGAACACCACGCCCTCTGCATATCGGGAAGAGCACCGGCAGGAGGCAGACAGGCGTCGGCAGGAGGAGGCGGAGAAGGAGTGCCGGATCCGGGAGGAACTCAAAGACCTTGGCTATGAGGAGCCGGAGCATGAGACCACGGATCAGCTGGTGCTGGATCTGCAGAAGGTCCAGCCCGCCTCTCTTTCCAAGAACTGGAATCAGGTCATCAACGTCGGTGCGCTCTTTGACCTGACCCGGGCCAACATGCAGTTCCATGTGGTGTACCTGCAGGAACAGCTGCATTTTACCTACATCCGCGTCTGGAACGTATTTGCGAAGCGGCTGCTCTTTACCGACGGAAGAAACACAGGCACCTTCAACTATGACCTCATCGACCAGGCGCTGGACTTTCTCACGGAGCACAAGCTGAAGGCTTTTCTCGACTTCGGAAGGCGTCCGGACATGGCGCTTCGGACCAATGGAGAGGACATCTTCTATAATGAAGACTATATTCCCTTCGAGAATCAGGAGGCGTGGCAGCGGGCGGTGACGGCCTTCCTGCGCCACATCCTGCAGCGCTACGGGCAGGAGGAGGTGGCCTCCTGGTACTATGAGCTCTCCATCAATGATCTGACGAAGACCCCCGCCCAGAACTTCTATGCCGGCCCGTTCACCTATTTTGAGGCGTATTGCTACATGTATCACGAGATGAGACGTCTGATCCCGGGGGCGAAGTTCGGCGGAACCGGTGCGATCATTCTGACAGACTGGAAGAAACAGCACGACTTTATCCGATGCTGCCAGGAACAGGATGTGCTGCCGGATTATCTGGGGTACAAGATCTTTCCCTATGATGACGTGCGCCTTGCAGATGGCTCACATGGGCGCGTGGTCTCTCAGAATGAGGCAGCGGAAGAAAAACAGGTGGAACAGATCCGGCAGCTGATGCGGGAGACGGGGCTGGAGGCCAAAGGGGTAGCGCTGTGGATCACCGAGTGGAACAATTCAATCTCGAATCGAAACTATCTGAATGACTCCTGCTTTCGCGCGGCGTATATCGTGCACAAGATCAGCCGGCTCTGGAATCAGGTGGACAGCCTTGCACTGATGTGCGGATCCGACTGGATCAGTTCCTACATGGACACCGTTGGTATCCTGAATGGCGGGATCGGCCTTCTCTCCAAGGACACGATCCGCAAGCCCGCCTTCTATGCTGTGGATTTTTTGAACCAGCTGGGAGGAGAACTCCTTGCGCAAAATGAGCACTGTCTGGTGACCAGAAGCAGCGGCGGAGATCTCTACGTGCTCTGCTATTTCTACTCCTGGTTTCAGCGCAGCTACTTTCTGCAGAGTGAGGATGTGGACTTAAAGAAGTATCGGTCCATGCGCTTTCAGGATGAAAAGCCATTGAAGCTGGAAGTTAAGATCCTACATCCCGGCGCTGCCGGCACCTGGATCATCAAGAAGGAGACGCTGAACCAGGCGCACGGGAGCGTCCTGGATGCCTGGGCGACATTTGACTTTGACACGGAGCTCTCCCGGCAGGATGTCAAATACCTCGATGCCATGAGCACTCCGGCCCTCTCCCAGAGCACCGTGACAATCGGAAACGGTGCGTCCCTTTCCCTGGAGGTTGTGATGGAGCCGCAGGAGCTCTCCCTCCTGCACATCTTCCGAAAAGAATAGGGCGCATAGCAAAGAAGATCCCGGACGACGGATCACAGAGACTGCAACAGATCGGATGCATTCCTTGCATCGGCTCTGTCGCAGTCATTTTTTTGCAACAAAGACCGGTATTCGGGAACGTGCGGAAAAGAGGACGCCGGTGGGAAAACGATAAGATACGGTCAGAACAAGGGAAGCAGCAAACCCAATCTCACACAAAGGAGGGAAACGTTTTGTACCATTACAACAAAAAGGGACTCAAGCGCGGCGTTGCCGTCTACAGCTACTCCGCAGAATATGGCGTGTCCAAGAACCTGGAGGATCTGTTTGCCGAACTCTATGACATGGGTGCGCATGGCATCGAGATTCTTGCCAACACTCACATCGATGGATATCCGTATCCGTCTGACGAGTGGGTTGAGAACTGGGAGCGGCTCTGCGACAAGTATGAGGTGGAGCCGGCGGAGTACGGACACTGGATCGACTCCCATGCGCTCAAAGGAAGAGAACTGACAACCGAGGAGTCGGTGGAGATGTTAAAGCGCGACATCCGCCTGGCTCACCGCCTGGGCTTTCACGTCATGCGGACCAAGATGCCGGTGATTAATGAAAAACTCGAACCGGTCACCAACTGGAGAGAGATCATCAAGGGCGCCCTTCCTCTTGCCGAGCAGCTCGACATGAAGATGTGCCCGGAGATCCACAATCCTTCCAACTTAAAGGGCGGGATGGTGAAGGAATATGTGGACTTTATCCGGGAGACAGGGACGAAGAACTTCGGCCTGAATATCGATTTTTCTGTCTTCCGCACCAAATTTGACGAGGGGGAGTGGAGAGATCCCCAGTTCACGCCGAACAAGCCGGAAGATCTCATCCCGCTTCTTCCCTATATTTACTGCTGCCATGCCAAGTTCATCCGCATGAACGACCAGTTTGAGGAGACGACCATTCCCTATCCGGAGATCATCAAGGTGCTGCAGGAGAACGGCTGGGACGGATATCTGCTCAGTGAGTACGAGGGAACCGACAAGTACGACGACTTCTATGAGGTCGGCCAGACGCTTCGCAAGCATCACATCTTGCTCAAAAATCTGATTGGGGACTAAGGAGGGAATCATGGACAGACAGGTCATTCAGTCGACAGGCTTTCACAACATCAAGGACAGCACAGGTAAGATCACAGGATTTACGTTTCGTGTGCGCCTTCCCTATTACCGGGGCGTCTACTTAAGCCAGCTCCGTCCCGGCACTCTTTTTGTGGACGGAGAGAAGTTCACAAAGGATGAGATTACGTGGGTTTTCGGTGGGGAGGAATACACCAACGAAGAGATGGCAGAGGACTACAAGACACACTGGTGCCCCACGCAGACGGCAGAGCTCCGGGTTGCGAAGGAGGGCGGCCTTGCGCAGGGGTTCCACGATCTGAAGTACGGTTTCTCCTTTGAGTCCTCCTACATGCCGCCGTTTTTGGAGAGTGATGAGGCGTTGGATCCGGACAGGGAGAGCCCGGTATTCATGCCGGAGTTTGGACATCACGTAAATGAGAGGCGCCTGCTGATCGTCTGAGGGGCGGATAGATGGCCTGAACTGGCCATGATGGAGGGAAAATGGATAAGAAATTAAGAGCAAGCAAGGCAGCAGTCATCTGCTATGGATTCGGAGATCTGGCGTCCCAGTTTGTCTGGACCTTTGTGGGATCCTATCTGACGGTGTTTTACACCGATGTGGTTGGCATTGCACCGCTGGCGGTCTCCGTGATCATGATGATCGCCCGCATCTGGGATGCCATCAACGACCCGATGATGGGTGCCATTGCAGAGCACTCTCACTCAAGGTTCGGGCGCTTTCGCCCATGGATTGCGTTCGGCTGCCCGTTTCTGGCGCTGTTTTCAGTACTGACCTTTGCCAACCCCTTTGGCGGGTCCAGTACAGCCGGCGTCATCTGGGCCGGTTTTACCTATATCGCCGCCGGAATGCTGTACACCCTGGTCAACATCCCCTACGGTGCCATGAATGCGGTGATGACGGAGGATGCCAATCAGAGAAATCAGATCAACGCATCCCGCAACATCGGCATGAATGCGGGCATGGCACTGGTCAACGCCCTCTCCCCGATTCTGCTGCTGGCCTTCTCAAAACAGGGGGCTGAAGTCGCGGATGCCCATGGGTATCTGCACACGGCCATCCTCTATGCCTGCATCGCAGTTCCGCTGTTTCTGATCGTCTTCTTCACCTCCCGGGAGGTGGTGCAGCCCACAAAGAGCCAGAGGGCAAAGAAAGTCACCTTCCATGACACCATTCGGAACCTCGTCACCAACAAGTACCTGATGATCATCAGCCTCATCATGGTTGTCCAGATGACCGCCTTCATGGGCAGAATCGCCGTTGAGGCCTACTGGGTCATCTACTGCCTTGGCTCCTTCACTCTGATCGCACTGATCATGACGCTCCCGACGCTCCTCGGCATTGTCGGATCGCTCTTTGTTCCGGCAGCAGCCAAGCGGTTTGGAAAGCGCCAGGTACTCTGGTTCTCCATGGTCATGCAGGGAATTGCCCTTCTGATCATGTACTTCGCCCCCTTTGACAACATCCCGATGGTGATCTTCGGGGATGTCCTCTTCGGCATTTTCAACATCGGCATGCCGATGACCCTCTCCATGGTGGCGGATTCTGTTGACTACATGGAGTATAAGACCGGGGTCCGCACGGATGGCACTGCGTATGCCACCTACGGCCTTGCCACCAAGCTCGGCAACGCAATCGGCGGCGCCGTCGGCATCCTGATCATGGGCGCCTTCGGCTATGTCGCCAATGCCCAGCAGACCGAGCAGGCCCTCCGCGGCATCAACATCACCGTCAACCTGATCCCTGCCATTTTGTACTTCCTTGCAGTGGCCTGCTGTTTCCTCTGGAATCTCTCGGACAAGGATGCGGATGACATCCGCGCCAGCCTGATCGAGCACCATGCAAAGGAAGGCAGCGAGTAACAGGACGCATGACAGAACCCAGAGCGGTTTTGTGACAGGGAAAAACAAGTTCAGAACGCAAACCGGACGGGGCGCAAGATTGCGCTTCCGTCCGGTTTTTTGTGCTGCAGCGGACCGGAAAAACGGCAAAGAGGCAGCAAAAGATGGAAGAACGGTCATGCAGCCGGGAGGGCGGGGCAGCAAATGATGCGGATCCGCACCCGGGAAGCGCCAAACCTGGGAGGCAAAACACCTTCCCCATTGCCTCTGCAACAGATGAAGCAGCATCGTTGCAGGGCAGAGCGCAGACGTCTGGACTTTGCAAGAGAACCGGGCTGCCTGTGCCGCTTCGGAAAAGCCGGATCATGCCGGAATTTCTACAATGGGATCATCAGATAAGGAACTGCACTGATTGTGGAGGGAAAATCAATGACACAGGATATCGGTTTTGCAATCATCGGCCACGGATTTATGGGTCACGAGCACGAAAAGATGCTCTCCAATTTCCCGGGCATCCGGCTGGTCGGCATCTCGGACAGGGATCCGCAGCAGCTCGAGGACGTGATCCCGGGAGTGAAGCGCTACAAGAGCAATGAGGAGCTCCTCGCGGACCCGGAGGTGGACGTCGTCATCATCGCGATCAACAACAACCAGCACCACGATGTCATGATCCAGGCGGCCAATGCCGGCAAGGACATCATCTGCGAGAAGCCGGTGGCGATGAGCGTCTCCGATCTCGATGAGATGGCGGCAGCGGCAAAGGCAAACGGCGTGAAGTTCACGGTCCACCAGCAGCGCCGGTTCGATCCGGATTTTAGGACGGCCAAGGCAGTCTACGATTCCGGGACCCTGGGAGATGTCTACGCCATCAAGAACCAGCTCTACGGCTTCAACGGAAACATGCACGACTGGCACGTCTTCGTCTCCGAGGGCGGCGGCATGCTGTACGACTGGGGCGTCCACCTTTTGGATCAGGTCTGCTGGATGTTCCCCGGCGCAAAGCTTACGAGCGTCTTTGCGGATGTGCGCAACGTCATCAACAAGGAAGTGGATGATTACTTCCAGATCATGCTCCGCTTTGACAACGGTGTGACGGCGACGGTGGAACTTGGCACCTACTACCTGGCGGACAAGGTGAACGACAAGTGGTTTGAGCGGCACTGGTTTGTCGCCGGCAACAAGGGCACGGCCTACGTGGACGGCTTTGAGCCGGAGGGAAAGATCGTCCGGACGACCCATCTTTTGACGAACGTCTCCGGACACCGGACGATGACGGCGGCAGGACCCACGAGATCCTTTGGACCGGCACCGGAGGGGACGATTGTGACAGAGCCCCTGCCGAAGGTCGACACCTGCCATCGGAACTACTTCGAGAATTACGTCCGCGCCTACCACGGGGAGGAGGACTTCCTGGTGAAGATCCCCGAGGTGAGAAGGGTACTCTGCCTGATGGATGCGGTGCGGGAATCCGCAAGAACCGGAAAGTCCGTTGACTTCGAGTGAGAAGACACCGGAATCGGAAAGAAAACAGAAGCGGCTGACAGAGCCGAAAGCATTCCTGTAATTCAGTAAATCGCCAATAGGAAATTAAAATGGCCTCTGTTACCATGGAGGACGTCCATCGAGACGCAATCCAACACACGGTA
>ONMH01000039.1 GCA_900318875.1 uncultured Lachnospiraceae bacterium | reverse complement strand
CTACTCACTCAGGATTGCGATAGTGCTGCAGTCCTCACGTTACGCCGATGGGGCTGTGTTGCCACAACCCCCATGGCTTGCCGTGGGGTTAGTGAGACCCCTGATCAAAGACCATGCAGACCTGGTTGCAGCCGACGTTCAGCATCCACTTGGACCACTGGCGGTACAGGATGTCCGCCTCCCTGGCATAGGGCACCTTCGCCCTGTCAAAGAAGGCGCAGACCTCTTCAAGGGCAGCATCCAGGGATTTCCCGGTTTGGGGATCTGCGTCCTTCGGAACTCCCAGAAGGATCCGGCCCCTCCTTGTGTAGGTCAGGGCCGTACCGTAGCGCTGGGCATCCATCTCCTGGGACACCTCGTACAGAACCTTCTCCCTCCCAAAGCGCGCTCCCAGGATCTCCTCGCTGGAGATGCCGTTCATCAGGGAAAGGAGGATCGTGTTCCTGCCCACGCAGGGCGCCATGGTCCGGACCGCGCTCTCCAGATCCGGGCCCTTCACGGCGACAAGGACAAGGTCTACGGGTTCCTTCACCTGGTCCGTGCTCCGTACCGGGAAGTGAACCGTTCTCCCGTTGATCGTGTAGACATCATCCTGGTGCCTGCGGCAGCGCGCGGGGTCCATCACAAAGGAAAAGCGGTCCGGACCGAGAAATTCTGCCATCGGCTCTCCGAACAGCAGTCCCAGCGCTCCCATGCCGATTATCGCTGCGCTCTCAATCATCTTTCCACCTCATGCCGTGCCTCTGGCGGCATTCTTCTTTTTCTCCGCTCCCAACTGTACCGCAGAAGGGAACACCTTGCCAGCATCCCCGCTAAGGTTCGTGTTTCTGCCTTCTTTTTTGCTTCCCCGTCCGCTTCTTTTGGGTATTTTTCCGCTGCCGGATTTCTGATAAGATGATCCCATCAGCAAAATTTTCCTTGCCCCGGAGGCAGCAGCATGATTTCTTTCATTTCCTTTCTGGATCTCTTCCTGGAGGACGTGGTCTCCATCTTTACCGTCGTCCTGGAGTTGTTCGGCATCGTGGTACTCGTTTGTGTCGCCGTGAAGTGTTTTGTGCAGTGGATCCGGCAGGATCCCGTCAACATCCGCCTGAACCTCGCTCAGGGCATTGCCCTGGCCCTCGAGTTCAAGATGGGCGGAGAGGTGCTGCGCACCGTGGTCGTTCGGGAGTGGTCCGAGCTTGGAATCCTCGGCGCCATCATTGTGCTGCGGGCGGTCCTCACGTTCCTGATCCACTGGGAGATCCGGAATGAAAAGAAGGATCAGCAGGAGGAGATGGCACTGGAGACGAAAAAAAGCGCCGCAGGAAACCCTGCGGCCGGGAAACCATCGGAATGAGGATGCGCGTATACAGGGCGCAGAGACCCTCTTTCCACATCGAAAAGGAGCTGTTTCCGGCCTCATGCCGGCAGCAGCTCCTTTTTGTTCTCCCGTCTTCTCCTGTCTCAAATCCGGTGTTGCTTCTCATCCCCTCTGCGGATTCGTTTCCTCCGGGCTGTCCGTCAGGATGCCGACAATGGCATCAAAGATGAAGAACAGGCCGCAGGCTGTGGTATACCACATGGATGTCAGCGGGCGCAGGCAGATCGTAAAGCCCAGCAGAATCGTGATGCCCCCGAGGATCAGAAGAATCGAGGACTTCTTTCTCTTCTGCACGCCGACGCGCACCAGATGGCGGAAGCCATCCCCGATCATCGCGACCCCAAGGACCACCTGAAGGACTGCCGTCACCGAGGCGAGGTTTGCGATAAGCAGGGCTCCGACGGTAAGGAGCGCAGCAGGGACGATAAAGTCTCTCGCACCGGCCTCCTTTTTCTTTGCGTCCGACGCCGCAAGAAACAGGCTGACAATTCCGGCTCCCAGGGAAACCACACCCATCAGCCGGGCAATAAAGAGAAGCGACGCCCTCGGGTGCACAAACAGCGCAACACCAAGGACAAAGGCTGCAATCGCCATCACAATTCCGCGTTTTTTCATGACATGCACCTCCACGTCTGCACATGCTGTCGATATCTTTTGTGCAGTATTATTATAGTGCATTCCCCGGGCGGGCAGGTAAATTTTTTGTAAACTTTGTCAGATTTTGGTAAATTTATGATGATGTTTTGTGCAGCTTTTCAAAAGTCCCCCTTGCTACGCAAGGAGCAGCGCCACCGCACGGGGAAAGGAAAGCTCCGCCTGCGTCCTCTCAAGGGCAGTTCGCTCTGCATTCCAGGCAAGGGCAGTCACGGTTCCGCTCACCTGATGGGCGGCAAGAACGGTGTCCCCGGCGAGGATAACATCCCTCGGCATCACACCGCCCGTCTTCTGCACAGAAAGGCGATGCAGAATTCCGCGCGCTCCCACGGCAAAGACGCTGATGCTGTCATCGCCCCGGTTTGAGGCAAGGACACGCTCCCCGTCCTCTGTCATCCGGATCGCAGCGCCGTAGGCATCAAAGTCTCCCACGGGGAGGGATCTCAGATCCACCTCTTCCGGGATCGAGCGAAGTCTCTGGAGGTTTCGCCCCGTCTCGGCATCGATCACCGTGACATTGGCGCCCATCTCCGTGATGCAGTAGATCCGCTTCCTGTCCCTGTCCAGGACAAGGTGCCTGGGTCCATCCCCCGCCGCCGTGTGGTACTGCGGCGCCTGCTCCGTGAGGATCCCCCTCTCTCCCAGGCGGTAGTGCCAGATTCTGTCCTCCCCAAGATCACAGGAGAAGAGCTCCTGTCCTGCAAACGCCGCAAAGTGTACATGGGCCTCCTGCTGCCGCCTCCAGTGTACGCTTTTTCCCTTGTGAACCTTTCGGTCAGAGAGGGACAGCACGGTGCCGTCCCCTTCGATGCGAAAGAGGGAGAGACTCCCGTCCCCGTAGTTGGAGGCTGCAAGAGCCGTTCCATCCGCATTGACGCAGACGTGGCAGCATCCCCTCCCGCCGTCTCCTGTGATGCCTGCCAGGGTGAGGGCTCCATTCTCCCCGATTCTCCAGGCAGCGACCGCCGCCTCCCCATCCTCTTTCTCCGCACAGGAGTAAAGAATGGGCATTTTCGGATGTCTTGCAAAGTAGATGGGATTTTTCACCCCGCCATAGCGGGCAAGAACCGAGATGCGTTTTCTCTCCCCGTCCAGTTCGCAGAGTGCAATCCCCTGCTCGCTTCTTTCTGCATAGCTTCCGACATAGAATCGTGTTGTCATCCTCGGGACCTGTCCGGACGGTATGCAGCCCATCGGCGTTATTCCGTATCTTCCTTCATGTAGGCATCGATTCGATGATTCAGTTCCTGCCGGATCCCGATCCGTCTCTTCATGAAGGTGCCAAACTGAAAGTGCTCTTTCAGAGTCAGCCTGTGGGCTTTCGCCTCCCATCGGCCCTTTCTAGTCCCTTTGCGTCTTGCCCTCTCTCCCGGGGGCCTGTATCTGAGGACATTGTCCCATAAAGCGGAAGAATGCGCCAGTCACTGCATCTGCGCAGATCGAGCGTGAGGAAGGGATTGGTCCCTGTCCTCTCGCACCGCACGCACCATTCGATATGCGGGCGGTTCCAGCGGTGAACGCGTAATGGCTGTATAAGCGGCGGCCATGACGATCGGTCTCCACTGATACAGCCATTTTCTTTCCATGCCATGCTGACCCTGGGCAGTCTTCACTGCCTCCAGATGCCCATGCACATCTTTGGTTTCTGCTTCTTCCAGGAGGCGGTATGCGGCAGTGTCTCAAAAGGCCCCCTGCGGCAAACTACCCTTTCACGCTCCCCGCCGTCAAGCCCTGCACAAAGAACTTCTGGCAGGAGATGAAAACAATCAAGATCGGAATCAGGCTGAGTACAGACAGGGCAAACACGTAGCCCCACTGTGTGAACTGGTGCTGTCCGAAGAATCCAGAGATCGCAATCGGGAGCGTCCGCTTCAGATCATCATTGATCACCGTATTCGCCCAGGGGAACTCCTCCCAGGCGGTGAGAAAGTTGAAGATGGAGATCGATGCAATCCCCGGTTTGGTCAATGGGATGATGACATGGAGGTACACAGTGAAGACACTGCCGCCGTCCATGTAGGTTGCCTCATCCAATTCGGTCGGCACGCCCTCCACAAATCCCCTGATCATGAAGGTCGAATAGGGAATCACCCAGGCTACATAAAAGGGAATCAAGCCCCAGATGCTGTTAATGGTCCTGAGCTTTACCGCCAGCTCGTACTGCGGCACGATCATCGTGGTACCGGGAATGATCATGGTCAGGATGATGAATGCAAAGAGTGCCCTACGTCCCGGAAAACGGAATCTGGCGATGCAGAAAGCGAGTGCAGAGGATACCACCGCAGAGATTGCAACCGTGCAGACCGATACCACAATGCTGTTCAGAAAGTTGCCGAGAAACTTCTTCTGGCTCAGGATATATCCGTAATTCTCCAGCGTGATTTCATGCAGCTTCGGAAAGAACTGCGGCGGGTATTCATACAATGCTCCATTGGGCTTGAGCGAAGTGCTGACCATGTAGAGCATCGGAAGAACAACGATCACCATTCCGAGGATGAGCAGGACATAGATCATGGCCTGCATACCGTTTTTCTTCTTCATTATTTTCATCACTGCTGCTCCTTGTTCTGCATCAGACGGAATTCCAGAATGGCCAGAATGCCGAGTATGAGCGCGATGATAAATGACAGTGCCGCAGAATATCCGAACTTTCCGGTGCTGAATGCCTTGTAGTACATCCAAGTGAGAACGACCTCCGTATCATGACCGGGTTTTCCATCAGTGATCAGTTTTGTCGACGTATAGACGTTAAAGCCGCCGATCGTCAGCATGACCAGAGCAAACAGCACCGTTCCCTTGATGCCGGGAAGCGTCACATACCGGAATTTCTGCCAGGAACCCGCACCATCCAGCGAGGCGGACTCATACAGTTCCTGTGGGACTGCCTGCAGCGCAGCCAGAAATACCACCATGTTCCAGCCAATTCCCTTCCAGATGCCGAGCAGCATGGCGACCGTCATTCCGCCCCAGCGGCTGTCGAGCCAACGGATGTTGGAACCTGTCACGTGAATCACATTGGTCAGGAAATAGTTCAGCAGGCCCTCCGTGTTGAAGACATATTTGAATACCAGAGATGCAATCACCCAGGATGTGATAACCGGAAGATAATAGGCAACGCGGAATCCGATCTTAAATCTGTTGACCGAATTGATCAGAATTGCCACAAGAAGTCCCAGGATCATCTGGGCAGGAACGGTAATCAGCGTGTAGACAATCGTGTTGACAAAGGATGTCTGAAAGTAGGGGTCCGTGACAACACTCCGATAGTTTGCAAGTCCGATAAATTCCTGACTCAGGAAGGATCCGAAGTCCCATTTGAAAAAGCTCATCCAAAACAGACGGATAATCGGATACACCGTAAAAATGCAGAAGATCAGAAGTCCCGGGAGCAAAAGCAGCCCAATCTGAACTCTGCTCTTTCCTTTTAATTTCATGTCAGTTCCTTTAAAAATCTGCAGGGACAGAGGAGAGGTTCTGTCCCTGCATCGAATTCATCCGGTCAAAGAAAGGTCATTCCGCCAGCAGCGCGTCAACCTTTTTCGCCAGATCGTCCATAGCCTCTTGTGCTGTCTGCTCCCCATTCATAACCGATGTGACGGAGGCAGAAAGCTCGCTGTCAATCTCCGACCAGCTTGCCACGGTCGGGCGGGATTTTGCAGTCTTGAGCTGCTCAATGTACGGCGCAAAGTCTGCATTCTTTACCGTATCGGATTCGAGCGCCTCCTTGTTGCAGGGGATCTGCCCGCACTTTGCCATCTCTTCCTGTGCATATTCAACTTCATGAATTTCCATGCCGCATCCTTGTTGGCCGTGTTGAACATCCCGATATCCTCACCGCCGAGGACGGAGATGGATCCGCCGTCCCCTGCAGGGACCGGTGCTGTGGAATACTTAAAATCCGGATAGGCTCCTGCGAGCTCTGACACCTTCCAGGGGCCCTCCAGCAGCATCATGTAGCGCCCGGTTCCAAAGCCGTCGGTCATCGGAATATCACCGCTGTTCCATCCCGTGATCGCCTGTTCCTGATAGAGATCCGCAAGCATCTGAATTGCTGCCACGGTCTCCTTGCTGTTGAGATAGCCGGTGGCCTTGGTCTGATCCTCATTGGTCAGAGAGCCGCCCATGCTCCAGATGAACGGGCAGAGGTTCCAGCCTGCAAGGCCGGGTTCATCGTAGCCCCAGACCTGCTGTCCGGCATCATTCGTCCCGGAGAGTTTTCTGCAGTCCTCGACAAACTCATCCATCGTGGCAGGGGCAGTAAGTCCTGCCTTCTCAAATGCCTCGGTGTTGTAGTAGAGGATCTTCGTGTTGGTGTTCAGCGCCAGCCCATAGCTGTCCCCGCCGATCTGCGCGGTCGTCATGGCGCTCTCCAGTAAGCCGTCCGCAACATCCTGAAAATCGCTCATCTCCTTGTTCAGCGGAACCAGGATTCCCATCTTCTGGAATTCTGGCACCCACGCGCTGTCCAGTCTTGCAACATCCGGGAGGGTATCGGACTGTGCGCTGATCAGAATCTTATCGTGCAGATCCGCCCACTCATGGGAAACCGCATTGACCGTAATCCCAGGATTCTCCTCCTCGAATTTCGGGATCAGGACATTCGTTAAGGTTTCATTTTCCGGAGACTGTGCGCTATAATGATGCCAGAAATTGAGGGTGACCTCCTCGGCGGGCTCTGCTGCGGCTGCGGTTTCCGCTGCCGCTTCTGTTGCTGCCTGCCCTGCTGCCTCCGTTGTTGCTGAGTTCTCACTGGAAGCAGTGGTTTCAGATGATGCCGGTGATTGACCACAGCCTACTGCTGCCAGGCACATAGCTGCTGTCAGTGCAATTGCCGGTATTTTTTTGTTCCTTTTCATTTTCATTCCTCCTTTAGAATTCTTGCCTCATAGGGCTTCATCTTGATCATCAGGCTTCCCTGATATCTCACCTTGTCACCGAGCCTTGCGGCTTCCGGTGCCCCTGGATCTGCCAGAAACACCTCCCCTGTCATCAGGTCCCGATAGGCCGTAGCCCGCCGCACAGGAATTTCCACCGCCTGTTCCGTCTCCGCTGCATGGATTACCGTAAGGATGGTTTCCTGCCCGTCAGCACGGGAAAAGGCATAGCTGCGGTTTCTGCAGACATCCGCATAGAACGCCCCTGTCCGTACTGCCGGTTCCCGGTGGCGGATCCGGATCAGATCCCGGTACCAGCGCTCCAGATCCAAATCCTGAAGATCTTGGTCCCAGATCATGCATCTTCTGCAATCCGGATCATTTTCCCCCTCCAGGCCGATCTCATCTCCATAGTAGACAGCCGGCGAACCGACGAACATCATCTGGAGGGCAGAAGCAGCCTTCAGCTTTCTTCTGTCACCGCCGCAGAGCGTCAAAAAGCGCTCCGTATCGTGGGAATCCAGGAGCAGGTACATGGCCCGGTCCATCTGCACCGGGTAATCCGAGAGCATCTTTTCCACCCTGTCATCGAAGGCAGCAGCATCGATGGTCTCCCTGGCGATAAAATCCCGAACGGCATCCCGGAATACATAATTCATGATGGCATCCATCTGGGCGCCATTCATGAGACGCAGCCCGCTCCCCCAGGTTTCTCCGATCAGGATCGTATCCGGATACCGGTCTTTGAGCAGGAGTCTTGCTTCCTCCCAGAGTCCCTCATCCACCTCATCCGCAACATCCAGCCTCCAGCCGTCGATGTGGTATTCCTGAATCCAGTACTCCATGACATGCAGGAAGTAATTCCTCACCTCAGGATTCCCGGTGTTCAGCTTCGGCATGTACTTGTATGCGCCGACACACTCGTAATCATGATGGGTGATGTCCAGAGGAAAAGTTGTTGGATAAAACCAATTCCGATATTCTGACTTCTCCCCGTTTTTCAGCACATCCAAAAACGGCGGGAAGTGAACGCCGCTGTGATTGAAGACCCCGTCGAGAATGAGCTTCATTCCCCTGTCGTGCACGGCACGGACCAATTTTCGAAAATCCTCATTCGTGCCGAACATCGGGTCAATCCGGTAATAGTCTGCGGTCGCATACTTGTGATTGAAGTCTCCGAGAAAAATAGGGTTCAGGTAAATGCAGTCCGCACCGAGTTTCTGTATGTGATCCAGGTGATCCAGAATTCCCCTCAGATCTCCCCCCATGCAGTTTTCCCGATCCGGCATGGTGCCCCAGGGGCTCACACCCTTCGGATCATTGGAGGGATCCCCGTTTGCAAACCGCTCCGGAAAAATCTGATAGAACACCTGCCCCTGGGACCATTCCGGCAGAGCCACAATGCCGGTTCGATTGGCATAGAGAAATTCGAAGTACCCATCCTCCGGCGGATCCCTTCGAAATCCCTCTGCCGTCAGATACCAGACTTCCTTCCCCGCGGTCAGTTCAAAATAGTACTTCTGGTACCGGGCTACCTGATGGAAACAGAGCGTTCCCTGGTAGTAATCAAACAGGCTGTCCCGGTACAGGAACTGCAGCGTCTGTGTCTTCTCCTTTTCCGGTGCGGTTCTTGCAAAGTAGTGAATCCTGCATTCGTCCACATCTCTTTTTGCGGTTCGCAGTGTGACAACCAGGGTCCGTCGATCAGCAAGATAGATGTCCGGATAGGTACCGGTATGTCGAACTGCTTCCAGTTTCATTGGCCTCACTCCCTTCTTATGGTTCTGGTTCTCCCGGACGAAGCCCGAACAAGAAGCTTCGTCCGGATCAGCTGATGCTGCACAATCTTCTTTCCGTGTATGCATTCCATCAGCATCTCTGCTGCCTTTTCTCCAAGCTGATACGTATCCACGTCGATGGCTGTAAACGGCGGATCCATATATTCCGCCAGGGGGTAGTTATCGAATGTCACAATTCCTGATTCTTCGGGCACCTTGATTTCCAGTTCCTTCAGTGCCTTTCGTGTATAATAGGCGATCTCATTGCTGGCGCAGAGAAATCCCTTGTCCTGCAGGTTCCCCACCTCTTTGACAAGTTTCTTCCCGAGGTCCTCATACCGGTGATGCGCCATCACCACCTGCTCCCTGCAGCGCAGCTGGACAGCTATGCGGTATCCCCTCATACGATTGCGGGAGAACACCGTCTCATCATCGTCCGCAATCAGCACCACCTCCTGGTAGCCGGATCTCAGCAGCTCCTCCGTTCCCTCGACTGCGCCCTGCTCATTGTCCACATCGACCCATGGCACTTCTTCGGCGCGGCGGGCAGGCTCGCCCATCACCACAAAGGGGAATCCCGCATTCTGCAGAAAGGATATCAACCGGTCATCCAGGCTCGAGGACGGGATAATCAGTCCATCCACCTTTTTGCCCTGCACCAGCTCCAGAATCTGGGAATCGCTCTGGCCGTTGTCATTCGCGATCAGAAGGCTGTAAGCGTGATCCTGAAGCACTTTCTCGATGGCGAATACGCTGCGGTTGAAAAAGCTGTTGGAAAAGGTCGCCTCGTTGGTGGCGTTCATCACGAGCCCTGCGGTATTGGTAACCCCTGTTGCAAAGCTTCTGGCGCGGGCATTCGGGTGATAGTCCAGCTCCTTCATTGCCTTTCGGATCCTGGCAGTCACCTCATCCGAGATCGGTGCTGTTCCGTTGATCACCCTCGAAACGGTGGAGGGAGAAACTCCCACTATTTTTGCAATATCCTTGATTGTTGCCGACATCGTCGATCTCCATTCTCAATGCAACCGTTTGCACGATTGGGAAAAAGAATTGGCCCCTTGAGCGGGTCCTATCTGTGTGTGCAACCGTTTGCACAGTGCTATTATTGACGATTCACAGTGTACTGTCAACATAAATTTGTATTTTCGTCAATATTGCTAAATATTGTTTCTTCGTTTGTTGGATATGACATCCTGCACGGAAAGTTCCGGCTGCCCTCGTCATGCCCTGCGCAGTCGCATGCGGGTTCAAATTTTCAGTCATCTTATTTCATTTTTCTCTCCGCATGCTATACTGTTAGAGGAGGGAGGATGCGCCATGGCACTGTTGGAAAAGAAGGAGATTCTGTACTCGGTCAGGGGAAATCGGGCCGAGTGGAAAAAGCTGAAAAAGGCACTCAAGGATGCAAGGATCCGAGGGGTATCCTCCGATGTCTGGCAGGATGAGGCGCCTGCCTGCGGCTGCGGTGCCCACCTCGATATCCGGGACTTTGGTCCCAACGGAAAGATTGACCGGAATATCTACACGCTGCGGGTTCCCGTCTCCGAGATGGAGGATGCGCTCCCGATCCTCCATGCCCTCTGTCCGGACTATACCCCCTACCGGCGGGATCCGAACCGGAAGAGCCTGTACTGAGGGGAGAATGCAGGAAGAGAGCGCCGCTTGGCGGGTCCTTAAGGCCCTGCCAAGCGGCGCTTTTTCGTTGTCCGTATGTTCTTTTTCTCACGTTCCCTGCCAGTCGTCAAAGAGGGAGAGCTGCCCGTCAATCCAGGACTTCTGTCTCGCAGGGGTGACCCTGTCCTCGGGATGCAGGTGACCCACCAGCATCGTGGAGGCGGGATCGTGTTTTTTTTGGTTCTCCCGGACGCTCCTTTCGTCTGCATTCGCGTAGCAGTACCGGCAGCCGTGGCCGCAGGTATTGTAGGCTCCGATGTCCGCGGAGAGAAGGCAGCGGCAGCCCTGCCTTGCAAAGTTCATGCGGGGCACCAGGAGCTTTTCCCCGATTGCCCGCTCGATGACCGCTTTCGAAAAGCACCCGTCCGCGTCCACGCCCTCCCGGACGAGGGACTTTTCCTCATGGCAGAGGTGGATCTGCATGCCGCAGCGCCCTGCCGTCCTGGCAAAGGAGGCGACAAGTTCCTCCTGCTCGCTTCCCGTCACCTCCCGGATGCCGGGAAAATTCCGCTTTGTCTTCTCGTAGAGGTCCACAAAGCTGACCACCGCCTGGTCCGTGTACGGGGACAGCGCATTTGCCATCCGGGCAAAGGCCTGCCTGTGGAAGGCCACGGAATAGCGCTCTGTCACGATCACCGGATCGTAGCGCCAGAGCATGGCCCGTTTCCCGACATAGGAGGAGAGCTCCCCAAAGGTCCTCATTACGTCCTCCGCCGGCGGCACGAACGGCTCGATATCCCTGCCGTAGGGTGTGATCGTCACCATCATGACGATCCGGAAGGGATCGAGGAGGTGGATTTCCGGAAGTAGCGGCGCCGGATTTTTCGAACAGAAGCACAGGGCGTCCACGACCTCCGGATCGATCCGGTACCTCGTCACCTGAACCGGAGCAAAGGGATTGCGCACGTCCACAAAGCCCGCCCGGATCCTGTGAAAGAACCAGTCGGCGTAAAAGGCGGGGATATCTGTCCGGCTTCCCGTCTGCAGGATCATGTCTCCTCTGTCGCCTCCTCCGCGCTGTCATCCCGCTTCAGGCGAAGGCCGCCTGCGATCTTTTCCGCGCGCAGGTTGTGGAACTTCGCATCCAGGTAGCCGATGACGCTGAACACAATCGCCCCGATAAAGTTCACAAACAGGTCCTTCATCGTGTCGATGAGGCCGATGTCAAGATATCCCCCGTCCACGACATAGGTCTTTCCGGATGCGGTCTCAAGGATCGTCCTGGTGATACCGGAAACCTGAACGGGAACCTGGCTGTGGGTCGGGTCAAAGTAGATCGAGCCGATCTTCTGGATCACAAAGTCCTTCTGCATGTCGAGGTAAAACATGCTGTCGAAAAAGAACTCCACAAATTCCCAGCAGACACCGATCGTCATCGAGAAGCAGAAGGCGACCACCGACAGGTAGATCGGGGAGAGCTGAATCCGTTTGCTCGTGCGGTTTAACAGGTCCACCAGGGAGAAGCCGATCGCCGCGCAGAGAAACCCGTTCAGCGTGTGCAGCATGGTATCCCACCCGGGGATCCTTGTGTAGAACCGGTTGACCTCACCGAGGATCTCCGCCGCAAAGATGAACAGAAAGATGATCACCTGAAACCTCGCCGGGATCTCCACGTGGAGCTTCTCCTCGAGGAAGGAGGGGAGGAGGAAGAGGACAAGCGAGAGCACGCACAGCATTGCCGACTCATAATTTCCCTCCAGCACGCACCGGATCAGGGTCAGGATGACCAGGATCCGCAGAACCGTGTAGATCCGAAAGGCCTTCTCGTTGCGCTTAATGCGCATGTTCAGGTAGTGGACATACCGCCCGATCCGCGTCCTGTACGCATAGGGCTTCTTTTCCTTTTTCTGTCCCGTCCTGTCTTCTCTCCCTTTTCCCATCGCCATCACCTCATACAAACAAAAGCAGCAGCGCCATGACCGCTGCCGTCACACACATCCACGGGATGTTCGCATTGCGGCGGATCAGAAACTTCTCCGGATGTCTGCGGTTGACATAGACTGTGACCTCCACGCCCGACCGCTCGGGCCCCGCGGCGCCGATGTCATCCCGGGAGCAGGCGTTGTAGTGCTTTCCTCCGACATCATAGATCACCCGGGCCGCATACTGCATCCGCTTCGAGAGGCCTTCCTTTCCCTTGTGCCGCTGTACCCGCTCCACAAAGGTGCCCTTCACCTTTTTGGCATACAGGGCAAGCTCTGCCGAAAGGTACACAAAACAGATCAAAAGCACCGCCTCCGCTGTCAGAATCAGGATCATCGCTTCCCCCTCTCGGTCAGAAACCACCCCATGCAGTGGATGGCCTGCTGAAATCCGCCCTGCGCAATCAGGGCATCGATGTCCTCCGGGAGGAGGAGCTTTTGCTTCAAAAACTCCGTGGCATCCAGGTGCGGCTCTGTCGTCCTTTGGCAGTTCTTCGCCCGGAACAAAAACGCCCAGTTGTCTGCCATCGTCGCTGCCGAGGGAACCGTGAGAAGATGGGACCAGTCCGCTGTCTCATACCCCGTCTCCTCGGAGAGCTCCCGCATCGCGGCGGCAAGGGCGGTCTTTCTCCCCTCCTCCGACAGCGGGTCTTCAATCTCCTCCTCAATGCCCCCTGCGGGGAATTCACAGGTCACCTGCCGCAGACCATGCCGGTACTGCCTGACGCAGAGGAACCTCCCCTCCTCATCGGAGGCGAGGATCACCGCGTAGTTTTTTCTCGTGTAGTTATAGTAAGGACCAAAGCTCGTCCCGTCCGGGAAGGCAAACGTCTGCTCCCGAAAGTCGATCCAGGCATCCTGCACCAGATGCCGGGTCTGGAGCGCCCGCCAGGCAAGGTCCCGCTCCTCCTCTTTCCACGCCTTCTGATCAATCATGTTTTCCTCTGTTTCTCCCCTCACACAAAGGGGTTGTAAAACCGGTCACCGTCGTGAAACGTAAAGACCAGTGCGAAGATGCAGAAGGCAGCGGTCCCCGCCATCACGAGGATGTCCGCCGCCGCAAGCTTCCGGTGGGCGTACCAGGTGCGGCGCTTCTTCTTGCCAAAGCCCCGAAGCTCCATGGCGTTGGACACCACGTCGATCCGATCCATCGCCGAGAACAGCAGCGGAAAGATGATGCTGGAGGTGCGGCGGATCCTGTCCGTGAGCTTTGCCTTGCCGCTCATCTCGATCCCCCTGGCCTCCTGGGCGTTTTTGATCCTGTGGTAATCGTCCTGCACATCCGGAATGTAGCGCAGGGCAATGGCAACAGAATAGGCTGCCGTGTAGGGAATCCCGATCCCGTTCAGACTCGCCGCAAACTCCGAGGGGTCCGTCGTCACGAGGAAGGCAAAGATCGCCGGGGTGATCGCAAAGTACTTGATGACCACGTTGAAGAGGTAGAACAGCTCCTCTGCTGTCAGATCGTGGCCCGGCAGGAACGGCGCAAGCACCGTCCTGTGATGGTAGATCTCACAGCCCTGGTACGGAGAGAGAAGGAAGATCGCGGCCACGTTCAGGACCATGAAAAAGAGCACCACGCGAAACACCGGAGCGACCTGCTTCCAGGTCGTCTTGGACATCACAAAGACCGCAATCGTCACGGCAATCATGACAAGCAGGATTCTCGTGTCATAGGTCAGGGCACTGGTTATGCACCAGAGGAGGAAGAAAACAAGCTTTGTCACCCCGGAGAGCCGGTGGATCCAGGTATCCTTCCTGACGTAAGAAATCATTCGGTTCATCGGTTCTGTCCTCCCTCCCGCAGCGCCCTCTCACAGGCAATAAACCGCTCTGAGAAGGCCGTCGGGTCGTCTATGCCGCAGCGCACTGCCAGATCGTAGAGGGAGGTCTTCTTGAGATAGGCTTTCTCGGAGAGTTCCTCGTCCGAAAGGACAGCGGCAGGCTTTTCGTCCGCAAGAAGCGTCCCGTCCGCAAGGACCAGGGCCCGGTCCGTGTACTCCAGCATCAGGTGCATGTCGTGGGTGATCATCAGGATGGTGAGACCCATCTGCTCATTGAGCTTTTTCAGAAATTCCATGATCTCGGTGTAGTGGCGATAGTCCTGCCCCGCCGTCGGCTCATCCAGGATCAGGATTTTCGGATTCATCACCAGAATCGAGGCGATGGAGACCCGCTTTTTCTGTCCGAAGGAGAGCGCCGACACCGGCCAGTTCCGATACGGGTAGAGGCCGCAGATCTTCAGGGTCTTAAGCACCCGCTCGGTTCTCTCCTTTTCCGGAACGCCCCGGACGAAAAGCCCCAGCCCCACCTCGTCCATGATCATGGGCTTTGAGATCATCTGGTTCGGGCTCTGCATGACAAGGCCGATTTTCTCCCCCCGCTCCTTGACGGTAAGCGGTGCGATGTCCTTGCCCTCCAGCAGGATCTTTCCGGCATCCGGCTGCAGGAAGCCGCAGATCAGCGCGGAGAGGGTCGACTTTCCCGCTCCGTTCTTCCCGACGATCGAGACCATCTCCCCCTCCCGGATGCCAAAGGAGACATGGGAGAGGACCGGGGTGCCCTGGGTGTAGGAGAACGTAAGGTCCCGCACCTCCAGAACCGGCTCTCCCAGCGTCTTCGCCGCCGGCTCCTTCGTGCGGGCAAACCAGCTGCGGACCTGTTCCCGGTAGGGAAGAAGGTTCATGGTCTCGATGTGCTGTGGATGATCCTCCGGTTTTAAGACTGCCCCTGCATGCTTCAGGGCTGCGATGTAGAGCGGCTCCCGCACGCCCTCCTTTTCCAGAAGATCCGTGCAGAGCAGGCGATCCGGCGATTCGTCCGCCGCGATCTCCCCCTCGCGCATCACCACGATCCGGTCCACGTCCCGGTAGAGCACATCCTCGAGCCTGTGCTCGATGATGACCACCGTGACATCCTGTTTCTGCCGGATCCTCTCGATCAGGTCGATGGTGCGCTTTCCTGTGGCGGGATCGAGATTTGCGAGGGGCTCATCGAAGAGCAGGATCTTCACGTCATCGACCAGAACGCCTCCCATGGAGACCCGCTGCTTCTGTCCGCCGGAGAGTTCCCCCGGGGCATGGTCCAGAAAGTTTCGCATCTCCACGATATCCGCCGCCCGGTTCACCTTTTGGAAGATCTCCTCCTGGGGCAGGGCATCGTTCTCCAGCGCAAAGGCCAGGTCCTCCGCCACCGTCAGGCCGATGAACTGGCCGTCGGTGTCCTGCAGGACCGTTCCCACCTTCTTGGACATGCCAAAGACGCCGGCCTTCTTCGGCTCCTTTCCATCAACCAGGAGTTTTCCCTTGATCTCCCCGGGGAACGACCCGGGGATCAGGCCGTTGATGCAGTGGGCGATGGTCGATTTGCCGCAGCCCGAGGGGCCAGTGATCAGCACCTTCTCCCCGGGGTAGATGTCGAGGTTGATGTGCTTTACCGTCGGCTCCTTCTGCGAGCGGTATCGGAAGGAGAAGTCCTGAAAGGTTTATTGTAGGTTCCCCTGCGCGCCGGCGTCAATCCTGGAGAGAAACCGCACCCAGCTTCCTGCGAACGATCCCGCCGTCAAAATACAGGGGAGCACCCTGTTCGTCCTGATAAAAGGAGACCTGTTCCGTGCCCGTCTGGGCAAAGCCAGGGGCAGTAAGAAGGTGCACGGACGGAAGATTTACAAGTGCGTCCCTGCGGCAAACCCGGTTTCCCTCCCCTGCGAGATTGCTGGAAGCAGTGCCGCGAGGCTCTCTCTGGCCTATCCCTTCCCGTGATAGGCGCTGTGAAAACAGAACCCGAACTCATAACCCTCCGGGGTTTTGTGAAGATTGACATACCCGATTACCGCGTCAGCAAGGCACACGGCAAAAACTTGTGTTCCCTTCCCGGGGAGAGTGCAGCCCAGCGCCTTGCCCTTTCCTGTGCTTTTCCTGCCGTCTCCCGGTGCGGGACGTCATACTGCGCATATCCCGGGCGATTGCATCGCCCAAATCTCCATCAGGGCCTTCCAGTCTGACCACACAAAGCGGATCCGGAGCCTCTTCGTATGGATCTCCAGGCCGCCTTCTCTGTGTGCTTTCTCTGTGATCCGTTTTTTCATGATCTGTCTTTTCTCCTCCTCCGTTTTTCTTTCCGGAAAAAGGAAAGGAAACCGCATGCCGGCAGTGCCAGGCACACAGTTTCCTCTTCTTGCACACGGACAGCCTGATGGTTCTCACCTTCAGGCGCTTCTCAGTCTTCCTTCTCCAGAGAAGCGGACTTGCCGGCGATCCTGCTGTAGGCTGCCAGAAGAAGCGAGCCCAGGATGCCGACGATCAGGATATTGCCAAGGAATGCGGCAGCGCCCTGCAAAAACACCTTGTTTGCGGGCTCTGCATAGACGGCGATGTCCAGCGCCGGAGCCAGGAGAATCCAGGCAAGGGCATTGGCCACAACCTGAACCACGTTGAAGAGCACGATGTTCTTCTTTGCAAAGCCGCCCTCCCGGACCGCAAACTTCTTTGCAAAGGCACCGATCAGAATGCCGACCACCGCCTCCGGGAAGACCCAGCTCCACCAGACGCTGCCGTAGAACAGCGCATCTCCCAGCGCATGGCCGAGAAGACCCACAATCGCGCCAACCAGCGGTCCGAAGATCGCCGACAGGAAGGCAAGGACAGCCATTCTCGGCTGGAGCGAGGTGTTGGGGATACCGGTGGGGATCTGGACCTCCGTCAGGGCCACAAACAGGGCCGTGCCAATGCCGATGGCAACCACTTCTTTGATTCCGAATTTCTTCATGATGCTCTCTTCCTCCTCTCCTGCGCACCGCGCAGGCTGAACAAAACTTGCAACGCCTACACAATAGCATAAAAGGGCGGGGACCGGGAGGCTTCTGTCGCGCTCTGCGCTCCTCATTTTTTGAAAAATGTCCCACTTTTTCGGCGTTTCACAGTCATGCCGAGAAATTCATAGCCGGTACTTCCGATCGCCTCCGAGAGCTCTGCCCGCAGCGTCCCATAGGCCCTCTGCCCGCGGAGGACAAACACCGCCTTCCCGGTGACATGGGAGACGGAGAGTTTCCTGGCGTCCGGAACCACTGACCGGACAGCGGAGGCAATGCGGCTCTCGCAGACGCCGCACATCATGCCGGCAACGACGCACTCGATGCGGGTTCCAGCCGGGAGGATGTCGCTCTCCTTTCCCCGCTCCTTAGGCCGCTTCGGGTCAAAAAACATGCTCAGAAAGTCCCGCATGGCAAAGCCAAAGAAGACCGCCAGCACCAGGATCAGAAGGAGGTCATACCCGTTCAGGGAGCCGATTATGTTCTGTTTCATGTTCTCACCCTGCCGCGCTCTGCGGCATTACCCTTCGCAAAAAGTCCCCGAAGACAGGTGTCTTCGGGGGCCTATCCTATCACCGTGCCTTGCTTACTCCATACTCACAAACTGGTATCCCGCATCCGTCACCGCCTTCTCGATGGCCGCTTCCGCGACGTCCTTTGTCTCCTCGATCACTGCGGTTCCCCTCTCATGGGATACCTCTGCACGGGTGATCCCGTCCAGGTTCTCCAGGGCTTTCTTTACGTGCTTCTCGCACATGCCGCACATCATGCCGTCCACTCTTACTGTCTTTGTCATTGTGTTCTCCTTTTTTGGTTTTTCCGTATCTGCTTCCTGCGCTGCGTCGGTGTTCTCTGCAACGCCTTTGTACTCGTAATCCGCAGCCTCAATGGCCTTTTTCATCGCTGCCTCGTCCGGCGTCTTTGTGAAGGTGATTTCCACCTTCCCGGTTGTGTGATCCGCCTTTGCGTCCGTGATGCCGTCCACCTTCTTTAAGGCTTCCTGCACGTGGCGCTCGCAGTTCTCGCACATCATGCCGCCGACAAGGAGAGTCTCCGTCTTTGCGGCGTCCGCCTTTTCAATCCCCGCGTACTCATAGTCCGCGTCCCCGACCGCCTTCTTCATCGCGGTCTCATCCGGCGTCTTTGTGAAGGTGATTTTCACCTTCCCGGTTGTGTGATCCGCCTTCGCGTCTGTGATGCCATCCACCTTCTTTAAGGCTTCCTGCACGTGTTTCTCGCAGTTCTCACACATCATGCCCTTTACCAGGACGGTCTCCGCTTTGGTCTTTTCTCCCGTCTTCTTCGGAAGCGGGCAGTCTGTCTGGGTGCCGTTTACGGCATTGACTGCCACCGTGACCTTCTCTTCCGTGTCCGGAAGCGCCCTCTTTTTCATCGGATGGTCGTGCTTTGTCTCATGGATCCGAAACAGGTTCAGGCGCAGGGCGTTCATGCAGACCGTAAAGCTCGAGAGGCTCATCGCGGCAGCGCCCATCATCGGATTGATCTCAAGTGCCCGGTAGACGCCTGCTGCCACCGGGATCAGAATGGCATTGTAGGCAAAGGCCCAGAAGAGGTTCTCGTGGATGTTCCGGAGGGTGGCACGGGAGAGCCGCACCGCGGCGGAGACATCCGTCAGCTTCGAGTTCATGAGCACGATGTCTGCAGAGTCGATGGCGACATCCGTGCCTGCACCGATGGCAATGCCGGTGTCCGCCCTCGTGAGGGCGGGGGCATCGTTGATGCCGTCGCCAACCATGGCGACCTTTCCTCTCTCCTTCAGCCTGCGGATCTCGGCCTCCTTCCCCTCCGGGAGAACGCCCGCGATCACGCGGTCCACACCGGCCTGCTTTCCGATGGCCCTTGCGGTCCGCTCGTTGTCGCCGGTCAGCATGACGACCTCAATGCCCATATTTTGAAGTTCCTTCACCGCCTGGGCGGAGTCCTTCTTGATGACATCCGCGACGGCGATGATGCCGAGGAACTGTCCCTCCCGCTCAAAGAAGAGCGGGGTCTTTCCCTGTTCTGCCAGGGCATCTGCCTGTGCCTTCAGGGTCTCCGGAATCGGGACAGAGCCGGAGATGAACGTTCCGGAGCCTCCGGTCACCGTCTTTCCTGCAATGCGGCCTGTGAGGCCGTTGCCGGCAAGGGCCTTAAAGTCTGTGACCTCCCCTGCGGAGAGGTTCTCCTTCTGTCCCCGCTCCACAATCGCCCTTGCGAGGGGGTGCTCACTCTTTGTCTCCAGCGCATAGGCACTGGAAAGAAGATCTTCCTCTTTGATGCCCTCTGCGGGGAGTCGAGGGCAACGATCTGAACCTTGCCCGCATTCTCCAGGGCCTCGGAGGTCTTGAAGAGGATGCCGTTCTTTGCCCCCATCCCGTTCCCGACCATGATGGCAACGGGTGTTGCAAGGCCAAGGGCGCAGGGGCAGGAGATCACGAGCACGCTGATTGCCTTCTCCAGGGCATAGGCCACATCCCGTCCAAGCAGCATCCAGACGGCAAAGACAAGAGCCGCGATCCCGATGACGGCGGGAACGAACACGCCGGAGACCTGGTCGGCAATCCTTGCGATCGGTGCCTTGGTGGCAGCCGCATCGCTGACCATCTGGATGATCTGGGAAAAGGTGGTATCCTCTCCGACTCTCGTCGCCCGGGCTTTGATAAAGCCGGACTGATTGATCGTCGCTGCGCTCACCTTATCGCCCTCCGCCTTGTCGACGGGGATCGACTCCCCTGTCAGGGCGGATTCATCGACGGCGGTCTGTCCCTCTGTGATCTCGCCGTCCACAGGGATCGACTCGCCGGGCTTTACCACGAAGACATCCCCGATTCTCACGTCATCGATGGAGATCTCCTGCTGCACGCCGTCTCTTACGACGACCGCCTTCTTCGGCGCCATCTTCATCAGGTTCTTTAAGGCATCCGTGGTTCTTCCCTTGGAGAGGGACTCAAGGGTCTTGCCGACCGTGATGAGCGCCGGGATCATGGCCGCGGACTCGAAGTAGAGTTCATTGTGGTAGAGCGGCATCAGGTCCATGTTTGCGGTGCCGTTGGTGACAAGGTAGGTCATCCGCAGCAGGATGACCACCGACCATCCAAAGGAGACCGAGGAGCCGAGGGCAACCAGGGTGTCCATGTTTGGCGCCCGGTGGGCAAGGGACTTGAAGCCCGAGATGAAAAACGCCCTGTTGATGATCATCACCACGATGGCAAGCAGCATCTGCACGATGCCGAGGCCGATGTGGTTGTGGTTTAAGAACGCCGGGACCGGCCAGGAGGCCATGTTGTGGCCCATGGTGATGTACATGAGAAGCAGAAGGAACACGAGGGAGCTCACAAGGCGCCGGACAAGCTTTGGCGTCTCCCTGTCCTTCAGCGCATCCTCCTCGGCGGCAAGCTTTGCGCTTGCACTCTCCTTCTGCGAAGTCTGTGCTCCCTTTGGCTGGGCACCGTATCCCGCATTCTCCACCGCTTTGATGATGTCCGAGGGCTTTGCCTCGCCCTCCACGGCCATCGAGTTGGTCAAAAGCGATACGGAGACGCTCCTGACCCCGGGCACTTTGGCCACGGCTTTCTCAACATGGGCCTGGCACGAGGCGCAGGTCATGCCCGTCACAATATACTGATCCATTACTGCCTTCCTCTCACTGTCTTACTTCATGAGCTTCTGCAGGACGCTGCAGAGCTCGTCTATCGTCTCATCGTTGCCATTGCGGATGTCTGTCGCCACGCACCCCCGGATGTGGCAGGCGAGCAGCTGCTTGTTGAAGCTGTTGAGTGCGCTCGTCGCCGCAGAGACCTGGATCAGGATGTCGGGACAGTAGGCATCCATCTCCACCATCTTCTCGATGCCGCGGATCTGTCCCTCCACTCTCCGGAGCCTTGTAAGGAGCGCCTTCTGCTCCTCCGGGGTGCGCTTTACGTGCTTTCCGCTGCAGGCAGGACAGGCCTCCCCGCGTTCCGGATTCTCTGCTGCAGGCATCCCGTTCTGATTCTGCGCGATGATCTTCTTCTCCTCTTCCATGTCTTCCTCCGTGCCGCGTCCTCTGCGGCTGATTTTCCCTCTCCAATTTTGTCCGCTTTAATACCCCTCACGGGTATCTCTTACGCGGATCACTATATACCCCCTCACGGTATCTGTCAAGAGTCTGGACGCAGGTTTCCAGCGGGCAGGAACATCCGCGTCTTTCCCCCTGCCCCACGGCCCCATTGTTGAATATTGCCGAATTTTTGCCTCTTTCCACCGGTTCGCTTCATTGACAGAGATTTTTTTGTTACCTATACTGGAATCGGATTTTGGGAGGCTCTCCGCCGCAGGCGGAGCGTCTTCCCTCCGGGAAAATAAAACACGTATTATCACATGGAGGGCTGAACAATGTATCAGGACATGTATGAGCGCTGGCTTGCTGCAGATCTGGAGGATTCCGATCTCAAGCCGGAGCTGATGCGCATTCAGGGAAATGATGCTGAGATCAAGGACCGCTTCGCTGTGGCCCTGAAATTCGGAACAGCTGGTCTTCGCGGCGTGGTCGGAGCCGGCACGAACCGCATGAACATCTGGGTGGTCCGCCAGGCGACCCAGGGCCTTGCCAACTGGGTAAAGACCCAGGGCGGCAGCCAGACGGTGGCGGTCAGCTATGACTCCCGCATCAAGAGCGATGTGTTCGCAAAGACCGCAGCCGGAGTCCTTGCCGCAAACGGCATCCATGTCCGCATCTACGATGCGCTGATGCCCGTCCCCGCCCTCTCCTTTGCCACGAGATACTATCACTGCAATGCCGGCATCATGATCACCGCATCCCACAATCCTGCAAGGTACAACGGCTACAAGGCCTATGGTCCGGACGGCTGCCAGATGACAGACGATGCGGCAGCGATCGTCTACGACGAGATCCAGAAGACCGACATCCTGACCGGTGCAAAGTTCGAGTCCTTCGCCCAGGGCGTGGAGGACGGCCTGATCCGCTTCGTCGGCGACGACTGTAAGAAGGCCTTCTACGATGCCATCGAGGCAAGACAGGTTAGACCTGGTCTTTGCAGGACCGCAGGCCTCAAGCTCGTCTACTCCCCGCTCAACGGCTCCGGCCTTGTCCCTGTCACCCATGTCCTGAATGACATCGGCATCCACGACATCACGATTGTCCCGGAGCAGGAATATCCCTCCGGCTACTTTACCACCTGCCCGTATCCGAACCCGGAGATCCTCGAGGCCTTAAAGTACGGCCTTGCCCTCGCCGAGAAGGAGGGTGCGGACCTGATGCTCGCCACCGATCCCGACGCTGACCGCGTCGGCATCGCCATGAAGTGCCCGGACGGCTCCTATGAGCTCGTCACCGGCAACGAAATGGGCGTTCTGCTTCTCGACTACATCTGCGCAGGCAGAATCGAGAAGGGCACAATGCCGAAAAACCCCGTCGCGGTCAAGTCCATCGTCTCCACACCCCTTGCCGACATGGTGGCAGCCCACTACGGCGTCGAGATGCGCAGCGTCCTGACAGGCTTCAAGTGGATCGGCGATCAGATTGCAAGACTCGAGGCCGCCGGTGAGGTGGATCGCTTCATCTTCGGCTTTGAGGAGTCCTATGGCTACCTCGCAGGGCCCTACGTGCGCGACAAGGATGCCGTCATCGGCTCCATGCTGATCTGCGAGATGGCCGCCTACTACCGCAGCATCGGCTCCTCCATCAAGCAGCGCCTTGAGGAGATCTACAGCGAGTACGGCAGATACCTCAACAAGGTCGACAGCTATGAGTTCCCCGGCCTCTCCGGCATGGACAAGATGGCCGGCATCATGGACAGCCTCCGGAAAAATCCCCCGAAGGACTTCGCCGGCATCGCCGTCACAAAGATCACGGACTATGAAGATTGCGAAAAGACCGGCCTTCCGAAGGCAAATGTCCTGATCTACGGCCTTGAGGATGGCTCCACCGTGGTGGTCCGTCCCTCCGGCACAGAGCCCAAGATCAAGACCTACTTCACCACCAAGGGCGCAGATCTTGCAGAGGCACAGGCAAAGAAGGACCTGCTGACCTCTGCCATCAAACCGCTGCTCGCATGAGCCAGTGCTGATTTTACAGACAGAAATCCCCCGGTGCGGTCACGATGGCCGCACCGGGGGATTTTGTCTGTTCTCATGCTCTTGCCCGTCCTGTCTCTCTCAGCGCTCTCCTCACCCGATGGGATTCTCCAGAAGGTCCGGGGTGACGGAGCTTACCCGGGAGACGGCAAAGTTGTGGAACGCCTTCGCCAGGTTTCTGTCCCCCACGAGGATTTCAAAGTCAAACCCCCCAAAGGGCATAAAATACAAGTACTCCTCTCCAAAGAGGAAGATCGACCAGTCATCCGGGAGGCGCAGCCGCTTTGCATTTGTAAAGAACAGGGTCTTTCCCTGGCGTCTGAGCAGCACCTCCTTTGCGGCAGCAAGGTCCTCGTCCTCCAGGGGGATGTGAAAGCCGGACTCGGCAATCCGTTTATCCCCAAGGAGCTTTTCCAGGCCGGAGAGCTTTGTGATCTCCCGGACGCCCAGAATCTCCAGCGTGCGTCGAAAGGCTACCATTTCCCGGGACCCTGTGTACTTCATCACCTGCGCATCTGTCGCAATCAGCTGCACGCAGGGAACCGGCGTGAAGAAAAACACGTCCAGCCCCACAGCCTGCTCATAGGTTTTCTGCATCCTCGCCAACTCGTCCTCTGGAACCTGGTTCACACAGTAGGAGGGCTTCATCGTGCCTGTCAGCCGGGCAAAGTGTGCCCGATAGGCCGCAATCACAGAAGGATCCAGAACCGGAACCGCCTGCATCCCATCCTCCCGGAACACGAGTATCTCGTCCTGTGCGAGAATGAAGTAGGGAAATGGCGTCACATAGGGCTGCAGCTCCGTAGTTCCGGGGTACCACACCGAGAGAACAAGGCTCTTGTTCTTCATGTTCTGAAGGTAGGTGCACAAACCCTTCAGTGCGCTCTCAAGGTCAAAGGTCTCCCGCACAGAAGCGCACAGATAGGCGATCGAAAGCTTCTTTCCCCTTTGTGTTGAAAGCTTCTGCAGGGCGGGGAGAATGCCGAGGCGGTGCATCAGCGTCTCCGGGGCAAAGATGCAGAGGGTGTCCTTTTCGCCCGCATGCTCTGCATAGCGCTCCAGGAAGAATTGGAGATCCGATGGACAGGTTCCCGGTTCTCCCCCGCTTCCTCTGTCGAGCGCTGCGAGGAAATCCCGGATCCTGTCGTTGTCTTCGCGCTCCTTTGGCGTCTCCTGCTCCCTCTCATAGAGGGAGGCAGCAGTAACCCACTCCTCCTGGGAGAGGGACAGGGCTTTCAGGATACTCCGGAACTGCTCTGGAGCTGCTGTTCTCTTTCCTCCCACGATCTGATAGAACGTGGACCGGTCGATTCCGGTCCTTCGGATCAGCTCGTTCTTTGAATATCCCTTCTGTGCAATCTGCTGCCGCAGAAACTCCGCTGTGTTCAAGTGCTCCCCCTCTTTCTTTCGCCAGCCTCATCAAAACGATTCCATATCGCCTCTCATTATTAAGGAAAATGGTCCGGATTTCAATTGACCTGTGATACTTCTGCGATTTTTCCGCCTGTGCCGCGGTTCTGCGGTCTGAAATGCACGATTTTCCAAAAAAACAGCGTCCTCTCTGTCTCAGAGAGAACGCTGGGCAGACCTGCCGCTGCCGGTCATTGTGCTTCTGGAATTTTTGTCCTTCTTCTGCCGCTGCCTCTCAGAAAGGCAAGGGAGACAAGGAGCGTCAGCCCATCGGAGAGCGCCTGGCTGTAGAGGATGCCCGGAAGGCCTGCCGCCCTGGAGAACACGGCAAGGCAGATCCAGAGGACAAAGCCCTGCCTTGCCAGGGAGAGGACAAAGGCAGGGAGCGCCCTGCCCTCTGCCTGGAACAGCGTCGTGCAGACGAGGACGACACCGACCGCAGGCTGTGAGATCGTCGCCGCGCGAAGGATGGCTGTCCCCGCAGAGACGATGGCGGGATCCTTCATGAACAGCCGCACCACCGCCGGCGCCGCGCCAAAGGAGACCGTGACAAAGACTGCAGAGATCACAAGCTCTGTCAGGATGTCGAAGCGGATCAGGGCGGACAGGCGCTTTTCCGCCCCTGCTCCGTAGCTGTAGCCGAGGAGGGGCTGTGCGCCAAAGGCGGCGCCCACCATGATCAGCGTACAGATCAGGTTTACCTTCATCGCGATGCCGTAGGCCGCCACCTGATCCGTCCCGTAGGGAAGGAGCAGGCGGTTTGTGAGAAGGACCGCAAGGCTCTGCATGATGTTGGTGAGGGAGGCGGGAATGCCGATGGAGAGGATCTCCCAGAAGGCGTGACCGGTGATCCTCGCCCTGCCGGGCAGGATTGTGATATGCCGCGCCTTTTTGCAGATGACGATGAAGAACAGGGCATCGCCCGCCGCGTTGCTGATGAGAGTCGCAAGGGCAGCACCCCCTGCCCCCATGCCCGCGGAAAAGATGAGGATGGGATCCAGCACGATGTTGACGAGGGAACCCGCAATCGTGCAGAACATTGCCTCCTTTGCCAGTCCCTCGGTGCGAAGGAGGTTGTTGGGGACGATGTTCAGGATGATAAACGGGCTTCCCCCTGCCAGGATCAGGTAATAGTCCCTGGCATAGGGAAGGGTATCCGCCTCTGCACCGAGGAGCACCAGGATCTGGTTCTGAAAGAGAAGGAGTACCGCCCCCGTGGCCGCGCCGAAAACTACCGCCGCGTACAGACAGAAGGCGGACATGTGCTCTGCCTCCTCATCCCGCTTCTGCCCGAGGAGTCTTGAAATGGCCGTTGAACCGCCAAGGCCGAACACGTCCCCGAAGGCAACCATCAGCGTAAAGAGCGGGGCGCACAGGGATACCCCTGCCACCAGCTCCGTGCTCCCGGTCTGTGCGATAAACCAGGTGTCCGTCAGGTTATAGACAAGGCTCACCACCATGCCAAGGACCACAGGAAGCGCGAGGGAGAAATAGGCTCTGGGGACCGGCATCGTGGTAAAGACGGCGTCTGCTGCGGCGTTCTGACTGCTTCGCTTCATATCAGGCAAAGATGCGCCGGATGCTGTCGTAGTGGAGGAATTCTCCCTCTTTTGCGATCTTTTCGATCTCCTCCGCTGTAGCAAGCTTCCAGTCCAGGACTTCTTCCTTCTGGATCTTCACATCCTCCGGCGCAAAGTCACAGACGTACCGATACACGTCTGCAAAGTAGTTGTCCCCCTCTCCCGGGTTCTCCCTGTGATAGGTAAAAACAAGACCGCCGGAGGCGTTCTTCACGTCGAGTCCCGTCTCCTCGAGGATCTCCCTGCGGATTGCCTGCTCCGAGGTCTCGCCCGCGCGGCACCCGCCGCCCGAGACCTCCCAGGCGCCCGGCGCCCAGGCCTTTGTCATCACCCGGCGGGTGATCAGATACCTGCCATCCGGCGTGCACACCGCGCCCAGGACCGTCAGGTGATACTCGTCGTCCTTCAGTGTCCAGTGGTTGCGCTCCATGGTGCGGCCGGTCGGCTTTTTGTTTCTGTCATAGATATCCCAGAGTTCCATTGGCTGTCTCCTCCTCCATGCGGTTTGTACTATCCAAAATACGTCACAATCCCGTAGATGACAAGAAATCCCACGATGCAGGGAAGGACGTACTGGAAATACCAGCGAAGCTTTCTGCTGATCCGGAATCTCCCCTCTCCCTCATTGGCCTCCGCCGCGAAGCGGTCAAAGCCCCAGCCGAACTTCCAGCAGCAAAAGAGCGTAATCACGAGGGAGCCGACAGGAAGACAGATGTTGCTGACAAAGAAGTCCTCCATGTCCATCACCGTGTTGCCCGCGCGAAGGGGCTGAAAGGAGGACCAGACGTTGAAGCCCAGCGCACAGGGAATGGACCCTGCCGCGATCAGGATGCCGTTCAGGATGCCCGCCTTCTTTCTCGAAGTCCTGTGCAGATCGATGGCAAAGGCCTGGAGGTTCTCAAAGACGCCGATCATCGTGGAGAGTGCCGCAAAGAACAGGAACACGAAGAAGAGAAAGCCCCAGAACCTTCCGCCCTCCATCGAGGCGAACACCCGGGGGAGCGTGAGAAAGATCAGGCTTGGGCCGGCATCCGGGCGGATGCCGTAGGCAAAGCAGGCGGGGAAGATGATGAGTCCTGCGGTGATTGCGACAAAGGTGTCGAGGATCGTAACCGTAAAGGCCTCCCCGAGAAGGCGCTTTCTGCGGTCAATGTAGCTTCCGAAGATCTCCATGCCGCCCATGCCGATGGAGAGCGTAAAGAAGCTCTGGTTCAGGGCCGCGTACATGCAGTTCCAGATGCCCGCCTCCTTCATGCGCGCAAAGTCCGGCTTCAGGTAGAAGGAGATGCCCTCCCCGGCGCCGGGCAGCAGAACGCTCCGGATGCCGAGAGCCACCATGATGAGGAGCAGCGCGATCATCATAAACTTGGTCACGCTCTCTACGCCGGATTTCAGGCCCATCGAGCAGACAAAGGCGGTGATGGCAACGACGATCCCCATGCAGACAAGGAGAATTGAGGGAGAGGCATTCATGTTCGCATAGACCTGTGTGATCTCCTCCATCCCCATGCCCGCAAAGGTCCCAAGCCCCATCTGCACCGCATAGTACAGGATCCACCCGGAGATCACCGAGTAGTACATGAGCAGAACATAGTTGCCTGCCATGGCAAGATAGCCCATCCGGTGCCACTTCGTGCCCGGCTTTTCCAGCATCCGGTACGCGGGCAGGATGCTGCGCTGCGTCGCCCTGCCCATTGCGTACTCCATGGTCATGATGGGGACGCCCAGGATGAGAAGGAACAGCAGGTAGAACAGAACGAAGGCTCCTCCGCCGTACTGCCCTGTGATATAGGGGAAGCGCCAGACGTTTCCCACTCCGATGGCGCAGCCTGCGGAGAGCAGGATGAAGCCAAGCCGCGAGCCAAGTGTCTCTCTTTTTTCCATTGTTGCGAAAGAACCCCCTTCCGGTATTGTCTGCAGACAAAGATTCAGTATACCGCAATCGCCGCTTTAAAGCAAAAAAGTGCCGGGTGTTTCCGCTCTTCCGCTCCTTCCGCACGCCTTTTCTTGAGCAATCCGCCTATTTGGTGTATTTTCAGTTCTGTATTTCATTTGGGACAGGCCGCCATGCGGCCGGAAAGGACAGGATGGAGATCAAAAGGGTTGCGCTTCTTGGCGCAGGTGCCGTGGGGGCATATTTTATCCAGGGGCTGGTGAACGTCCCGGGAATTGACTTCTGCGTGGTCGCAGAGGGAGAGCGGAGGGAAAGGCTCCTTCAGGAGGGACGAATAATCAACGGGGAGACGGTGCACTTCCCCGTCTGCACGCCAGAGGAGGCACGGGGGTGTGACCTTCTCCTCGTTGCCGTAAAGTACGCGGCGCTCCCTGAAGCCCTCCCAGCCATTTCCGAGATCGCATTGCCCGGAGTGACAACCGTGATGAGCCTTCTAAACGGCGTTGACTCCGAGGAGATCATCGCAGAAAAGATCGGCATGGACCCCATCGTCCACGCCTACATGGTCATCGCCTCCGAGCGTGTCGGGAACAGCATCCGCTTTGATCCGGAGGTGACAAAGGG
Organism: uncultured Lachnospiraceae bacterium; assembly: GCA_900318875.1. Taxonomy (GTDB): domain Bacteria; phylum Bacillota; class Clostridia; order Lachnospirales; family Lachnospiraceae; genus CAG-791. The sequence goes on along the minus strand of ONMH01000039.1, from coordinate 5,555 downwards.
CCTTGTCTTTGGCGAAGCCGGCACGCAGGATAAGACCCCGCGCTGCGCTGCCATCGAGACGCTCTTTGCCTCGTCCCGCGTGCGGGCAAGGTTTGTCCCAGACATTCAGCGGCAGCAGTGGGGAAAGTTCTGCAGGAACCTCTCCTACAACATCCCCCAGGCGATCCTCGGGGTCGGGATCGGCGCTTTTGCCGACAGTGACCATGTGCGCGCCGTGTCAGAAGCCCTGGAAAGCGAGGTCATTGCCGTCGGCGCCGCCTACGGGGTTGACGTCCCCCGCATTGACCGGCTCTTCAATACAAGGTACAGCAAAAAGAACCGCTATTCCACCCTGCAGGACCTGGATGCAAAGCGCCACACCGAGGTGGATATGTTCTGCGGGGTGCTGATGAAGAAGGCTGAAGCGAAGGGGCTCTCTGTCCCGACCGCCGCGACCTGCTATCACCTCATCAGGGCACTCGAGGAGAAGAACGACGGAAAGTTCGACTACAACTGACAGTCCCCTTCTCCCCGGATCTTCGGAGGGTGGTATACTCGTTGCAGAAAGCGCTGTACCGGCACCTGCAGACGTGGGGAGACCATGAAAAGAGAGCCGAGGGAAGACGAGACCGTAACGCGGATCGAGGCGCTGATGCGGGAGATGGGCATCCCGGAGCGGGTCATGATCCTGGATCTTGGGCTGAACTCCAATTCGATCCCCAGCTGGCGGTATGAGAACAGCAAGTCCTATCTGAAAAAGATCCGCGAAATCGCCGACTATCTCGGCGTCACGGTTGCCTTCCTGCTGGAGGGTGACTGCGCGGTTGCAGAGCACGTGCTGACGGACAAAGAGACCGTGATGGTCAAGCTGTACCGGAACATAGCGACGGAGCAGCAGGACGTGCTGGTTGCCCTGCTGAAGACAATGGTTTCAGAAAAGGGAACGCGATCCCGCTTTTCTGATTGGAGGAGGTGTGATTTCCATGGAGACACTTGCAGAGGTACTGGGACTGCACGGAGGAACGGCTGCCGTTGCAGGAAGCGGCGGGAGGAAGGCGGTGCTTTCCTATCTGTCCACGATTCCAGGCCTTATGCGGACCGATGCGGACGCCGGGGATGAGACGCCCTTTGCAGCACACAGGGAGGGAGAGCTCTCCATCCCGGAAGGCACAGAGCGGGTGCTCCTTGTCCTCTCCGCTGCAGGCTTTGGCACGCCGGTGGAACGGGCTGCGAGAAACCCGGAGCTCTACTGCAAACGGTCCGGCCTTACCCTGCAGGATCCCGTGACCCCGGAGGCGGAGAATGCCGTCCTCTTTGCGGAGGATATCCCGGCGGACACGGTCCTTGTCACCGGCGTCACGGATGAGAAGACAAGGGCAGCTGCCCTCTCCCTGGCTGAGCTTCTGCACGAGTCCTTCCCGATGGTGCGGATTCTCTCCGTTGATTTTGGCGGGGAAGCGCCCGCCTGGGAGCTTCTCTGATTTCTTTCCCTTTCCGGAGGTAGCAAAACCCATGCAGCAGACAAATACCGCCCCGGTGCGGATCCTGAACATCGTCGGCGCCATGTATCCCGGCGGCATTGAGAACTTCATCATGAACCTGTACCGGCACATCGACAGGACGAGGTACCAGTTTGACTTTTGCGTCCACGACAGACGGGATGGGGACTATGTCCCGGAGATCGAGTCCATGGGAGGAAAGGTCTATCTTCTTCCAAGGCTCACCAGGCACCCCGTCCGGAACCTTGCGGCCATCGAAAAGCTCGTTCGGAGGGAGGGTTACCCCATCGTGATCCGCCACACGGCGAATGCGCTCATTGCACCGCAGCTCCTTGCAGCAAAGCGGGGTGGTGCCATCACCATCTGCCACTCCCACAGCTCCACGGATCCCCAGCTGACCCTCCACCGGATCGGGCGAAGGATGATGAAGAAGGCGGCAGATGTCCGGATTGCCTGCACGCCGGAGGCGGGGAAGTGGATGTACGGCGATCTCGACTTTCAGGTCATCCGCAACGCCATCGACATCGACACCTTTCTCTACAGCAGGGAGCGGACCAGGAAGATCTCGGAGGAGTTTCATCTGGAAGGCCGCCATGTCTACGGCCACATCGGGAACTTCTTTGCGGCAAAGAACCACCTGTATCTTCTGAAGATCTACAAGGAGATCCTGGACCGGGATCCGGATGCTGCGTGCTTCTGCATCGGTGATGGGGAGTGCCGGCCGCAGATCGAGGCGGGGATCCGGGACCTGGGTCTTTCCGGAAAGGTCATCCTGACAGGCCTTCGGAGGGATGTCCCAGACTTCATGTCCGCACTGGATGTGATGATCTTCCCCTCGACCTATGAGGGGCTCCCCCTCACTCTCATCGAGGCGCAGGCGGCGGGCCTTCCCTCTCTCATCTCCGACAGGATCACAAAGAGTGTCATCCTGACAGACGGCGTCATCGAGCAGCGCTCCATCGACGGGAACCCCGCAGACTGGGCGAAGGAGGCGATCCGGATTGCAGAAAGCCACCCGGACAGGACCTGCCAGCGGGAGAAAATCGCCGCCGCAGGGTACGACGTGACCGCCCTTGCCAGGTGGTATGAACAGTTCTTTGCCAAGCTGCTGGATAAGAAGTCTTCGCGATAATCCACAACAGAGAATGCCGCAGGACAGGTGCCGATTCCATGCACCCTGCCCTGCGGCATCGTTGTCCCATCCGGTCAGAGTCTACATCACCGCGGACGCTTCTCTTTTCGTTTCGATTTTGAAGGCTATTCCCTGTCGGTCTCCTGGAGTACTGCCCGCAGGAGCTTTTGCCGAAAGTGCACCGCCTCCTCTGCAGGGAGAATTCTCACTCTGGCAAAGATGGTACAGCTGAAGCCGTCCACCTGGTTGATGGCTTCAATGCGCTTCTGAATCCTTTCTGCAATGGTCTGCAGTTCCTCCCCGGCATCGTAGCGGTACAGGACGCCGAAAACCTCAAGGCCAAGCCTTGCAGCCATGCCAGTGCTTCCCAGCTCTCTCCGGATGGCACCTCCGTCTGAACGCTCACCCCATACCGCTTCTGAATCCGAAAGATCTCCGGAATCTCAATCAGCAAAATGCCAAAGTTTCTGTGCACCGCTGCATACTCCGTCTCCAGTCCGCCAAGGCTGTTCAAAAAGTGTGTGACTTTGTTCAGACCGGTCTCGGGCTCCCACTCTATGCTCTTCCTTGCGGCATCCTCCCCGTCAGAGAGCATGTCCTCATCGAAAAAATATCCCATGATGCCGCTGATCTGTCCGCCCTGGTACATCGGCCAGCGCGTCATGGTACCGTTGTGGGAAGCACTGTGGGAGAGAACCCAGCAGGGGACATTGGCCCGGGTCTTTCCGGTTGGTTCGAAGGATCTCCTCTTCCTCCTTCCCGGAGGTTCCGTCATCGGGTACCATCCGGTTTACTTCTCCCGCTGCACCCTCCGGATTCAGACCGAAGTATCCATACCAGTACCTGCTTGCCCCGAGCAGGTGCCCCTCTCTGTCCTTCCAGAAGATCGGGACAGGGACGTGCAGCATCATGTCGTCCCAGAGGGCGCTCTTTTTGCTGTCACTTTCGGCTGCAGGCTCTGTCAGCCCGGTGTAGAGACTCTTCTGAACATCCTCGTTCTCCCGCCGTGCCGCCTCGATATCGATGTTCCGGATTCCGTACAGAAGCCGGTTTCGGGTGCAGTTGGGGGCAGAAGAATCCGGTGCGCCATCCAGACATACTTCCCGTCCGCACTCCTTGTCCGGAAGGCACCGCCCAGGAGCCCGTCCTTGGTATTCTGCACCCTCTCATACAGCGTGGCGGGATCCAGGAACTCCCGGTATCGCTCCTGATCTGCGGGGAAGATGGCGGGCAGGCTGGTCGTGATCTCCCCACTCCGGTCAAAAAGCGGGACATAGCCATCCTTTCCGTTGGACACATCTCCGAACTGGATGTTCTGGATGGTCTGCTTCTTTGGGTCAATGCTGAAGAGGTACCGGTAGATAAAGCGAAGGCTCATGATCTTCTGCTCTTTCGAAGAGAGCCGTTCCCCGGAGCGCATCCTCTCATAAATGTTGCCCGCAAACAGGTGGCGGTCCTCACAGCTGGCAATCCGGCGGAACCGGAGTCTTCGCTCCTGCCCGTTGAACGGCGTGTAGACCTCCCCTCCCTCGCCGGACAGGATCGCGTATTCCGCGCCCTTTCGCAGCTCCCGGTTGGCCCGGTTCTGGGTGTCGTTGATGTTGTCCTCCACGGCCCTCAGGGAGTCAAAATCCCGCAGGATGAGATCCAGCGCGGGATCATTGGCAAAGGCGATGTGAAACTGTTCTCCCAGAAGCTCCACCAGGACAAGCGGGACATCTGTCATGAAGTTCACCCGTCCCGCTGCGTCATAGTAGGCCTTCTCCTTTGTACTCTCAATGCGGTGGCCCTTCTCACAGCAGGCAGAAAGCGCCTCCTCAAACGGCAGGGGCCTGCCAAAGTAGTAGCCCTGGAGCTTTTCACAGCCGATCTTCTTCAGATAGTCCACCTGCTCCTTCGTCTCCACGCCCTCTGCAAGGGTCCGGTTTCCGATCCTCTTGTCCATCGCAATCACCGAGGTGACGATGTCGCGGGAGCGCTTCGAATTGCTGCGCAGAAACGCCATGTCGAGTTTTAAGACATCAAAGTTGTAGACCTTGAGCAGGTTCAGGGAGGAGTAGCCGCTCCCGAAGTCATCCATCCAGATCTCGTATCCCGCTCCGCGGAAGGCATCGAGTGCCTGAAAGATGTTCTCCTCCTTTGAGGTCATGGTGCTCTCCGTGACCTCGATGTGGAGCATCCGCCTCGGGATGTCATACCGCCGGACAACCCCCTCAATCTCCGCAAAGATGTCGCAGGTGAGAAAGTCAATCCGGGAGAGGTTGACAGAGATGGGGATCTCCGGGAGGCCTTCCTGATTGCGCTGTGCGATTTTCTCCGCCACTTTCCGGATCACGCACAGGTCGAGCTTATCGATCTGCTGCGCCTCTTCCAGCGGCTGGATGAACTCTGCCGGGGGAAGCAGGCCCCTTGAATTGTCTTTAGAATACATCAGCGCTTCCCCGCATGCTGCACCTTCTGCTGTGCATGCAAAAAGAGGGCGCAATCTCAGCGTCCTCTTCTCCGTTCCATCGCACAGCTGGTATCGTTACAGCGTCCTTTATTCCGCATGCCATACGGATTTTCGTTTTTCTCCGCCTCTTTGGTCACAGTACAAACCAGAGCAAAAACAGAAGAACCGGGAGCAGGCATAAGGCGATGATCCCAGCGGCTGCGCCCGCAGTGCTCTGCTTCCCGGGCCCGGGAAGAGTGCTCTTTCTGCTCTGCGCCTTCATCTTTCTCTTCTCCTCGGGATTCCTCGGACACCCGCACCCCTCCGGCGGGATCTGGAAGGTGTGAAATCCCTCCACGCTCTGCCGCATGCCTCCACGATTCCAGGGGTCCGGTTTCTTCTCCCTCTCCCAGGGATCCTTCAGCTCACAGGCCGTGCCGGAGAGCACCGCCCCGCAGCGGGGGCAGACAGCTGCATCTCTCGATATGCTCTTTCCACAGGCTGGACAGATCTT
>ONMH01000009.1:8975-32622 GCA_900318875.1 uncultured Lachnospiraceae bacterium | reverse complement strand
AAAAAAACCGATCCAATTAGGACCGGTTTCCAAGGGGGAATCGTTTATGAAAAAGAATAGCTGTCTCATTCAGAAGGTGGAATCCATCGTCCTTCTGATGGTTACAGAATAACAGGCGATTGTGGCGCTGGTTTGGACAAAGTGTGAACGGGATGTGGCCGGAATGCAAAATCTTTAAGACGCAGAAGGCAGCGGAAAAAGTGGAATCGTTATCACACTGTGCTTTGGGAGAACCAATGCTACAGGACAAAAAGCGCCGGCTCCTGGGGAAGGGAGCCGGCAAAAGGGGGGAGTAGTAAAATGAAAAAGTCTTGGTTTTTCAACCTTCCGGGAGCTCTGTCTTTCTCCCTTCGGACAAGGATTATGATAGCACCGGGGTTTGAATAAAGTTTGAACAAATTGTGAAAAGTTTATGAAATCGATAACAAAATTCCTGACTGCTCCGGGAGAGTGCATGCCTTCCCTGACAGAGATTCGCCAAAATTGTCTGGAAAGAGCCAAAATGGAATCCTCCGATTTTTGCCGTTCTGTTATGGTCGGTGCCGTATGGAAAACAAAGCAGTAATACATGGGAGAAACAGACAGACAATGGCAAGGCAGAAGCGGGCAAGGAACCCGGATTCGAGAGTGGGCATCGTAAAGACCACCCTGTGGCAGACGAGCAGCGTTTCGGTGGCAATCAACACCCTGCTGATCGGCTATTTCACAATCTACTGCACGGATACACTGGTCCTGAATGTGGCTATCGTCGGAACCATCTTCATGGTCAGAAAGCTGGTGGACGCCGTCACGGATCTCCTCGCGGGCATCCTGATCGACAGGACGCAGACCCGCTGGAGGAAAGGGCGTCCCTATGAGATCTTTAAAAGACAAGCTGCACGATGAGCATGTAGGCAACGGTGCCGGCCAGCATGGAGACCATCATGTTCCGCTTCCAGCAGAACAGGACAGAGGTCACAAGGAGGCCGATCAGCTCCGGAATGCCGTGGGTACCGCCAAGGGCAAAGGGCGTGAACAGGTCCGAGTTCCGGAAGCAGTAGACGACAAGAAGGCCGAAGACGGCGGGGCCAAGGACCTTTCCAAGATAGGTGATAAACGGGGGAATGGCCTTTCCCTCCGGAAAGGCGAGATAGGAGATAAAGCGGGTGAACACCGTCCCCGCAATGACGATTGCGACGGTGATCACCGCCTGTGGCAGGGTCATGGTCATGCGTTTTCCTCCTCCTTCTATTTGGCCTCAAACCGCAGCCTGTTCGCTGCCGGCTCCACCTGTTTTCTTGAAAGTGCCAGGATCGCGAGGATGGCGATCATAGATGGGATGATAAACCGCTCCGGTCCGAATACCAGAAGGCACAGGAGCGAGGCACCGACGCCCGCAAGCTCCGGGACATGGGAGAGAAACAGCGCACTCCAGGGGATGTGCCTTCCGTAGCGAAGGTGCAGGCTGTCCGAATCCCGAAGCCACTGGTTTAAGAAGATGCAGACGAACATGGCGGTCATGACGAAGTCAAGACCCTCGGTATTGAAGGTGAGAAACCCGCCAAAGAGCGCGCCAAGGGCAGAACCCGCAACCCAGTACATCTGATCCAGAAAGGAGACCCAGAAGTAGTACCGGCTCCTTGAGAGCCCCTCCGGAATCCCCGCGTCGCAGTTGAGCGCAAAGGTCTCGTCGCTGGTCGTGTAGATCAGGTAGAACTTCGCTTTCCCGGTGCCCCGGTACTTTGTCAGCATGGACAGGCCGTAGAAGATGTGCCTCGCGCCCACCATCAGGGTGGTGGCGAGGACGGAGAACGGATTGAAGGGGGAGAGCAGGATCCCGACGAGCAGGAACTCCATGGAGCCCGTGTAGATGACAAGCGCCGTCAGAATCGGGAGCCAGAAGGGGAAGCCGTTCGTCACCATCAGGATGCCATAGGTGATGCCGAGAAAAAGATACCCCATCAGGACCGGGATGGTTTTGGGAAAAGCGGCGCGAAGTTCACGCATGGAATGCCTCCGTTTCCAGAGAGTTCAGCCTCAGTTTTGCAGTCGTAATTTGCTATTTTAATCTGCCTGCCTGGTTTTGTCCATGGACAGGAGCTGGCAGTGGGTAGAAGAGGCCGCAGCGAACAGGCAAAAGAGAGAAGAGGAGCAAGAGGGGAGAAGGGGACAAAAAGAGACGCGGAGGAGCCGGAGTGTATACGGATAAATGAGCATTCTGTGTCCTTGAAAATCATTGCTGTTCCGTTAACGCAGTACATATATGCTTGCCTCCGCAAACGAGCGAAAGCAGTTCTGAATTTGCTAAAGGTAAGATGATTAACAATAAGAGAGGCTATCATCATGAAGTAGAGAAGAACTCTTGCGCTGCTGGGCGCAGGCGTCCTGCTCCTTGCGGGCTGCGGGAGCACCCGGAGCACCACAGCCGCAGCCTCGACAGCGACGAAGGCAGCAGAAGCGTCGACGGAAACCATCTCCACCCAGCTTGTGACAAACGTCTGCGGGGACGGTCAGAAGCCCTGGTACGTAGCTTTGACCTATGACAGGACGATCTCGGCGGAGAGCGGCTCCACAGACGATGACACGGTGAAAAACGTGTACGTCAACACGGATCCCTCTATCGACGGCACCTACGTGATCGTGGAGCTCTCGACCAACTACACGACGATGAACTACGGTGGGACGGAACCACCACGGATGTCGCTCTGACAGCTGCAGCACCACAGACAGCACCGAAGAGGCGGCGACTGCGGAGACGGCAGATACCGAAGCAGCGACGGAAAGGACCGCATCTACACGACCGGTACCTCCATGGGGGCCATGGCCTCGATGGTCATGATGGAGAAAGATCCAGATCTGTTTGCTGCGACCTGCCTGGCGGCCGGACAGTGGGCGGATCCCGAGGCGGTCAAGGACATCTGGGACAAGAACATCTTCTTCCTGACGTCGGAGGATGATCCCTCCTATGAGAGGGCGGCCACCAATGTCGCCGTCTGGGAGCGGGGGGCGCAAAGGTCGCCCGGCAGGAGATCGATGTGACGGACTATTCGAACATCCCGCAGTCGGTCTCCAGCATCCTCTCCATGGACGGAAACGTGAAGTTCCTCTCGATTGAGAAAGGGCATGGATCCATCGACCTTGCGGGAAATCCGCTCCCCGGAGGACACCGCACGACCTTCCGCGTCGCGTATGATCACCCCGGCGTCAAGGAGTGGCTGTTTGCCCAGGATAAGTGACCGAAACAGAAAAAGACAACAGATGGCACAGGGCTGCTGCGGACAGGAAGCGTCTGCGGCGGCTTTTCTCTGTCCTTTTCCAAATCTCCGGGGCGAGGCGGGGCAGAGTATGCTATCCTCAGTTCATAGGAATGGCGTACGCCGGAAAGGCGGGGAGTATCCATGAGACCAAAAAAGCGTTTGATATGGACCAAAAAGACAATGGGGACCGATTACTATCCGGAGCAGTGGGACAGCGCCCTGTGGGAGTCGGATCTTACCAGAATGAGGGCTGCGGGGATCTCGGTGATCCGCATTGCAGAGTTTGCCTGGAATAAGCTGGAGCCGGAGGACGGGGTGTTCACCTACGGGTTCTTTGACCGGTTTCTGGACCTCTGTGCCGAAAAGGGCATGAAGGTGATCTTCGGGACGCCGACGGCAACGCCGCCCGCATGGCTATCGGAGAAGTACCCGGAGATCTTAAACTGCGACATCGACGGCAATCCCTACCGCCACGGCAGCAGGCGGCACTATACCTACAATTCCCCGGTGTACCAGAAGTACGCGGCGCGGATTGTGGAGCGGGAAGCCGTCCACTATGGAAAGCACCCCGCCATTTGCGGCTGGCAGATCGACAACGAGCTCAACTGCGAGACCACGGATTTTTACTCGGAGGCGGACAATGCAGCCTTCCGCGTGTTCCTGCAGGAAAAGTATGGGAGCCTGGAGGAACTGAACCGGGCCTGGGGGACGGCGTTCTGGAATGAGACCTACACGGACTGGAGCGAGGTCCATGTGATCCGAAAGACGGTGAGCGGTGGTGTCAATCCCCATCAGCATCTCGACTATCTGCGCTTTGTCTCAGAGAGCTGCATCCGCTTTGCAAAGATGCAGGCAGACATCATCCGCAGGTACAAAAAGCCCGGTGATTTCGTCACGACCAACGGGATGTTCGGTCACCTGGACAACTGCCGCCTTCAGGACGAGGTGCTGGATGTCTACACCTACGACTCCTATCCGAACTTTGCCCAGAGCATCGGAAGGGCAGAGGGAGGAAATGCTGCCGGCGCAGGCGGGGAGGAGAGCCTCGGGGACCGGGACTGGTCCCGGAACCTCTCTGTGGTCCGGTCCGTCTGCCCGCACTTTGGCATTATGGAGCAGCAGGCAGGGCCCGGCGGCTGGACGACAAAGATGGAGCAGGCTTCTCCAAGGCCAGGCCAGCTCACCCTATGGGCGATGCAGTCCGTCGCCCATGGCGCGGACTACGTCGGGTTCTTCCGCTGGCGGACCGCATGCGCGGGCACAGAGATCTACTGGCACGGGATCCTGGACTGGGACAACCGGGACAACCGGCGCCTTGCTGAGGTGAAGGAATTTTATAAAAAGCTCCGCGCGCTGGATGAGACTGCGGGAGCGGACTGCAGGGGCTTCTTCGGCGTTCTGCAGGATGTGGACAACCAGTTTGACGCGGAGGTGGACTGCTGGCACGGCAGAGTGGAGGCAGCATCCCGGCAGGGCATCTTTGCGGCTGCCCAGAAGGCGCATGTCCCCGGAAACGTGGTTTCTCTTTCCGATGAGACGGACCTCTCGGAACTTGCCTCCTATCCCGTCCTCTTCTATCCGCACGCGGTGATCCTCGATGAAAAGCGCGCGGCAGTCCTCCGCTCCTATGTGGAGCAGGGAGGCACCCTTGTCATTGGCTGCAGGACGGGATACAAGGACCTTCAGGGCCACTGCGTGATGCAGCCGCAGCCGGGGCTCCTGTCCCGGCTTACCGGTACCACGGTGAAGGACTTCTCCTTTGCCTGCCCGGGGGAGGATCCCATCATTGCCCTGGCAGAGGATGGGCGCGTGATTCCGATGCCCCTCTTCAACGACGTGCTGGAGCCCGGGGAGGGGACGAGAGTCCTTGCCGCCTATGCGAACGGGTACTTTCAGGGAGAGGCGGCGCTCACGGAGCACCGGGTGGGTGCAGGACGTGTCCTTCACCTTGGAAGCACCTTCTGCAGGGAAAACACCGCCTGGCTCCTTTGCTGCCTGCACCTTGAGGAGCCGCTGCAGGATATGGTGCTCGCCCCGGATGAGGTGGAGCTTGCCCTGCAGGAGAAGGAGGGTAAAAAGTATCTCTTTGTGCTCAACTACGGGAGGGAGAAGACGACCATCACGCTGATTCACCCTGCCGTCCTTCTGTACACCGGAAGAACCGTGCAGGGAGACCGCATCCTTCCGCCCTTTGGCACCGCCGTGTACCGGCTCCTGGAGGAGAGGGAAAGGGACTGACCCACTGAAGAGCAGCTGACAGCAGGCAGCGCTCCGGAATCTGATAAGAATGCGCGCATTCCCTGCGGCATACAGGGCGTGCGCGCTTTTTCGTGCGCAGGAAGACGGCGCGGATTGACAGCAGGACAGCGGTGTGGTACATCATTTATAGAATGATGTTCTATAAATAAGAAAGGGGAAGGGCAGACCATGCGGAGGAAAAAGGACCCGGAGATCCGGCGGGAGGTATTTATCCGGGCGGCGCAGGCGCTGTTCCTTTCGCGGGGATACGAGAGCGTCAGTGTGCGGGACGTGCTGGATGCGGTGGGAGAGCGGTCGGCATCGCCGAGTGTGTTCTACTACTATTTCGAATCAAAGGACGACCTCTACCAGGCATGCCTGCAGGCTGCCGCAGCGCACTATCTTGCCGCGATGCAGGACGCCTTCCTGGAGGAGGCACCTCTGGAGCAAGCGCTCTCTTCCCTTGCACAGGCGATGGAGGAGAGCCTTGCAGCCTATGGGAGTCTCCTCTCCGCAGCGGGGAAAGAAGCTCCGGTACCGGACCGCCTTGTTATCCTGGACCTTCGGGATCAGGTGACGCAGCGCATCGGAGAGCTGTGGGTACCGTTTCTTGTGCGCACCGGCCTGACAGAGAAGAAAGCTGTCCCCCTCTCCCGGTTTCTTGCAGGCGGCATCGGAGAACTTGCGTACGTTTTCCTCCTTGCAGGAGATTCCGGGGAGAAGGCCCGCCATCAGGTGATACACGAGATTGCAGAATTCACCATGCGGACGCTCCGGCTCCCCGAGGAGGAACAGCAGTCGCTGATGGCAGTCCTTCAGGGGAGAGAGGAGCGGGCGGATGGTGACACTTGAGGAGCGCGTGGAGATTGCGGCACCCTTTGAAAAGCTTCTCTTTTGGCTCGACCGCTTCGAGGAGGAGTTTGTGAAGTGGAGACCTTGTTAACTTCCTGATTTTCCGCCCCCTGTACCGGAAGCAGTGCAGCTGGGAGGTGATTCGGAAGGACATGCAGCTTGACAATAGGCTCCTCTCTGACATCCTGACAGCGGGGAAGTACCCGTAGCCGATTCCCGCAGAGCTGCTGCGGAGGGGACGGAAGCCGGTCGATGGTGAGAAAACCATACCCAATGGTTATATGAATATAATTATGGATAGAGTTTGATACAAGCGGAGGGGGAAAATTCGATGGCAGGAGACAGACTGGAGAAGAACAGCGTGGAGCGGACCCTTTGCATCCCGCTTTGGTGCAGGGCCCTGGCGGTGGAGAAGCTTCCGCAGATCCTGCCGGACACGGATGCAGTGCGGATCCTGAAGGAGATGGGGCAGACAAAGCCCCCGACCCCGTTCTACCGCATGGAGTGCGCCTGCCTTGCCGGTGCGATCCGCCAGTATGATTTTGCAAAGGAGATCGGGTGGTACCTGGAGCGTCATCCGGACGCCACGGTTGTAGAGCTGGGAGCCGGACTCTCCTGCCTCCGGAACCAGATGAAGAACACGAAAAATCCCTGGTACAGCCTGGACCTGCCGGATGTGATCGCCTGCAGGAAGAAGTACATCCGCCCTGCGGCAAATGAGAAGAACCTTGCCTGTGACCTCACGGATCACAGCTGGTTTGAAAAGATCCCCTTTGATCCCGGGAAGGGGGCGATCTTCTATGCAGCAGGCGTCCTCCACTACTTTTCCCTGGGGGAGGCAAAGTCCCTTGTCACGGACATGGCAGCGCAGTTCCCCGGCGCCGTCTTTGTCTTTGACACGATCAGCAGGAAGGAACTGAAGGAGGGAAACGGCCAGGTGAGCAGCACCGGAAATGACACGAAGATCACATTTTACCTGAATGATGCGGAGAAGACTCTGCCCCTGTGGTCTGACCGCCTTGTGAACACCGTGCAGAGAAGCTACCTTGAGGGGTATCCCGTGAAGGGCGTCTCCTACAACTGGTTCACGAAGCTGTACATCCGCTCAAAGCGGGATAAGTTCTTCATGGTCCACACGGAATTTCGGAAAGAGCCGGGAGAGGCCGGGGAAAGTTCATCATGAGATAAAAAGAGGCTGAAGGGTACAATCGTGCAATAGCGGCCGGCTGCCATACGGTATAATACCCTTTGGAAAACGTGGTTAAGAAAGTCCGAAAAGGGAGGAACATCATGAGAGAACAGATCAGACTCTATGCGCCGGGGGCTTATACCTACCCGATGTCCGGCAGCTTTGTGCCGAACCTTGTGCCGTATCTTCACACGGAGGACGATACGGTTCGGCCCGCCATGATCGTGGTGCCGGGCGGCGGCTATGCGGTGGTCAGCCCCACAGAGGGGGAGATCGTGGCAGAGCGCTTTTATGAGGCAGGGTACCAGTGCTTTGTGCTGACCTACACTACAGACATGATGCAGGTGCAGCCGGTTGGGCGACAGGCGCTGGAGGACATCTCCCGCGCGGTCCGCATGGTACGGTTAAGAGCGGCAGAGTGGCACATCGATCCTGGGAAGGTTGCCTGCTGCGGCTTCTCCGCAGGTGCCCATGTCGTGGCATCCCTTGCGGTCCACGGGGCGGAGCAGGCGCCGGAGACAAAAGAGACGGCGGAGATCCGCAACCGCCCGGATGCGGTGGTTCTTTCCTACCCTGTCATCACCTCGGGACAGTATGCCCACAGGGACAGCTTCAAACTGCTTCTTGGCGAGCATCCCACGGAGGAAGCGCTGGACTGGGCGAGCCTGGAAAAGCACGTGACAAAGGACTGCCCGCCTGCCTTTTTGTGGCAGACCCTGGATGATGAGCTGGTGCCGGTGGAGAACAGCATCCTGTACACAAGGGCCTGCCGGGAGGCCGGCGTCCCCTGTGAGCTGCACCTGTTCCGCTCCGGCAAACACGGCCTGAGCCTTGCGAATGCGCGCTGGGCAGCAGGGGACTTCGGTGAGGACAGCTCCTATACGATGGAGCAGACCTGGCAGACCATGAGGGCGCTGTCGGAGAAGAACCCGAAGGCGATTCCCGCGTTCCTTGCAAAAGCGGCTGCCGCAGAGAGCGCAAAGGACTTCAACAGGGAGTTCGACCTTGCCATTACAGGTGGAACGCTGCCGCAGAACCACCCGGTCCCCGCAGTCGCGAAATGGACGGACCTTGCGCTTGCTTTCCTGGCTGCGGTACTCTGAGAAGAAAGAATGTTACAGGAGTCGGAGGACGGAGGGTTCCGTCTTCCGGCTCCTTTTTGGTATCCGAATGCGGGAGGAGGGAAGAGGGAGAGAGGGATCAGGCTTAAATCCCCCTAAAACCGGTAATGACAGTCCGGAATCAGGAACTGGCTGTTTGTGAATCAGGAAACACAACATTTTTCAGAAATAAATTACGATTTGATATTTTCCGATCAGCAATTTCCAGATTGCGGGTTTTATGTTCGCGAAACACTGTAACTGTTGTGCTCTATGACATTCTTGCATGGGCAATTACCGTTTTGGCAGAAATTTACTTCAGGAAAGTTGGACATCAGGTATCCGGTAGAAGAATGCGGGTGCGAATGGCCCGGTACCCAGCCATCGCCTCCTCCACGGTGTACTGCCCAGTGGCAGACACTGAGATGAGAGAGAAAAGGCCTGTCTTTTTTCATCACTGCGAGCAGTGCATGGCCTGCATCCACAGCTGTCCGAAAAGGCGCTGAACGACAAGACCATCACAAAGCGAAGGGTATGCTGCCGGAACCCGGATGTCACGCAAAAGGAGCTGTTCCGAAAGCGACGACGGTTCCTTCTGCCTGAGAGACCGCAATAAAAGAGGTTGAAGCCGGAAGCGCAATCCACCGTGAAGGCGATGACACAGAGGAAGTCGCGCTGCAGATGACAAGGATTTCAAACGAAAAGACCCGAAACGCCGGTCTGGCGCTTCGGGTGAATGTTTCTGTGATGACAATGGGATGAGACCAATCAATCAATGGTAAAGACACGGCCGTCCTTCCGGGATGCCGCTGCCGGCGCAGAGCCATCCGGGATGCCGAGAATGACGCTGTCGATGCCGACATAGGTATCCGGGTCGATTCCTGCCTTCTTCAGGATGTCCCTTCCCACCTTTGTCTCAAACTGCTCCTTCCCGCGGTGAATCCAGCAGCTGCCAAGGCCCAGGGAGGCGGCCTCGTTGAGCATGTTTGCGATCGTACTGCTCCCGTCCCAGACTGCAGTAGGATCGTCCTTCGGGGCGAGCACGCACAGAACTGCCGGTGCGCCGTAGAAGGCATCCACGTCCTCTTTCCCAGTCATGATCTTCCCGTTGACAAGGCCGAGTGCCCGCACGGTGGAAGGGTCCGTGATCTTCAGAATAATGGATGCCTGTCTTCCCATGCCGGTGGGGGCATAAAGGCCCGCCTCCACAACGCGGGAGAGAAGCTCCTCCGGCACCTTCTCTGCCGTAAACTTCCGAATGCTTCGCCTTGTCTTCAGATTCTCCAGAATGTCCATTTCGTCTCCTTTCTGCTCCGCCGTACGCACGGCGGTCTTTCACTGATTCAAAATTCTCCGCGGCTCCCTGAGGTAATCCGCCCTTGCCCTTGTCACCTGCCGGATGTGCCTTTCGTCTGTGGTGCAGCAGCCGCCGACTGCCATCGCCCCTGCCTCAAAGAAGGAGAGAGCATACCCATAAAAAGCTTCGGGGGATCCGTCCCCGGTCCAGGTTTTTGTCTTCGGATCATACACGGCACCGCTGTTTGGATATGCCGCAGCAGGAAGATCTGTGACCGCGCGAAGCGCCTTTATCAGCGGCACGATGAACTTTGGCGCTGTGCAGTTGACGCCGATCATCACAAGGTGCGGGTGATCCTTCGAGAGCGCCTTTGCAGCGGTCTTGATTTTGGTCCCGTCGCAGAGGTGCGCCCCGTCCAGACAGGAGAAACTCACCCAGTAGTCTGCGCCAAGCTCCTCTGCAATACCGGTCTCAACCAGGACTTCCTCCAGGGAGGGCTGGGTCTCAAAGAGGAGTAGATCCGGCGATTCCGAGAGCAGGATCTCGATCCGCCTTCTGTGAAAGGTCCGGAGCGCCTCCTGACTGACCCCGTACCTGCCCCGGTACTCCGACCCGTCTGCAAGGTAGGCGCCATAGGGGCCGACCGAGGCAAGGCAGAGGGGAAAGGCACGGTTTTGTAACCTGCCCTCTTCCTGCCACCAGGTTTCCCTTGCCCGCTTCAGGACGCGGACGGAGCGGGCGATGATCTCCTCCGCCTGTGTCCTCTTGTATCCGCTCTCCAAGAGCCCCGGGATCGATGCCTGATAGCTGTCCGTGATGCCGCAGTCGGCACCGGCCCGGAAGTAGTTCCGGTGCACGGTCTCCACAAGCTCCGGCCGGTCGATGAGGCACTGTGCCGTCCAGAGCCTGGTGTCAAGGCGCAAGCCCTGCTCCTTCAGCGCAGTTCCCATGGACCCGTCGATGACAATCCGTCCCATCTGTTCCAGCACCGCACCCAGCCTTTCGTCCATGCAAACCCTTTCTGCCTGCAAGTCTTTGGCAGGCTGCCTTCTTCAGTATACTATTTCGTGGCATCTGCGAAAAGGCAGGATGGCAAAGACAGCTGGACAGGAAGGCTTCTGATGTACCGGAAAGTATCAGAAGAGACAAAAGCGCCCCGCACGGGCTCCCCGGGAAACCGGGCGGCCAGTGAGGGCGCTTTTTATCAACAATGCGGAGATGCGGGACAGAGCTTTGGACTCTTCTTTGGAGACGGCATCCGCTTCAGCCGCCTTCTCCGCACGGAAGAGGGTGCGATAGATAAGGCGCACAAAGGGGCCGCAGTAGAACATCTGATATAGGAGCGCCATCGGGAAGTTCATAGCCCAGGTCTGGATAAAGGTGCTGAAAGTTTTGCTGTCCTTAAAGAGGATCGTGGCGATAAGGCTCATGATGGGGCACATGATCGCGCAGATGACAAGGGACATCGCATAGGTGATAAACTGCGGCCGGTCGGTGGGACGGAGCACAGAGAAGACGATCCTTCTGGCAAGCTTCCCCACGATGGAGATCTCCAGCACAAAGGCAATCGGCACCATGATCGGGATCTCATGGAATGCGGCAAGAAAGCAGGTGGGAGAGACCCCGCCAAGGTTCAGGGAGATGTTGTAGACGATCATCCCGTAGACCATGCAGAAGGCCATGATGGCAGTGAAGACGACATTCTGAAACTTTGTTTTGGGCATAAAAAATCCTCCGGGCAATGATATGTGTTGTTCGTTATCATCCCTGGAGGATTGTGCGTTTCCAATTTAACCATATGTACTTTTGTAACGGCGTTACTCTACCACGATTCCCGAAAAGCTTCAAGAGCCAGTTTTTGCCGGCAAACGGACAGAGAGCAAAAAGCAAGCGGAGAAAAGACGCACCGGCCCTTCCTCCGCTCCTCTGTTATTGCGATGCTTATTTCTGCCGCTTCTGCTTACTTCCAGATGCTCTCCGGCATGACGAATTCCTGCTCGCCCATGAACATCGGCGCCACTTCGCCCTCGGCAAAGACGATGACAAGCCTTCCGTCCGCATTGATATAGAACTGCGAGCTGTTCGTGATGCTGCTGAAGTTCTCGCCGCCGAGGTCCTCGTCATGGAGCCAGTAGGACTTGCTGCTGTCCGTCTTCATGGCCTCCTCCATCTGCCGCTTGATCTCATTACTGATGGCGGTGATGTAGTCTGTGTCGGTGCCGGCAAACAGAGACTTCAGCGTCACCTCTTCTCCGGTTGTCTTGTCGATCGTGTAGTAGTGGGTCTCCTGGTAGCCGTCCGCCTGTGAGACGAAGGTGGAGAGCTTTACGACGTAGTACCGGTCATTGTCCGTGACCACATCCGTGGAAATGTCGAGTGCGGAGTACCCGTCTGCCTTGATCTGCGCCTTGAACTCTTCCATGAGCTGATCGGTGATGACGTTCATGTCCAGGTTGATGTTCGATGCAGCCTCGGCAGCGGCACTCCCTGCTGCGGCGCCGGCTGCGTCGACATTTTCCACGTGGACACTGGCGGAGTGGTTTGTATCATCATAGTCCCAGTCGCGGAAGGTCACAAGCCGGAAGTAGGCGCCCACAACGGGGAGCTTTCCGAGCACCTCTGCCGCCTGGCTGCTCAGGTTGGGGACCATCACGGAGACGGCGAGCGCCGCGGCGATTCCGATGGCCCATCTTGCCACCCGTGGAAACACAGCGCGCTTTGCCCTCGCCGGCTGTGCATCTGCCTCCAGAATGTATCTGTCATCAATTTCGTTCATCGCCTCTGCAATCAGAGTTCTCATTTTTCTGTTCCTCCCATGTGGGTATCCAGCTGCTTTGCCAGCTCTCTGCGCATCCGAAGGAGCGTCGACTTGACGGTGCTCTCCTTCAGTCCATAGCGCTCTGCGATCTCCTGAATGCTGTCAAAGTAGAAATAGCGCCTGACGAAGACCTTTCTCCTGTCTGCCGGCTGCGCCGCCAGGAATGCATTGATCTCCCCTGCGATGGCCTTTGCACTGATCTGGGCCTCCACGCTGTCCTCGGAGAAGCTCTCCAGCTCGGCAAGCTCCTCAAAGGAGGCGTCTGCCTCCCCGGTGGAGCGCTTCCCGGCGCTGTCATGCTTGATCCGGTTGAGACATAAGTTTCTCGTGATCCTCCCCACATATGCCTTCAGGCTCTCCGGCCTCTGCGGGGGAATGGAGTTCCAGGCGTTGAGCCAGGTGTCGTTCAGGCACTCCTCCCGGTCCTCAAAGCTTGCGAGAATGTTCCCCGCGATCTTTCCGCAGTACCGCTGATAGCTGTTCTGTGTCTCCCGGATGGCGCGCTGGTCCCGATTCCAATAGAGTTCAATGATTTCTTCGTCTTTCATCTCTTTGTTTTCCTGCTGTATTTCTGTGCATCGATATCACATGTTTTATCGTCCTGCACCCTAAATGACAACAGCCGCAAAGGGCAGGTTGCAGGAGAGGGGGAAAATTCCGGAGCCGGAGACCCGGGATTGCGAAGTTTTGGAACACGTACTAGAATTAGATGCGTATTTCAACAGGAGGACAGGCCATGCTGTTTCACAGGAAGGATGATACGGTCATACTGCAGAAGACGCCTCAGACCGAGTTTGTCGCGGTGGCGTATGAGGGAGGAAAGGACATTCCGATCTTTGAGCGCGCCGACTGCTTCGTGTTTTACACGGTGCTGAAAAAGCGCATGGTGCGCAAAAACATGCTGTTGATTCAGGACAAAAAGACAGAGTCCGTGGTCCGGCAGCTGAAGGAGCTGCAGGCGGATGCGGTGGTCTGCAGGGCTTTCGGGCCGAGGGCAAAGCACCTTCTGGATGAGGCGGGAATTCGCTGCTATGAATTCGACGGCGGCACGCAGTCGGGACTGAACACCTACCTGGAGGGTTCCCTGCAGCAGGGATAGAAACAGAAAACATCACAGAGAACCACGGAGGAACGCATGCTGCATGGGCAGCGGCATTCCTCTTTTTGTATACATGTATGCATAAAAACATTCCAAATTGTACATTTGAATGTACAACGACTTCTGACAAAAAGGACTATACTGTCTCTGTCCGGAGCGGACAGAACAGGAGGTGGTTGTCATGGGAAGTCCCACACCGGGAGGGTGTGACATAAAATGCGGGCGGCGGGTTAAAGCCCCGGGACTTGCCCTGGTAAGCCGCCTGCAAAAGGAAGAAATTTTGAAAAAATGTTCTTAGTCTGGTAAACGCAAAGGGGGAGAACGATGTTTCACGACTGGAACGGGAATGGGAGAAGCGATGATGCCTTTGACGACTACATGGAGTACCGCATGTGGGAGGAGGGTACAAAGCACCAGGGCAGCGGGGGCGGCACCGGGTGCTGCGGCACCTGCTGCCTGTACATGCTCCTTGTACCGGCAGGGGGCATCGCTCTCCTGGTGCACCTTGTCCGGTTGTTATAAAGAACCGGCGAAAACCCCGCATTCCTCCCGGGGTTCTTTTGCGTGCAGAAAAAAACAGGGTAGAAAAAATGGGACACAGGGGGGATCATTATCCGGAAACAGGAAAACAGCTGGGAAGCACAGAGGATGCTCCCGGGAGGGAAAAGACGATGAAACTGCTTGTGAGCGCATGTCTTATGGGAGAGAACTGCAAGTACAACGGAGGAAACAACAAAAACGCGGCGATGCTCGCCTTTGCAGAGGGGAATGAAGTCTGCACCATCTGTCCGGAGGTGCTGGGAGGCCTCCCGACGCCCCGGGTGCCCTCGGAGCTCCGGGGAGAGCGGGTGGTAAACAAGGAGGGAGAGGACGTGGACCTTCCGTTCCGGCTTGGCGCGGAAAAGAGCCTTGCCATTGCAAAGAAGTTTGATCCCGACCTTGTCATCCTTCAGCCAAGGAGCCCGAGCTGCGGGGTGCACAGCCGGTACGACGGGACCTTTACGGGAACGCTCCTTCCGGGGGCAGGCGTGACAGCAGACCTTTTGATGAAAAACGGATTTCCTGTCATCGACAGCGAGGACCTGGAGGCAGGCAGAACCAGGGCGTGAAAAAGCTCCCCGGAGGATTCCGGAGAGCGGGCAGACAGAACTTCAGATGGTATCCGGCTGTGCTGCCGGTGAAGAAACGGGTCGTGCCCTATGCCGCACCCGGAAGAGCCAGATCGCGGCGATGACCTCTGAGGCGATGTCGGAAACCATGTGGGACATCGCAATGCCATGGAAGCCAAACAGACGGTTGAACACGTACAGGGCGGCGATCAGAATGACGCCCTGGCGCAGCACGGAGAGCACGATGGCGCTCCCTGCCTTCTGGGAGGCCTGCAGGTAATTGGTGGAGAGGTAGTAGATGCCTATGAACGGGGAGCCGACGACGAGCCAGGGGACGAGAGACTCCGCGAGGGAGGCGGCAGAGGGATCCTTCAGGAACAGGTGGATGATCGGCACTCTTCCGAAAAAGCACCCTGCCGCTGCGCCGATCCCGATCAGGGTCGTGAGAAGCAGCAGATCCTGCAGGATCTTCCCGAGACGATTCTCGTCCCCGGCGCCGTAGCTGTAGGCAAGCAGCGGCTGGCAGCCCATGCAGATGCCCATGATCAGCATGGTGATGACAAGGGAGGTCTTGCCGGCTGCCGCCATTGCGGCGATGGCATCCGTGCCGTAAGCCTTCAGCAGGTTGTTGGAAAACGAGGAGGCAAAGCCGCTCAGGATCGTACTGACCGCATTGGGAAGGCCGAGGGCGAGCACCATGCCGATGTGGGAGAAGTGCCTTGCGGCAAGGCCAGGGGAGACCGCAAGGATCTCAGACTTTCTCGTGAACAGGGCATAGACGAGGGTTGCAACCGCATTCCCGAGGACGGTTGCCGCAGCGGCACCGGACACGCCAAAGTGGAAGGCGAGGATGAACAGGGGATCCAGAACAAGGTTTGTGATGGTGCCGGTGATGTTGCCGAGCATGGATTCCCGGATGGCGCCCTCGGAGCGGATGATGCTGCCCATCATGGTGGAGAGGACCATGAAGGGAGCGCCCAGGGTCAGGATGGCGTAGTAGCGGCTGGCAAAGGGAAGGGTATCCTCTGTGGCGCCGAGCAGGGAAAGGAGCGGCATCCGAAGCAGAAGGAGCACCGGTATCAAAAGGAGCGAGAACAGGAGTGAAAACCAGAAGGAGACACTGGAGATCTCCTTTGCCTTTTCCAGATTTCCGGCACCGAGGGCGTTTGTGATATAGGTGCAGCCTCCGAAGCCGACCATGGTGGCGACGGCCATCAGGAGCGAGAAGAGCGGGCTCACGATGGAGATCGAGGCGACCATGGCGGTGCTGCCGAGCTGGCCGACAAAGATCATGTCGGCCATGTTGTAGAAGACCATGAGGAGCATGACGACAAGGGCGGGAACCGCCATCTGGAAGATGGCGCTCCAGACACTCGCCTGTGTGTAGAGCTTTTCGTAGCGGGTCATAAAAAGTCCTTTCCGATCCCGGCAGGGGATGAGATATTCGACAACTGTTGCTATGATTGTATCGGGGGCAGAGCGCGGCGAACAGTCATCAATCTCTGCAAAAGTGTTGCCTGTCTCCTGCGGAGGAAAAAGAGCAGTGGCTGGGAACGGGAAATGGAGCAGATCAGATATGGAAGAGACAAAACCCAAGCGGGAGGATGCCAGAATCCGAAGCACGAAGGGGAGAGTGCAGGAGATCTTTCTGCAGCATCTGAGGGAGAAGCCGGCCTCAAGGATCTCCGTGACGCAGATCTGCAAAGAGGCGGGGATCAACCGGACCACCTTCTACAAGCACTACCTGGATGTCTTTGACCTTCTGGACAAGACAGAGCGGGAGCTGCAGACTTCTTTCCGGGAGGCGGTGGGACGCATCCGGGTCACGGGCGTTGTGCAGACTCTGACGGAAATACTCCAGATTCTGCAGCAAAACATGGTCCGCTACTGGCCTCTCTTTGGACCAAACGGGGATCCTGCGCTGGCAGGGCGCCTCATCGGCAGCTGCTACCCGCTCTTTGCCGACAATCCGATGTTTGCAGACAGCAGGGAGTACGATGATGACTTAAAAAAGATCCTCTACTGCTATCTCTCCGGCGGCTGCATGGCCATGCTGACCTACTGGATGCAGTATGGGCAGAAGCGCTCCCCGGAGGAAATGGCTGTTATCATGGACGAGCTGATCCGGATCACCATGGCCGGGGTCAGGGAGCACCTTGAAGTCTTCCGTCAGGGAACAAAGTGAAAAATTTTTGTTTTGCCGTTTTTCGATACGGACGCCATGCCGGAATTTTCTTCCAGGCTGAGGCAGCCCATGCGAAGAACGAAGATGCAGCAGTTGTCAAACAGAAGAACTTTGACGAAACTGCCTTGGGGTCATGCCATAGGTTCTCCCGAAGATCCTCCGGAAGTTGTTCAGGGAGGAAAAGCCGCAGCGCTCCGCGACATCGGCGACCGGAAGGGTGGTTGTTGTGAGAAGAGTTTTCGCGTGGAGCATCTTCTGCGCCTGCGTGTTCTCCTCGAAGGTGCGGCCGGTGGCAGCCTTGATGATCCGCTGGAGCTGCCGCTCGCTGTAATGAAAGAAGGAGGACATCTCCTTTAAAGTGACGCTGTTCCAGTGGGTCTGCATGTACTGCAGGATGTAGATCAGGTTCTCACTCCCCTTCATAAGGCGAAGCTCCGGCAGGTCGATGTGGCTCTCATGGTGTCGCAGAAGTTCCAGGAAGAACTTCTGCAGACAGACGTTCAGCATCTGCCGCCGAAAGCTCCGGTGGCCTTTTGTCTCCCCTTCCATCTCCGCAAGGGCCGACGCCAGGGAGCTGTCCTCTCCCGTGTGAAAGAGGAGATAGGGAAAGCCTTCGCTCTGGTAGAACGCGCGGGTGAAGAAGGTCGAGAGAATGTCATCTCCCCGGAATTTTGCAAGGAAGGTCTCCTCAAAGGTGCTCTCCCGGATCAGGATGTTTGCCATCACCGCGTTGTCTTCGAAGGCGCCGACAGCGTGGGAGATGCCGGGGGCGAGGATGCTGATATCTCCCTGGTGCATCAGAAGCCGTTTCCCCTCCAGGTCATTTGTGACAGAGCCGGAAAGGACATAGGAGAGCTCAAAGAAGCTGTGTCTGTGCCAGAACGAGGGGAGATAGCGCTCATGCCACACGAGGAACACATCGAGATCCTCCGGGATAAAGATCGGTTCTTCGAGATTCTCCTCCGACATGTTTTCCGTACTGTCGTCAAAGGCAAGGCGCAGAACGTCCCTTACTTCCTGCATTTGATGCGGCGCATCGAGCCGACGCTCCGGGTGATTCCGGCAGATCTCCTTTAGGAGCAATTCCTCTCTTGTCAGTTCCCTCTGCTTCATGTCCCGAATCCCTCCCTCCCGATCCTACCACCACGATGTCGCAATTGATACCTTTTCGTGCCTGCTTTCGCACTGCCTCAGCGCCTGTCCGCATGATACCCTGTAACTGATCACAGGGGCCCGGAAGCTACAGAACGATTGCAGGTATTGCAGGGAGGATATCTTCACGAAAGCAGACAAACTGAAACTGTCGGAGAAGCTCGCATACGGTCTTGCAGATTTCCCAGAAGCGGCAAACTCGATTCTCGCGGGAATCCTGTTTGTTGTCGGCCTGTGCCTGAAGAAGTTTGGGAAAAAGGAATCCATGTACATCGGAATCTTCGGACAGCTCATCGGAAACACCCTGCGCGGCATTGCGGGGTATCTCACCTCTGTTCCGCTTCTTGCTGTGGGCACGGTGTTCGCAGGCCTTGTCACCGGGTTTCTCGCGGTGCCGGTCAGCGCCCTGTTTGCCGATGGCATCGATTACGGCGAGTATAAGACGAACCGGAGAATTGAGGGCATGGGTTCCGCAATTACGAGTTTTTCGCAGAAGCTGAACTCCGGCCTTGCGATGGCAAGCGTCGGCTGGGTGCTCTCCCTGACGGGGTATGTGCAGAACCAGGCACAGCAGTCTGCGGCAGCAAATGCCGGAATCATCTCTCTGTACGCCTGGATGCGGGGATCGCTGAGGTGGCGGGCTTCCTGATTCTGAAGATCTTCTATCACTATGATGAGGAGGAGAGTCTTGTCATCAGCACCCTGAATGCGCGCAGGGAAGTAGCAAAGAAGGAGGTTCACGGACATGGTCAGCAAGATTACCTGGATCAGTGCAGGAACGAAGACACCGTTCCTTGCAAGAAAGACGTTCACGGTCGATAAGAAGGTGAGAAAGGCTGTGGCAAAAGTCTGCGGACTTGGCCAGTTTGTGTTCTATGTGAACGGAAAAAAGGTCTCAGACCATGAGCTCGACCCCGGCTGGACGGATTACCGCAAATGGATCGAATACGTGATCTTTGATGTGACAGATCTTGTGCAGAAGGGGGAGAACTGCATCGGCGTGGCTGTGGGCAACGGCTGGTTTATCAAGACCGATGAGCACTACACGTTTCACTTTGCGGACTTCATGCCGCCCAATCCCAATCCCTACCGCCCTTTCTCTGATGTGCTGGTTCTTGCGCTTACACTGACGCTGACCTATGAGGATGGATCCTCTGATGGGATCACGGCGGATGATTCGTTTAAGACGGCTCCCTCACCGGTTGTCATGAGCAACGTCTACGGATCGGAAACCATTGACAACAGGCTCTTTCAGCCCGGCTGGAACACGGCAGACTTTGATGACAGCGACTGGCCCTGCGCAGAGATCGTGCCGGAAGGGGAGGCACCCTCCGGAAAGCTTGTGGAGCAGTTCCAGCCGCCGATTCGGGTGATCCATACCTATGAAGGAAAGAAGATCAGAACGGTGGGAAGGCGTGCAGTATCCGACTTTTCCCAAAACATGTCTGCCATGCTCACCGTCCGCGCAAGAGGACCAAGGGGGAGTGTGATCCGCCTCTTCCCTGCAGAGAAGCTTGGGAGTGACGGCGACGTCGATCAGACTGCAAAGGACTGGTGCGAGGTGGACAGCCAGATCACCCTGATCCTCGGCGGAATCGGGGAGGAGACGTTCCGGATGCAGTTCACATACTTCGCAGGGCGGTATGTCGGCGTGGAGACAGAAGGCGGTGCAGAGGCCGTCTCAATTCAGGCTGACGCGATCACCAGCGCCTGGAAGGAGGCGGGGACGTTTGCCTGCGACGATGTGCGGTATCTGCAGGTCTATGACCTTGTCGAAAAGGCCATCGAGGCAAACATGGTCAGTGTCCACACGGACTGCCCGACCATCGAGCGCTTTGCCTGGCAGGAGCCGAATCACCTGATGGCACCCTCGATCTTCTTTGCAAAGGACGGGAACCTCCTCTGGAGGAAATTCTTTGCGGATATGCGGGCGGGGCAGCACACAAAGGAGGATTTCTTCTACGACCATGAGGGGAACAGGGTCTATCCCGGGGACGGCCTCGTGCCCTCCCAGTGCCCCTGCTACGTGCCGAACGTCCTGCCCGTTCCGGGGATGGGGAGCTTTTATGACATCATCGGCTGGGGAAGTTCCTCCATCCTCGGCGTGTACTGGCACTACCTGTTCTACGGGGACAGGGAGGTGATTGCCGAAAACTATTCCATGGGCACACGCTACCTCGCCCACCTTCTCACGAAGCGGACAGCGCGCGGCATGATCTCCCACGGCCTTGGCGACTGGGGAAATCCCAGGGGAGAGTATGCGAGGGAGAATGTCGAGACTGCGCTTCTCTATGCAGACACAAAGGCCATGGCGCGCTTTGCAGGTATCCTTGGAAAGGATCAGGACGAAAGCAGGTACCAAGGCCTTGCGGAAGAAATCCGGACAACGTATAACGCAGTCTTCCTGCAGAGGCAGGACAACGGGCACTATGCGTATCGGAGCTGTGATCATGCAGATGCCTTCGTCACCACACAGGCCTGCGAGGCAATGCCGCTGTTCTTCCGCATGGTGCCGGAGGCATGCGAGGAGGATGTGGTTCTCTCGCTGAAGGAAAGCCTTGTCCGGGAAGGGGCGTTTGTCTCCGGCGAGGTTGGAATGCCCTACATCATCCAGGCGGCCTCCCGGTACGGGATGAACGATCTCATCGCAGAGTTCATCATGAGAGAAGAGCATCCGTCCTACTATGCATTTGTAAAGGATGGCTTTACGACCCTTGGGGAGTACTGGGAGAAGAATCCGAGATCTCACTGCCATGACATGATGGGACATATCCTCGAGTGGTACTACGACGGAATCGCGGGAATCCGGCCGCTGGCACCGGGCTTCCGGAAGGTCCTGGTAAAACCGTATCTTCCAGCCACCATGGACCGGGCGGAGGCGGTGTATCACTCGGTGTCGGGAGACATTCGTGTGTCCATGGTGCGAAGCAGCGGACAGGTGGACCTGTCTGTCAGCGCGGCGCCAGGGATTGCCGTGACAATTGACCGGGAATTTCTCGGAGAATAAGACTGTCCGGTCCGATCATAAGGGAGAAACTGGCTGCTGCGGTGTACAGGAACCCAGACTATCTCACCCGTCTGTTTCGCAGCCGCACGGGAAGGTCGATCTCAAACTACATCATCGACAAGAGACTGCAGATGGTAAAGCAGCTGCTCGAAAAGACAGATCTTTCCATCGTGAAAATCTCGAAGAAAGGAGGCTTTCCTACAGCTCCTGCTTCGTGAGACTGTTCCGTAAGAAAGTCGGAACAATGCCCCAGCAGTACTGGCTGGAAAAGAAGCAGCCGGACTGAACAGAAAAACAGCCATTTGCGCAGCAAAGGCCCGGTATTCTGCAGTACCGGGGCCTTTGCATGCGCGCAGATTCATGTCTTCTCTTTCATTGCGGCATCGCGGTATCGGGAAGGCGAGACGCTGGGCAGCTGCTGGAAGACCGTGGAGAAATAGCTCCGGGAGCAGAACTGCAGGCTGTCGCTGATGTCCTGGATCGGGAGGTTGGTGCTCACCAGGAGCTGTCTCGCCCGCTCGATCTCCTTTTCTGTGATGTAGTCTGCTGGGGACTTCCCCGCCTCCTTCTTGAACCTGCGCGAGAAGTAGTACCCCGTGCAGCCCGTGAGCTCTGCCAGGGTGTTCAGGGAGAGGGGCGCCCGGAGGTGCATAGCGATGTAGTCACAGGCGAGGCGGATGGGGCTTGAGAGAGCGCTGTCTGTGCGGCAGCGGTGGACCCTGCGGATGGAATCGCCGTACATCGTGTCGGAGACCGAGATGAGCTCTGCCATGGTCCCCGCATCCTCTATGCGGTCGAGAACAACATGGCCTCCGCCAGTGCCTTCTGCAGTGTCTGCTCCATGGATCTGCTTGCCAAGCCGGAGACAAGAGTCTGCATCCTGGAGGCACTGCCACAGATGGCAGACGTCCCGAAGCAGGAGGAGAAGCGCTCTCTGCGCAGCCTGGCCGAACAGTACAGCAGGGAGGATATGAGCGCTGTCCTGGACGCGCTGGATCAAAGGCTCTCTGCCCTCCGGTGAGAAACGAGGGGTATGCCAATGCAGGGACGTCGATACGAGACCATGGCAATTGTGCTCCGGGCGCCCGCACAGGAGAAGCGTTTGTCCCAGATCGGCCTCGCCGGGGTGTTTTCCGGGGACGGGATCTGCCGCGTCTTCTTTCTGCTCCTGAAAGAGTGAACGGAACCTATCGTCTGACCGGAACGGCAGCCGGGCAGGATGCAGAAGGCGTCACGGGGGACCTTTGAGGAAGGCCCGGCAAGGGAGGGGATCCAAGGCCCCGTGCGGGAAGAGGGAATCCACTTCGTGTACGATGACGGCACCAGGGGGTAGTTCTTTGACATCACCGTCTGCGCGATGCTTCATCAGGAAAATGCCCTGCTCCGTGCCGATCATGGCTGCACTTCCCGCAAAGCCATGGATGGCGATCTTTGCCCGGGCGGTTACCGGACAGAAGGAGCGTCTTGCGGACAAGCGGATCATGACCTTTTGAACTGCAAGGTACCTGTGAATAAACCGCTTCCGCTTGGCGGTGCACGGCAGAGGAGGGGCGTGGAAGAGAAAGTTCACGGAACTGTCACAGACCCGTCAAGATCAGGACACAAAGACCTGGTATCTTTACTTTGTCCGAAGGGAGCTGACAGAGCCCTTCGGAGCAGCTGACAGAAAACAGCTTTTTCATAACACTACTCCCCCTCACAACCGATCCGGCAGCGGATCGGTTTTTTGTTTTTTCAAGCGCGGATCGGAGCTGCCATTTCAAAAAGAGAAGCCAGAGACAGGGAAGAGAAGGATCCCCTGTGGCAGCAGGTTCGGATCCGCTGCGAGAACGCATCTGCTCTGTCCTTAAAAAAGTTGAAAATATTTTTGATCTATGCTTGACATTCGTTATACATGTGCTATAACAATAAGTATCAGGAGGGAAAGGAGATCGGAAAGATCCCAAGAGGCCCGATGAACAATCAGAAGGATCTCGAGGAAAGAGACCCCCGAATCCCGAGAGACAGCAAAAACAACAGCGTTGCAGGAACCTGCCGCAGAAACAACGGTACCATTCCCGCTTGTAAAGGAGGAATGACTTATGTTAATGCCTATGGTTTGGACGAATGATGTTGATGAGATGATGGATGATTTCTTTGATCCGTATGATCCGTTTGAGGTTGTTCCGGTTGTCGATGTGGAGCCCTCAAAGGATGAGATCGAGGCTGCAAAGAGCGTGGAGCGCCACGCCCGCAAGGAGGGCAGGAGATACGCAAGAGCACTCCGCAGCAGCTGGAATGAGATGAACAGGGATCTTCAGAAGCTCGCGATGAAGACCGATGTCGTGGACAACGGCGATCACTTCACGATCACCGCAGATCTTCC
>ONMH01000009.1:0-8947 GCA_900318875.1 uncultured Lachnospiraceae bacterium | reverse complement strand
AAGTACCTTCGCAGAGAGCGGAGCGAGGCCTCCTATGAGAGATCCTTTGAAGTCGGCAGGGAAGTAAAGCCCGAAGCGATCAGCGCAAAGTATGAGAACGGCGTTCTCACGCTGAACGTACCGAATACGGCCGCAGCCGCAAAGAAGAAGGAGACGAAGCAGATCGAGATCCATTGATCGCCCATTGCAGTCTGCCCGACTGATCGGAGACCAGTCAGTTATACAGCAAGAGGAAAGCCCCCGGGAAGAGAAGATCTTCCCGGGGGCTTTTTGCACATGCGGAAAAAGACGGTGGAAAAAATCGCGCACAGGAGCGATTCTATGATTTATACGTATATATCAAGAAAAGAAAAGCCGGCTTTCATCCCCGCAGCAAGTTGCGGGGTTTTCGCCGGTTCTTTATTACGGTGACAGAAGGATCCGGCCTCCGCGGCCGGGAGCGGGTGGGAGCAGACAGACTCCCGGAAGGGAAGACGAGGTGAAACTTCTTGTGAGCGCATGCCTTATGGGGAAGAACTGCAAGTACAACGGGGGAAACAACAAAGAGGAGGCGGTATGCTCCTTTGCGGAGGGAGCGGAGGTCCGCTGCATCTGCCCGGAGGTGCTCGGCGGCCTCCCAACGCCCCGGGTGCCCGCGGAGATCCTCGGAGAGCAGGTGATAAACCGGGCGGGAGAGGATGTCACCAGGCAGTTTCTTCTGGGGGCAGAGAGAAGCCTTGCCATCGCGGAGGCGTTTGCCCCCGACCTCGTCATTCTGCAGCCAAGGAGTCCCAGCTGCGGGGTACACAGCCGCTATGACGGGAGTTTTACCGGAACGCTGGTCCCGGGATCAGGCGTGACCGCGGCGCTTCTTCTGAAAAACGGATTCCGCGTCATCGACAGCGGGGACCTGAAGGCGGGAAAAACCGGGACGCAGGAAAAGTAAAAAGGTGTCAGGGATCCGGAAATTCCCGCTTCCCCAATGGCAGTCCCTGCGATTTCAGGTTCCTTCTGTGATCAAATTGAAGCCTTCCTGCAGCGCGGTTTCGCGTCCATCTGGGTATCAATCGTCCGGTCACCCCAACAGGAAGCGCAATCTGCCAGCGCAAGACGCCATCCTCCCTGCGGTAATCAAAGACCACCGGTCCTTTGTCCGCGGCGGTCTGTCCGCTGAAGTCGGGAAGATCCACCAAATGCGGCGCGGCCCGTACGGTTCCGTCCTCC
Organism: uncultured Lachnospiraceae bacterium; assembly: GCA_900318875.1. Classification (GTDB taxonomy): domain Bacteria; phylum Bacillota; class Clostridia; order Lachnospirales; family Lachnospiraceae; genus CAG-791. The sequence goes on along the minus strand of ONMH01000009.1, from coordinate 7,744 downwards.
AGAACCTTGACGCCCGCGAAGGTGTGCATCAGCGCATACAGCGGCAGAGCGCTCCAGGCATGGCAACGTTGGTCGGCGTCTCTGGACAGCAGGTACAGTTCCGATCCGGCAAATCGATCCAGGACTGCAGTTCCCGGCGCATCTCTGGAAACATGCCGGCCTGTTCCAGCGCACGGAACCATTCGAAGGAAGTGGAAAAGATGTAGACAAGGCAGCCGTCCCGGTCCATGGCGGTCCGCAGCAGCGTTTCTGCGTCACTGCCCTTTTTCAGGCCGTTCGGCACCGCCCAGGCTTGTGCATGGCTGCTGTACTGGGGAAAATCCGTTCCCTCCCGGTAGAGACCCAATGCCTTGTCAAAACACAACTTTTCCACCGAAGACAGGACCCTTTCTCTTCTTTGGCGGTATTCCTCTGCCAGAGCCGGCCGCCCGGTTCTGTCCATCAGCCTCGACGCACCATCCAGGCGTTCCCGCGGTCAGGCTACCGGCATCCTGCCAGCCCACAAACTCCCAGAAGCCCAGGCGGCTCACCAGACTGTCTGCTCCGATGCGGGCATCATAGCAATCCAAGATGCGGTCGATGTCCCCGCGGCATAGTCGGAGGAGCGCCGGGCCGTCTCTGCGGGCTGCATCGTCACAGAGCGTGAAAATATCGTGCAGGGAGAACGTGGAGAGGATCTGCAGATATGCGGAAGAAGCTTTGCTTGAAATGAGTCCCTCCGGCTGCAGACCACCAGGAAAGTCGATCAGAGCCTTGCGCACAAGCGCGGTATCGGAACTTACGGCATAGGGGTGCAGCGCCTCCAGCCGGGGGTCCATCGCGTTCTGCAGCTGCTCGTAGTAGGGGCAGTCCATATCGAATTCCTGCATGCAGCTCTTTAACGTGCGCAGGGAGATGTCCCGGAGTCTTTCTACCCAGGGGGCTGCAGCAGCCGGTCCTGCGAACCCGGGGTGCGGACACGGCTGCTGCCTCGTCCCCGGCCTTGATGGTCAGCCGGATAAACTGGAACGTGCGCACCCAGAAGGGCTCATAGCACAGAGCACTGTCATCCAAAATGAGGGTGTCGGGGATACCCGTCCCCGCCGCGCTTTTGTCGTTCCGGCTGCCGTTCCAGCCGAGCCCGCAAGCGGGAATAAGCGTTGAGAATCACTCCGGCGTCGAAAATCAACGCCGCTGTTTCGCCGGCACAAACGGTCTGTTCTTCGGGCAGTCGGGAAAACGCATCTCCTGCTCATACAGCAGCGGAATCTCCCACTGGCACAGACGAAACAGCGGCTGTACGACTGCAGCGAGCATCGCATCCTCTCCGCGAAGAGGATGGGAGGCAGAGGACGGAAAACCCGGCACAGCGCTGTAACTTCAGCCGGGGGCGGGAGAGAAGCATGTCCTGCTGGAAGGGACAGCCCGCGTCCCCCGGGACTTCTGATTCCTCTCTGCGCAGCGATATCCGTATCCGCGCAGAGAACCCCATCCCGGCTCCCTGCGCCTTTTGCTGCACGAAAAAACAGCCAGGGGATTCCTGGCTGCTTCCTTTTCGTTGGGATTTCGCTTATCCCGCCAGAGGGTGGTGGCAGGCAAAGCGCCGGCCGTCTCTCTCCTGCATCTTCGGTTCCTCCTCTGCACACCGCGCATCTGCGAACGGGCACCTCGTCCGGAACCGGCACCCCGAGGGCGGGGTCACAGGGCTCGGAATGTCGCCGGTAAGGAGCGCCTCCCCCTCGCTTCGCTTCGTGGGATCCGGATTGGGGACGGAGGCGAGGAGAAACTTCGTGTAGGGATGAATCGGATGGAGATAGATTTCCTCCGTAGGACCGATCTCGCAGATCTTTCCGAGAAACATGACGGCCACCCGGTTGGAGATGTGCCGCACGACGGAGAGATCGTGGGAGATGAAGAGGTAGGTCATGTGCTTCTGTTCCTGCAGGTCCTTCAGAAGATTCAGGACCTGCGCCTGAATCGAGACGTCAAGGGCAGAGACGGGCTCATCGCAGACGACGAGCTTCGGGTCCAGGGCGATTGCCCGGGCGATGCCGATCCGCTGCCGCTGTCCGCCGGAGAACTGGTGGGGAAAGCGCTTTGCGTACTCCCTGGGAATGCCGACGAGATCCATCAGCGCTAAGACCTTTTCCTGACGCTCCGCCTTTGTCTTTCCCACCCCATTGGCGCGCAGAGGCTCTTCGATGATCTGCGTCACGTTCATCCTGGGGTCCAGGGAGGCGTAGGGGTCCTGAAAGATGATCTGCATCTGCCGCCGGTAGGGGGCAAACGCCTTCTCCTTCATGGAGAGGATGTCCTGCCCCGCAAAGAGGACTTTTCCGGAGGTCTGGGGAAGGAGCCGGATCAGGAGCCGTCCCAGGGTGGACTTTCCGCAGCCGGACTCTCCGACAAGCGCCAGGGTCTCTCCCTCATAGAGGGTAAGGCTTACATCGGACACCGCATGGACGACGGTACCCTTTTTGGCACCCTCCACCGGGAACTCCTTGACGAGGTGTTCTGCCGCAAGCAGAACCGGCTTTGTGTTCTCAGGCATGCTGCACCTCCTCTGACTGTTCTGCCGCCTGTGCGAGGGCAGAATTCGTGGAAAAGCACCGGATCAGGTGCTCCGGCGCGATCTCTTTGAGCTCCGGCATTGTGGAAAAGCAGCGGTCATCCGCATACCGGCACCTTGTGCAGAAGCTGCAGCCATCCGGCAGGTGCAGAAGGTTCGGGACGACGCCGGGGATCGCGTACAGCCGGTCCACCACGTGGTCGATCCGCGGGATGGACTGGAGGAGTCCTGCGGTGTAGGGGTGCTGCACGTTGCGGAAGAGCTCAAAGACCTCCGCCTGTTCCATCACCCTGCCCGCATACATGACGTAGACGAAGTCGCACATTTTGGCGACAACGCCCATGTTGTGGGTGATGAGGAGGATCGAGGTGCCGTTCTCATCCCGGAGCTTTTTCATCAGGGCGAGGATCTGTGCCTCGATCGTGACATCCAGAGCGGTGGTGGGCTCATCCGCAATCAGAAGGTCCGGCTTGCAGATCATCGCCATGCCAATCATGACGCGCTGCCGGAGGCCTCCGGAGAGCTGATGGGGATAGGAAGCAAGGCGTTCCTTTGCCTCCGGGATGCCGACCGCCTCAAAGATCTCGATCGCCCTCCTTTGGAGTTCTTCCTTCGGAAGGTGCTCATGAATCCGGAGTGCCTCCTCGACCTGATGCCCCACCGTGTAGACCGGGTTCAGGCTCGTCATGGGTTCCTGGAAGATCATGCTGATGCGGTCCCCGCGGATCGCCTGCATCTCCCGCGGCGTCTTGGTGAGCAGATCCTCTCCGTTGAACAGGATCTTTCCGGAGACGATCTCTCCGGGCTTTCTGATAAGCTGCATGACGCTCATCGCGGTCATGCTCTTGCCGCAGCCGGACTCTCCGACGATACCGACGATCTTTCCCTTCGGAACGGTGAGGGACACGTCGTTGACAGCGGCAAGGTCGCCATGTCTTGTGTGGAACACCGTCCGGAGGTGCTGAATTTCCAGCGTATTTGCCTTACTCATACCTTGCTCCTCACTGCTTGTTCAGATAGGGATCCATGACATCCCGCACGCCGTCGCCGAGGAAGTTGAAGGCGAGTGCGAGGATCAGGATCGCAACGCCGGGTGCGATGGCGATCACCGGATTGGTGAACAGGTACTGTTTGCCGTCCGAGACCATGAGGCCCCAGCTTGTCATCGGGGGCTGGGCGCCGATGCCGAGGAAGCTCAGGGAGGACTCCGAGAGGATCGAGCCCGGGATGTTCAGTGTGAACAGCACGATCAGGTTCGGAAGGCAGTTCGGCAGGATGTGCCGGAACATGATGTGCCACTTGGAGACGCCCATGCTCCGTGCGGCCTCGATGTACTCCATCTCCCGGAGGGAGAGGGTCTGCGAGCGGATCACGCGGGCGGTACCCGCCCAGGAGACAAAGGTCAGGGCGAGGAAGATGTTGACGATGCCGGCACCCAGCGTGTACATGACGACCATGGCAAGAAGGAGCGACGGAAAGGCCATCGTGATGTCCGCAAGCCGCATGATGATAAAGTCTGCGGTCCTGCCGAGGTACCCGCTGATCAGGCCGAGAACCGTGCCGAGGGCGAGGGAGAGAAAGGTCGGCAGAAGGCCGATGACCAGGGAAACCCTTGCCCCGTAGATCATGCGGGAGAAGACGTCGCGCCCGAGCTGGTCCGTGCCGAAGATGTGCTCCGGGCTCATGCCCTCAAGGCGGTGCAGAAGGTCCTGCTTCGTGGGGTCATAGGGGGCAGCTGCCGGAGCGAAGATTGCCATCAGCGCGATCACGACGATGACGACAAAGGAGATCGCTGCGAGCTTGTTCTCACTGCACAGGATCTTTATCTTGTCCCAGCCGGTCTCGGCCTCTCCAAGATCGGCAGCGAGCTGGATGCGCTTTCTGTCCTTTGCCGAGAGCTTGGCATCCGGGTCATTCGCCTTTTTGGCGGAGGAGGTCAGGTCTTTTCGTTCATTCTTGCCGCCAAAGGCGGTTTCCGGGCTGTATCGTTTCAGATTTTTCAAGAGTCTACCTCAGATAGAAAAACAGGTGTACAGGTTGGCGTGCCCTCACTTCTCGCGGATTCTGGGATCGATCACGGAATACAGGATATCGGCGATCAGGTTGCCCGCGATGATCAGGATCGTCGTGAAGATGACAGTGCCCTGCAGAAGGGGCATGTCACGGTTGGTGATGGCATCGACGGCAAGCCGCCCGATGCCGGGGATCGCAAAGACCGTCTCGGTGATCACGGCACCGGAGAGGAGCGATGCCACCTGGATGGCCATCATCGTGATGACGGGGAGCAGGGCGTTCTTGAAGGCGTGGTGCAGGATCACACCCGCCTGGGACAGACCCTTTGCCCAGGCCGTCCGGATGTAGTCCTCCTCGAGCACCTCCAGGAGGTTCGACCTTGTCAGCCGTGCGATGGTACCGGCGCTGCTCCAGCCCAGCACGATGGCCGGCAGAATGTAGGACTGCCAGGTCTCTGCGCCGGACACCGGCACCCAGCCGAGCCGGTAGGCGAAGATGTACTGAAAGATGAGCGCAGCCCAGAACACCGGCATGGAGACGCCAAGGAGCGAGAAGCCCATGAACAGGCGGTCCACGATGGTATTCTCCCGGATGGCCGAGAGGATACCGGCAGGGATGCCGATGATCCAGGAGACGAGGGCAGCTGCGATCGCAAGCTTTAACGTGTAGGGAAACGCATCCGCGATCAGGCTGTTCACCGAACGGTTCAGCTTGTAGGAGACGCCCAGATCCCCGTGCAGGAGATTGTTCAGGTAGATTAGAAACTGCTCCCAGACTGGCTTGTCCAGTCCGTAGTAGGCACTGATCCTGTCGATGACATCCTGCCTTGCATGTTCCGCCATCATGACCTCGATGGGATTGCCGGGGATGACGTTCAGCATGACGTAGATGATGAGGATGACGCCGATGAGCACCGGGATGGAGACCAGCACCCGGTTCACGATTTTTTTAGTCACTTTGTTTTACCTCTTTCGTGCAGTGCTGTCGAAAACTGAAATTCATCATAGCACAGGTTCGGCGCAGCGGAGAAAAAAGATACAGCGGGAAGCATGCGTTCTTGCACTCTCCCCGCTGTATGTTGTTGCGGTTCGGAAAGAAAACCCGAATCCGGAATCTTATCGCTTGACAGACACGTTGTGGTAGTAGTTGTTGGACCAGCCGTTCCAGGAGACCGTAAAGCCGGAGACCTGAGGGTTCACGACAAACAGGTGCTCCTTCGAGAACAGCGGCACCCAGGCGGCATCGTCCTGAATGATGGTCTTCTCGAGATCCTGATATTCGGCAATTCTCTTGTCAGGATCCGTGATGGCACGGGCAGCGGTGACGCGGTCCATGGCATCCGTATTCTTGTAGTTCAGGCTCCGGAACTTTGCGTTCTTCTCATTTCCGAAGAAGGTGTACATGAAGTTATCCGGATCGTTGAAGTCGGCAGACCAGCTCGAGGAATAGCAGGAGAGCTCTCCGCTGTGCTTGGTATCCTGGAGCGTGGCATCGTCCATCGTCTTGATCGTGCAGTTGATGCCGATCTCTCCCCACATGGAGGAGACGATCTCCATCAGATCCTGTGACGTCTGGGTGTCATCGGAGGAGATGTCGAGCTCGAGGTCAAAGCCGTCCGGATAGCCGGCGTCTGCAAGGAGCTTCTTCGCATCGTCCACGTCGTACTTGATCTCCGGAAGGTTCTCGTTGAAGCCAACCAGACCGTGCGGAAGGATGCCGTTTTCCAGCTGTCCTCTTCCGCCGTAGAGCGCATCCAGAATCGACTGGCGGTCCAGGGATTCCTGCATGGCCTTGCGGACCTCGACATTGCCCATGGGCTCGATGTCCTCATTCAGGGCGATGTAGTAGATGCCGACACGCGGTCCCTCGATGATCTGGTCCTTGTACTTGTCGCTGCCGAGAAAATAGTCTGCCTGGCTCGGCGTGTTGTCGAGATCCAGGATGTCCAGTTCTCCATTCTCAAACATCATGCGCTGCGTCTCCTCGTCGGGGACAACCTTGATGTCGAGTCCGTCGCAGGCGGGAGCACCGGACCAGCAGTCCTTGTTCGCGGTCAGGATCAGCTCGGAGTTGAACGTCCAGGAGCTGAAGACGAACGGGCCGGTTCCGATCGTGACAGAGGGATCGATGCCGAACTGATCGCCGGCGGCTTCGGTCGTGTCCTCGTCGAGAATGGAGGCACCCGGCACGGTCAGCTGGGCAAGGAACGAGGCATTGGGCTGGGAGAGGGTGATCGAGAAATCCAGGTCGTCGATCGTCTTGAATCCGCCGACGTCCTCGAGGGAGTCTGCCTCTGCGTTCTCAAGCTTGTCTGCGCCCAGGATTCCCTCTGCGATGTCGTTGTTCACAGCCTTGGGATAGGTGAGGAGACGGTTGAAGGTGTAGAGTACATCGGAAGAGGTCAGATCGGCGCCGTTCGAGTACTTGACGCCCTTATTTAAGTGGAACGTGTAGGTCAGACCGTCATCGGAGACCTCATAGCTCTTTGCGAGAGACGGCACGATTTCACTCGTCCCGTCGCTGTTCACCTTTACCTCGAGCAGACGGTCGAAGCAGTTCATCGGGATGATGTAGTAGTCTGACGTGCACTGCGGGTCCACGATGTCCGGGTTGTCATCGGCAAACTTCAGGAACGTGGTGGTGTCGATGTTGGCATTGCCAAGGGTCTGCCCGGCAGCTTCCGTTGCGGCAGTGGAAGCGGCGGCCTCTGAAGAGGCAGAAGTGCTTCCGGAAGCGGCAGTGCCAGACCCCCCTGCGGATGAGCCGCAGCCCGCAAGGGCTGCCCCGGCAAGGGCAGAGCACACAAGGACAATAACTGCATGCTTCTTCATAAGATATATCCTCCTTCTCTTTAGGGGAACACCATGGCAGAAAGTGTCCCTCCAGCAACAAAAGGATGCGTGATCGACCTTGCGGCCTCACGCATCCTTGCATGTCCGTTGTGGACAGTTTAGCACACAAAAGTGCATAGGAAAACTTTTTTTTGCAGGGTGTGGCGTGGGAGCGGACCCGGACGGGGAGCCCAGTTGTCCCGTCGAAGCATGTCATCGCAGCGTGAAAAACAGCACGATGCCAAAATCGCCTGTCGGGAGTATGCTGGTCTGCTGATACGCGCAGACGGGAAAGAATGGACAGGTTTGAAAGTCCTGCGGATGCGGAACTTTCAGCGAGGTATAAAAATAT
>ONMH01000026.1:32016-33726 GCA_900318875.1 uncultured Lachnospiraceae bacterium | reverse complement strand
AGCAGATCTGCACAAAGTTGAAGGACAAAATACAGCGTTTTACACAAATCTGCTGTGGCTGCCCTGTCAGATCAACAGAGCACCCCGGATCTGGACGGTGTTGCCAGCAGCGCGCCGCCCCGCTATAATCGGGTGTGACTGCGCAGCAGATCTGAATATACCATATGTTGTTGCCGAATGAAACCGGAAATACAAAATATCAAGAGAGAAATTTCTGGTCCGGGATTTCCCTGCGGAGATTTCTCCCGATCCCTGGATTTTCTCCTTTCCCACCGGTTCTTCGGATATGCAAAAGAGGCCCCTATGAGAGATGTGGAACTTTCCCCGGAGCAGTTTGACGCGCTGCTTCCGGATGAATACATGCTGATTGACCTGCGGACGAAGGAGGAGTACGACCACGGCTTTATCCCCGGGACGATGCTCTTTTCGCCGGAGCAAATCCGGGAATTTCTCGGCAGGAAGCTCTCTCCCTTCTCCAAAGACACCAGGATCATCCTCTACTGCAAGTACGGGACGGTGTCCCGGGACCTGGCGGAGGAGATGGCGGACGAGGGGTACGATGCGTACTCCCTGACAGGGGGATATGGTGCCTGGGCGCTGTATGAGATTCAGAAGGAGTCGAAGAATGAGGAGCGCGGCGTCGAGATCGAGCGCTCTCTGCAGAAGAAGTTCCGCAGGGACCTTGTGAATCCGTTTGCAAGGGCCATCTTAAAGTACGACCTCATTCAGAACGGGGATAAGATCGCAGTCTGCATCTCAGGCGGCAAGGATTCCATGCTGATGGCAAAGCTCTTCCAGGAGTTTCAAAAGCACGGACAGTACACCTTTGATCTCGTGTTCCTGTGCATGGACCCCGGCTACAACGAGGCAAACCGCCACATCATCGAGAGCAATGCAAAGCTCCTTGGGATCCCGCTCACGTTCTTTGAGACACAGATCTTCGATGCGGTGTACACCGTGCCGAACTCCCCCTGCTACCTGTGTGCGAGGATGCGCCGGGGGTATCTCTATAAGAAGGCGCAGGAGCTCGGCTGCAACAAGATCGCACTCGGCCACCACTACGATGACGTCATCGAGACTGTCCTCATGGGGATGCTCTACTCCGGGCAGTGGAGCGGCATGATGCCGAAGTTAAAGAGCCAGAACTTTTCCGGCATGGAGCTCATTCGCCCCCTGTACTTTATCCGGGAGGCGGACATCAAGAGGTGGCGGGATGCAAATCGGCTGCACTTCATCCAGTGTGCCTGCCACTTCACGGACACCTGCACAACCTGCCAGATCACAAGCGACGGGAAGCCCAACACCGGACACAAACGGACGGAGACAAAGCGCCTGATTGCAGAGCTCAAAAAGACAAATCCCGACATTGAGACGAACATCTTCCACGCAATGGAGAACGTCTGCGTGGACAAGCTCCTTGGCTACAAGAGGGATGGCGTCCACCACAGCTTCCTCGAGACCTACAGCGAAGAGAATTAGAAATGCAGAGACAGGAAAACGGACCCGGCAGGGATACTGCGGGTCCGTTTCCTGTTGGAATGGATTGATAGGGTTATCATACAAACTCTAGGGATTGCAGCGCTTGCAGGGGGTGTACCCCTCTGCAATGGCCTCTTCCCTTGAAGAGAGTGTGACCTTGTTTTTGCTCTTCATGGATTTCACAGAAGAGCAGTCCGGCCGGTGGAACTTCCTGGTACTGCTGTTGCCGAT